>NZ_JAPCIK010000036.1:0-81609 GCF_025910115.1 Pseudomonas sp. RG1
TAGGAGCAAGCGTTTTTTTGCTTACTTTTTTTAGGCGTTTGTAAAAAAAGTGAGTCGCCGTAAGGGCGAAACCCTAAGCAGCCGTAACCGCAGCAACGGATTTACACCCAAAACCATCAAGCAACGAGCAACAAAAAGGCGCCCGAAGGCGCCCTCTTGATCCACAGCCGTCAGGCCATTTCCGCAGTAGTTTCGAAGTCGAACGTCAACTCCCCATCCTTGATGTCGATGTGCACCACACCGCCATGCTCGGCCAGTTCGCCAAACAGAATCTCCTCCGCCAGCGGACGCTTGATCTTGTCCTGGATCAGACGCGCCATCGGACGTGCGCCCATCGCCGAGTCGTAACCACCCGCTGCCAGCCAGCTGCGCGCCGCATCGGTAACCTCAAGCAACACACGCTTGTCTTCCAACTGCGCCTGAAGCTCGGTGAGGAACTTGTCCACCACGCTCTTGATGACCTCATGGCTGAGGCGACCAAACTGGATAATGGTGTCCAGACGGTTACGGAATTCCGGCGTGAAGCTCTTCTTGATCACTTCCATCGCATCGGACGAGTGGTCCTGATGGGTGAAACCGATCGAAGCCCGCGCGGCCGTCTCGGCACCGGCGTTGGTGGTCATGATCACGATCACGTTGCGGAAATCCGCCTTGCGCCCGTTGTTATCGGTCAGCGTGCCGTGGTCCATGACCTGCAACAGCAGGTTGAAGACTTCCGGATGCGCCTTCTCGATTTCATCAAGGAGCAATACGCAATGTGGCTGCTTGGTAATGGCTTCGGTCAACAGACCGCCCTGGTCGAAACCGACATAGCCTGGAGGCGCACCGATCAGACGCGATACGGTGTGCCGCTCCATGTATTCGGACATGTCGAAACGCACCAGTTCAATGCCCAGGGCCTTGGCCAGTTGTCGCGCGGCCTCGGTTTTACCGACACCGGTAGGCCCGGCAAACAGGAACGAACCGACCGGTTTGTCCGGCGATTTGAGGCCAGCGCGTGACAGCTTGATCGCAGTCGACAGCGAATCGATCGCCGCGTCCTGACCAAACACCGTCAGCTTCAGGTCACGCTCCAGGTTACGCAGCAGCTCCTTGTCGGAACTGGTCACGTGCTTTGGCGGAATCCGCGCGATTTTCGCGACGATGTCCTCGACCTGTGGCACTTCGATTCGCTTGACGCGCATCTCTACCGGTTGCAGACGCTGGTAGGCGCCCGCTTCGTCGATCACGTCGATGGCCTTGTCCGGCATGTGCCGGTCATTGATGTAGCGCGACGCCAGTTCGGCAGCGGCACGCAACGACTCATCGCTGTATTCGATATTGTGATGCTGCTCGAAACGCCCTTTCAGACCGCGCAGGATACCGATGGTGTCTTCCACCGACGGCTCGACGACATCGACCTTCTGGAAGCGACGCGCCAAGGCACGATCCTTCTCGAAGATGCCGCGAAATTCCTGGAATGTGGTGGAACCGATGCAGCGAATGTCGCCAGACGACAGCAGCGGCTTGAGCAGATTGGACGCATCCATCACGCCACCGGACGCAGCACCCGCACCGATGATGGTGTGGATCTCGTCGATGAACAGGATCGCCTGCGGACGTTTCTTCAGTTCATTGAGCAGCGCCTTGAAGCGCTTCTCGAAATCACCGCGATACTTGGTACCCGCGAGCAGAGCGCCAAGATCGAGCGAATAAACCACCGCATTGGCCAGCAGATCCGGCACCTGATTGTCGACGATGCGCTTGGCCAGGCCTTCGGCAATCGCGGTCTTACCCACGCCTGCCTCGCCCACCAGCAGCGGATTGTTCTTGCGCCGGCGCGCGAGGATCTGCGCGACACGCTCGACCTCCGATTCACGGCCGACCAGCGGATCGATGCGACCCTGGCGCGCGAGTTCGTTGAGGTTGCTGGCATAAGCATCCAGAGGATTGCCTGAAGAAGAAGACTCACCGCCCTCGTCGTCCTGCATATCTTGTTCACCTTCAGAGTGATCGCCGTGCCCCGGTACTTTGGAAATGCCGTGGGCGATGTAGTTGACGACATCGATGCGCGCAACGCTCTGCTGTTTCAGCAAGAACACTGCCTGACTCTCTTGCTCACTGAAGATGGCGACCAGCACGTTGGCGCCGGTCACTTCGCGCTTGCCCGAGCTCTGTACGTGAAAAACAGCACGCTGCAGGACACGCTGGAAGCCCAGGGTTGGCTGGGTTTCGCGATCCTCGTCATGCACGGGGATCAATGGCGTGGTGGAGTCGATGAACTCCTGCAGATCATGCTTGAGTTTGTCGAGGTTTGCGCCGCAGGCACGCAAAACGGTGGCGGCAGCCTCATTATCCAATAGGGCCAGCAGGAGATGTTCGACGGTCATGAACTCATGACGCTTCGAACGAGCCTCCTTGAAGGCAAGATTGAGGGTGACTTCGAGCTCGCGGTTTAACATAGCTTCACCTCATACCCAAGTGGTCGGCGATTAACCGTCCTTCTCGATTTCACAGAGTAGCGGATGCTGGCTTTCCCTGGCGTACTGGTTGACCTGCATGGCCTTTGTCTCGGCGATGTCGCGGGTAAACACTCCACATACTGCTCGTCCTTCTGTATGGACGGCCAGCATGACCTTGGTCGCCAGCTCGCGATTCAGGTTAAAAAACACCTCGAGCACTTCGACGACGAAATCCATCGGTGTGTAGTCATCGTTGAACAAAACCACCTTGTACATCGGCGGCGCCTGTAAAGCGGGCTTTGCTTCCTGAACAGCAACGCCTGCCGAATCGTCGTCGTGCTCCTGTGGAAGATCCTTTTGGAGAAGCGGGCGATCCTGATTGAATGTTAGTCGAATCTGGCTGATTGCATGCATGGAAAAAAAGGTTCGTCAGTTGTGCGAATACAGTGGTGGGGGCGGTTGCACACGTTTTCAACTACGACTGCCCGGTCACCTTGACTATCGGGAAAACGGTGTTACAACCAATAGAGCCCACAGTGGGTAAAAAAGATCCGCGGAGTCAATTCTTTTATCGAATTCGATTGCGGATGTCGTGGATGATACTCCAGCGATGGAGTCTGTTGCAGAGGGATTTGAGCATGGCTGTCGGCAAGGTGAAATGGTTCAACAATGCCAAGGGATTCGGCTTTATCAATACCGATGCCCGGGAAGGTCGCGATGAGGATGGCAAGGACATTGATTTCTTTGCCCACTACTCGGCCATTGAAATGGAAGGGTACAAGACCCTGAAAGCGGGTCAGGCAGTCACATTCGACATCGTTCAAGGCCCCAAAGGCTTGCATGCCGTGAAGATAACTCCGGTCGAAGCAGCTTCGACGCCAAGCTCGATTGCCACGAAAAAACAAACGGCAACCAGTTGAAGCCTCAAAACATTCGGTCATAAAAAACCGCCTGACTCAACCCATTGAGTCAGGCGGTTTTTGCGTACCTGCAGCTTTTACATATGCGAAATCAACGCATCCCCGAACCCGGAAGACGACACCAGCTTCGCGCCATCCATCAAGCGCTCGAAATCATAAGTAACAGTCTTGGCGCCGATCGCACCGTTGGTGCCCTTGATGATCAGGTCCGCCGCTTCGGTCCAGCCCATATGACGCAACATCATCTCGGCCGAGAGAATCAGCGAGCCCGGGTTGACCTGGTCCTTGCCGGCATATTTCGGCGCGGTACCGTGGGTCGCTTCGAACATCGCCACGGTGTCGGACAGGTTGGCGCCCGGCGCAATACCGATACCACCCACTTCCGCCGCCAGCGCGTCCGACAGGTAGTCACCATTGAGGTTGAGGGTGGCGATGACATCGTATTCGGCCGGGCGCAGCAGGATCTGCTGGAGCATGGCGTCGGCGATGGCGTCCTTGACCACAACGTTCTTGCCGGTTTTCGGATTCTTGAACTGCATCCACGGACCGCCGTCCAGCAGCGTCGCGCCGAATTCTTCGGCCGCCACTTCGTAGGCCCATTCCTTGAAGGCACCTTCGGTGAACTTCATGATGTTGCCTTTGTGCACGATGGTCAGCGAATCGCGGTCATTGTCGACCACATATTGCAGGGCCTTGCGCGCCAGACGCTTGGTGCCTTCACGCGATACCGGCTTGACGCCGATGCCGCAGTTTTCGTCGAAACGGATCTTGGTAACGCCCATTTCTTCTTTAAGGAATTTGATGACCTTGGTGGCTTCCGGCGAACCGGCCTTCCATTCGATACCGGCGTAAATGTCTTCGGAGTTTTCGCGGAAGATGGTCATGTCGACATCGCCGGGCTTTTTCACCGGGCTCGGCACGCCTTCGAACCAGCGCACCGGGCGCAGGCAGACGTACAGGTCGAGTTGCTGACGCAGTGCCACGTTCAGCGAGCGGATACCGCCACCGACCGGAGTGGTCAGCGGGCCTTTGATGGAGACCACGTAATCCTTGACCGCGTCGAGGGTTTCCTGCGGCAGCCAGGTGTCCTGGTCATAAACCTGAGTGGCCTTTTCGCCGGCGTAGACTTCCATCCAGGAAATCTTGCGCTTGCCGCCGTAGGCCTTTTCAACAGCAGCATCGACAACCTTGATCATCACCGGACTGATGTCGACACCAATACCGTCACCTTCGATGAAGGGGATGATCGGGTTATCAGGAACATTGAGAGAATGGTCTGCATTGACAGTGATTTTGTCACCGACGGCTGGAACCTGAATCTTCTTGTAACCCATGCTGAACTCCATTGTTTGGATTGAACACCTGGCTTGCTTCGAGCGTAACCCAGTTGAATCAACACGCAAACCCTATGTTCCTGCGCCGCGCACATCTCGTTTCCTACAAGCCTGAAAGCAAAGGGAAAAGCGCCAAAGTCCAGCATTCGTAACGAGTCTTTGCCCGGTCGCGCCCTGCGACCTTTAGACCAATGGACGAGAATCGTTGCATATGAACCATCGGCAGATTGCCAGCTACCTATGTATAATGCCGCCCGCTGACCACAGGGTCACGACGGCTGGCCTCTCTAGCACGAGACTTTCCGCCTGATTGGTCGGGTTGTTACCGCAGCCTGACTGCTTGACGCTCTACTGATGCACCCAACATCACCGCGAAGAATCTCGACATTCGGTTCATGGATGACTTTGAACGAACGCGCTTACCCGGCGCCCCTCGAGTTTCTGCGCACGCTTTAGCAAAGAAGAGAGAGTTAATCCGAATATGCCCACCCGCTCGAAGATCATCTATACCTTCACCGACGAAGCTCCTGCCCTCGCCACCTATTCCCTGCTGCCGATCATCGAGGCTTACACCGCCTCGGCCGATATCGCCGTGGAAACCCGCGATATCTCTCTTGCAGCGCGCATCCTGGCAAGCTTCCCCGAGCAACTGGGCGACAAAGCCGTAGCCGACCACCTCGCCGAACTGGGCGACCTGGCCGTTACGCCTGAAGCCAACATCATCAAGCTGCCGAACATCAGTGCTTCGGTGCCACAGCTGCAAGCCGCGATCAAAGAGCTGCAGGCGCAGGGCTACAACCTGCCGGACTACCCGGAAACCGTGACCAGCGACGCCGACAAAGACGCCAAGGCGCGTTACGACAAGGTCAAGGGCAGCGCCGTGAACCCGGTTCTGCGTGAAGGCAACTCCGACCGCCGCGCTCCGCTGTCGGTGAAGAACTACGCGCGCAAGCACCCGCACAAAATGGGCGCCTGGGCCAAGGACTCCAAGTCTCACGTCGCGCACATGAGCACCGGCGATTTCTACGGCAGCGAAAAAGCTGTCCTGATCGACGCCGCTGACGCTGTGAAGATCGAACTGATCGCCAAGGACGGTGTTGCCACCGTTCTGAAAGAAAAAACCACCGTTCAGGCTGGCGAGATCCTCGACTGCGCCGTGATGAGCAAAAACGCCCTGCGTGCGTTCATCGCTGCCGAGATCGAAAGCGCCAAGGCCCAGGGCGTGCTGCTCTCGGTTCACTTGAAAGCGACCATGATGAAGGTCTCCGACCCGATCATGTTCGGCCAGATCGTTGCCGAGTTCTATAAAGACGCACTGACCAAGCACGCTGACGTGCTGAACCAGATCGGCTTCAACCTGAACAACGGCATCGGCGATCTGTACGCACGCATCAAGGCCCTGCCGGCCGAGCAGCAAGCGCAGATCGAAGCCGATATCGCAGCGGTCTACGCCGTTCGTCCGTCGCTGGCGATGGTCAACTCCGACAAAGGCATCACCAACCTGCACGTACCGAGCGACGTCATCGTTGACGCCTCGATGCCAGCGATGATCCGTGACTCCGGCAAGATGTGGGGCACCGACGGTCAGCTGCACGACACCAAGGCTGTGATCCCGGATCGTTGCTACGCGACCATCTACCAGGCTGTGATCGAAGATTGCAAAGCCAACGGCGCTTTCGATCCGACCACCATGGGCAGCGTGCCGAACGTCGGCCTGATGGCGAAGAAAGCCGAAGAGTACGGCTCCCACGACAAGACCTTCCAGATCAAGGCTGACGGCGTTGTTCGCGTCACCGACAGCAAAGGCAAGCTGCTGATGGAACAGGCTGTCGAAGCCGGCGACATCTTCCGCATGTGCCAGACCAAAGACGCGCCGATCCAGGACTGGGTCAAACTGGCCGTCAACCGTGCTCGCGCGAGCAGCACGCCGGCGATCTTCTGGCTCGACCCGATGCGCGCTCACGATGGCGTGGTGATCGAGAAGGTTCAGGCCTACCTGAAGGATCACGACACCAGCGGTCTGGACATCCAGATCATGGCGCCGGTCGACGCGATGAAGTACACCCTGCAGCGCACCCGCGAAGGCAAGGACACCATTTCGGTGACCGGCAACGTACTGCGCGACTACCTGACCGACCTGTTCCCGATCATGGAACTGGGCACCAGCGCCAAGATGCTGTCGATCGTGCCGCTGATGAACGGCGGTGGTCTGTTCGAAACCGGCGCCGGCGGTTCGGCGCCGAAGCACGTGCAGCAACTGGTTGAAGAAAACTTCCTGCGCTGGGATTCGCTGGGTGAGTTCCTTGCCCTCGCCGCCTCCCTCGAGCACCTGGGTGTGAACTACAACAACCCGAAAGCGCTGGTGCTGTCGAAGACCCTGGACCAGGCCACCGGCCAGTTCCTCGACAACAACAAGTCGCCATCGCGCAAGGTCGGCAACATCGACAACCGCGGCAGCCACTTCTACCTGGCGATGTACTGGGCTCAGGCCCTGGCCGCCCAGACTGAAGACGCTGCACTGCAAGCGCAGTTCGCGACTCTGGCCAAAACCCTGACCGAGAACGAAGCGACCATCGTTGCCGAGCTCAACGCCGTGCAGGGCAAGCCAGTCGACATCGGCGGTTACTACCACGCCGACGCCGAGCTGATCAGCAAGGCCATGCGCCCAAGCGCAACCTTCAACGCGGCGATTGCTGCGCTGGTTTAAGGTTGTAATGGGAACATCACAAACCCCGGCCTTGTGCCGGGGTTTGTGTTTTTACTGACAACATAAATCCCTTGTGGGAGCGAGCCTGCTCGCGAATGCGGTTTATCATTCAGCACCTTCGTTGACTGACCCACCGCTTTCGCGAGCAGGCTCGCTCCCACAGGGGGTCGGGTTTTAACCTGGATATTGAGGAAGGTTTTATGGAATGGCTCCCCCACATCACCGTTGCCACCATCGTCGAGGACAACGGCCGCTTCCTGATGGTCGAAGAGCACAAGGGCGGGCGCAATGTGCTCAACCAGCCCGCCGGTCATCTCGACCCGGATGAAACCCTGATCGACGCGGCGATTCGCGAAACCCTCGAAGAAACCGGCTGGGACGTCGAACCCACCGGCGTGATCGGCATTTATCTGTATACCGCACCGAGCAACGGCGTGACTTACCAGCGCATATGCTTCAGCGCCAAAGCCGTGCAGCATCACCCGGATTACCAACTCGACGACGGCATTGTCGGCGCCAAGTGGCTGACCCGCGACGAATTAATCGCCCAGCGCGACAACTGGCGCAGCGAGCTGATCATCCGCTGCATCGACGATTATCTGGCCGGTCATCACTTCAGCCTCGAACTGATCCGCCCTTCTCTTTAGCCTTGCGGCCGTGAGCCTGATAGAATCGCGCCCTTTTCCAAGACACTCATTGAATCCCTATGCGTGATCCAGCCCCTTCTGACACATCCAAGAAGCGCGTCATTGTCGGCATGTCCGGCGGCGTGGACTCTTCCGTTTCTGCCCTTCTGCTGATCGAGCAGGGTTATGAAGTGGAAGGCCTGTTCATGAAGAACTGGGAAGAAGACGACGGAACGGAATACTGCACCGCCATGGACGACCTGGCGGATGCTCAGGCTGTCTGCGACAAGATCGGCATCAAGCTGCACACCGCCAACTTTGCCGCCGAGTACTGGGACAACGTGTTCGAGCACTTCCTCGCCGAATACAAGGCGGGGCGCACGCCGAACCCGGACATCCTGTGCAACCGCGAGATCAAGTTCAAAGCGTTTCTCGACTACGCGATGATGCTCGGCGCCGACCTGATCGCCACTGGTCACTACGTGCGCCGCCGCGACATCGATGGCCGCACCGAACTGCTCAAGGGCCTCGATCCGAACAAGGATCAGAGCTACTTCCTGCACGCCGTTGGTGGCGAACAGATCGCCAAGACCCTGTTCCCGGTCGGCGAACTGGAAAAGCCGCAAGTGCGCGCGATTGCCGAGAAATACGAACTGGCCACCGCCAAGAAGAAGGATTCCACCGGGATCTGCTTCATCGGCGAGCGCCGTTTCAGCGATTTCCTCAAGCAGTACCTGCCGGCACAACCGGGTGAGATCAAGACTACCGAAGGCGAAGTCATCGGCCGTCACCACGGCCTGATGTATCACACCATCGGCCAGCGTCAGGGCCTCGGCATCGGCGGCTTGAAGGATGCCGGTGACGAGCCGTGGTACGTGCTGCGCAAGGATCTGCAGACCAACGAGCTGATCGTCGGTCAGGGTAACAACCATCCGTGGCTGTTCTCCGGCGCCCTGCTCGCTTCGGAAATCTACTGGGTCAACCCGATCGACCTGAGCCAGCCGCTGCGCCTGACGGCGAAAGTGCGTTATCGCCAGAGCGATCAGGCCTGCACTCTGGAAAAAACCGCCAGCGGTTATCGCGCTGTGTTCGACGAGCCGCAACGCGCGGTGACGCCGGGCCAATCGGTGGTGTTCTATGACGGCGAAATCTGCCTCGGCGGCGGCGTGATCGAAGTGGCCGAGCCGTGGAGCGGCCAGGCATGAGCCCGACTCAGGAGCAACTGACAGCGCTGGGCGGTGTGTTTCTCGCCGCCGTGCTGGTCGACCGCATTGCCAAGACTGGCCAGACCAACGAAGCCGGCCTGAGCTGCATGCTCGGCAGTCTGTTGGTACGGGATCCGAAAGATACGCTGGACGTGTACGGCGGCGACGACATCAATCTGCGCGAGGGTTATCGCGCGCTGATTGGCGCGCTGGAGCGCGATCCAAGCACCTTGCAGCGCGAGCCATTGCGCTACGCGCTGTCGATGCTCGGTCTGGAGCGGCAACTGGCCAAGCGTGACGACATGCTCGAAACGATCGCCAAACGCCTGCCGCAGATTCAGGCGCAGGTGGAGCATTTTGGCCCCGCCCACGAGAACGTCGTGGCCGCTTGCGGTGCGCTGTATCAGGACACGTTAAGCACGCTGCGCCAGCGCATTCAGGTGCACGGCGACATGCGCAACCTGCAGCAGCCGAGCAATGCCTCGAAAATCCGCGCCCTGCTCCTCGCGGGTATCCGCTCGGCGCGCCTGTGGCGTCAGCTCGGTGGTCATCGCTGGCAGTTGGTAATCAGCCGCCGCAAGCTGCTCAAAGAGCTTTATCCGTTGATGCGCAGCGAGTAAGCGCCGCGTCATGAAGGCTTTGTAGTCTGTAACGCGTAATACGCCGGTCAGTTGGCGACGGACCGGCGGATTTTTTCATGTATGATACGCGCCCCATTTCGTTGCCCGACTGTCCGAGAACACCCCATGCAGCTCTCTTCGCTCACTGCGGTTTCCCCTGTTGACGGCCGCTACGCCGGCAAAACCCAGGCCCTGCGCCCGATTTTCAGCGAGTACGGCCTTATCCGTGCCCGCGTTCTGGTTGAAGTGCGCTGGCTCCAGCGCCTGGCCGCCCACGCTGGCATCCCTGAAGTGCCAGCCTTCTCCGCCGAGGCCAACGCCGTTCTCAACGAACTGGCTGAAAACTTCTCGCTGGAGCACGCCGAGCGCGTCAAAGAGATCGAGCGCACCACCAACCACGACGTCAAAGCGATCGAATACCTGCTCAAAGAGCAGGCGGCCAAGCTGCCGGAGCTGGCCAAGGTCAGCGAATTCATCCACTTTGCCTGCACCAGTGAAGACATCAACAACCTGTCCCACGCCCTGATGCTGCGCGAAGGCCGTGACGACGTGATGCTGCCGCTGATGCGCCAGACCGCCAACGCCATCCGCGAACTGGCCATCCGTTTCGCCGACGTGCCGATGCTGTCGCGCACCCACGGCCAGCCGGCTTCGCCGACCACTCTGGGTAAAGAACTGGCGAACGTGGTTTACCGTCTCGAGCGTCAGATCGCTCAGGTCGCTGCCGTGCCGCTGTTGGGCAAGATCAACGGCGCCGTCGGCAACTACAACGCGCACCTGTCGGCCTACCCGCAGATCGACTGGGAAGCCAATGCCCGCGCCTTCATCGAAGACGAACTGGGCTTGGGCTTCAACCCGTACACCACGCAGATCGAACCGCACGACTACATCGCCGAGCTATTCGATGCCATTGCGCGCTTCAACACCATCCTGATCGACTTCGACCGCGATATCTGGGGCTACATTTCCCTGGGTTATTTCAAGCAGCGCACCATCGCTGGCGAAATCGGTTCGTCGACCATGCCGCACAAGGTCAACCCGATCGACTTCGAAAACTCCGAAGGCAACCTGGGTATCGCCAACGCACTGTTCCAGCATCTGGCGAGCAAACTGCCGATCTCCCGCTGGCAGCGTGACCTGACCGACTCCACCGTCCTGCGCAACCTCGGTGTCGGCTTCGCCCACAGCGTGATCGCTTACGAAGCCAGCCTTAAAGGCATCAGCAAACTCGAGCTCAACGAGCAGAAGATTGCCGCTGACCTCGACGCTTGCTGGGAAGTCCTGGCCGAGCCGATCCAGACCGTGATGCGTCGCTACAACATCGAAAACCCGTACGAAAAGCTGAAAGAACTGACCCGTGGCAAGGGCATCAGCCCTGAAGCGCTGCAGACTTTCATCGATGGCCTGGACATGCCAGCCGAAGCCAAAGCCGAGCTCAAGCAACTGACCCCGGCCAACTACATCGGCAACGCTGTGGCACAAGCCAAACGCATCTGATCGACCGTTTGCCCCGTTTGAGACGCCCGGCCGCGCCGGGCGTTTTTATTCCCGTCTGAAAAGTGCTTTTTTTCAATAGGTTACATATGAATTCCGATATTCCTCTTCAACTTCTGGGCGGCCTCACAGCACGCGAATTCCTGCGTGACTACTGGCAGAAAAAACCGCTGCTGATCCGTCAGGCGATTCCTGACTTCGAAAGCCCGATCGACGCCGACGAACTGGCCGGCCTGGCCCTGGAAGAAGAAGTCGAATCGCGCCTGGTCATCGAACATGGCGAGCGCCCATGGGAATTGCGTCGCGGCCCGTTTGCCGAAGACGAGTTCAGCAAATTGCCAGAGAAAGAGTGGACGCTGCTGGTGCAGGCGGTTGACCAGTTCGTGCCGGAAGTCAGCGAACTGCTGGAAAACTTCCGCTTCCTGCCGAGCTGGCGTGTCGACGACGTGATGATCAGCTTTGCCGCACCGGGTGGCAGCGTCGGCCCGCATTTCGACAATTACGATGTTTTCCTGCTGCAGGGCCACGGCAAGCGCAACTGGAAAATCGGCCAGGTGTGCGATTCCGAGAGCCCGCTGCTGCAACACGCCGACCTGCGCATCCTCGCTGAATTCCACGAAACCGAAGAATGGGTGCTGGAACCGGGCGACATGCTCTACCTGCCGCCGCGCCTGGCCCATTGCGGCGTTGCGGTCGACAATTGCATGACCTACTCGGTCGGCTTCCGCGCGCCAAGTGCCGCTGAAGTGCTGACCCACTTCACCGACTTCCTCAGCCAGTTCCTGACCGACGAAGAGCGCTACACCGATGCCGACGCCAAGCCGGCAGTCGATCCGCACCAGATTCAACACGATGCGCTGGATCGCCTGAAAAGCCTGCTCGCCGAGCACATGAGCGACGAGCGTCTGCTGCTGACCTGGTTCGGCCAGTACATGACCGAGCCGCGCTACCCGGAACTGGTGGTCGGCCCGGAAGACGTCGAAGAAGAAGACTTCCTCGCCGCCCTGCAGGACGGCGCCGTGCTGATCCGCAACCCGAGCGCGCGCCTGGCCTGGTCGGAAGTCGACGACGATCTCCTGCTGTTCGCCAGTGGCCAGAGCCGCTACCTGCCGGGCAAGCTGCGCGAACTGCTGAAGCTGATCTGCGCCGCTGACGCCCTGCACGCCGATAACCTCGGCGAGTGGCTGAGCGACGAAGACGGCCGCAGCCTGCTCTGCGAACTGGTCAAGCAAGGAAGCCTGGGGTTCGCCGATGAATAAAATTCGCGTTCGTGTCGCAGACTGGCAGAAGGATATCGCCGAGATCCGGCGCATTCGTGAAACGGTGTTCATCGCCGAACAATCGGTGCCACCCGAGCTTGAGTGGGACGCCGATGACGCGACCGCCGTGCATTTTCTGGCGTTCGAAGGCGACTTCCCGATCGGCACGGCGCGGCTGTTGCCCGACGGGCACATCGGCCGCGTTTCAGTACTCAAAGACTGGCGCGGAATGAAGGTCGGTGATGCGCTGATGCAAGCGGTCATCGCCGAAGCTGAAGCGCGCGGGCTGAAACAGCAGAAGCTCAGCGCTCAGGTGCAAGCCACGGCGTTCTACGAGCGCCTGGGTTTCAGCCTGGTCAGCGAGGAATTCCTCGAAGCCGGGATTCCGCATGTCGACATGGTTCGGCATTCGGCCTGAGCCCCGCCCTGATCGTTCCCACGCTCTGCGTGGGAATGCCTCTCGGGACGCTCCGCGTCCCTTGCGGCATGTGACGCAGAGCGTCACTGGCTGCATTCCCACGCAGAGCGTGGGAACGATCACGCCCCGCCATCCACCGATGCCGGGGCGTTTTGCTGTCTACGATTCAACTTGCCCCACCCCGGGCCGACAAACTGGCAATATCAAGCCTTTCGAACGCGGAGATAACGGACATGTCCCTACGCACCCTGCTCACCACCCTGCTGCTCGGCTGCAGTTTTTCGGTGCTGGCAGCCACAGAAATCGTCCCCCTCAAATACCACACCAGCGCTGACATGTTGCCAGTGGCGCAGGATTTCATCGGCCAGGACGGTCAGGTCAGCGCTTACGGCAATCAGCTGATCGTCAAGGCCGAGCCGGGCAAGATTCAGGAGTTGAAGGATCTGCTGGCGCAACTCGATACCGCACCGAAGCGCTTGCTGATCACCGTCGACACCAACGAAAACAACGGCCGTGGCGACGAAGGTTATGCGGTCAATGGCGCCCAGCCGAGCCAGACCCGGATCATCAGCCGCAGCACCACCAGCCGCAACGGCGGCGTTCAGCAAGTGCAGACCAGCGAAGGCACTCCGGCGCTGATTCAGGTTGGCCAGAGCGTGCCGATCACCAACACCCAAAGCGATTCCTACGGCGGTTACAGCAGCGAGACCCAATACCGCAACGTCACCCAGGGTTTCTACGTCACCGCCAGCGTCACCGGCGAGACCGTTCATCTGGCGATCAGTACCAACCGTGACCGCATGAGCCAGGAACGTCCCGATGTAGTGAACGTGCAAAGCACCGACACAACCGTCACCGGGCGCCTCGGTGAGTGGATCACTCTGGCGGGCGTCAACAGCCAGACTCAGGCCGATAAACAGGGCCTGACCCGCAGCTACTCGACTCAAGGCCGGGATGACATGACCTTGCGGGTGAAAGTCGACACGCTGGACTAAAGCACCGAAAACTGACTGATTAGTCGTATTAGACGAAAGATGTAGTGCTTGAAAAAAAGCACTACAAAACGTTTGACGCGAAAAAAAAGCGAAGGCATGATGGCCTCGCTCCCGCTAATCAGAGGCCCTGGCAAGGGCCTTCGAAGCGCCGCTCGCACCTACCCCGCGAGCCGTTTCGTGTCTGTACCGCCCACAAGGTGTGTTTGACGAGGTTGCCGACTGGAACGAAGTTGTCCCGAGGGACGGAAGCGTATTTAGGTAACCCGGCTTCACGCTGTTGTCCGTATAAAGGCCCACGACGCCCGCATGCGCCCCGCAGTCCGCCACTACCTGCTCACTTCCCCTCGAGCCCATCGTTCATCCCGTCGCCTACCCCGCCGAATCCGACTTGACCACCTAAGCTTCTGGTCAGCGAGCGCAGGAATTTTCCACCGCAGAACAACTTTTCATAAAAGACGCGACGAGGTTTATCTCCATGGCACTGACACGCGAACAGCAAATTGCAGCCCTCGAAAAAGACTGGGCCGAGAACCCGCGCTGGAAAGGCGTGACTCGCACTTACTCCGCTGCCGACGTGGTCCGCCTGCGTGGCTCGGTTCAGCCAGAGCACACCTTCGCGAAGATGGGCGCCGAGAAGCTGTGGAACCTGGTCACCCAGGGTGCCAAGCCGTCCTTCCGTCCAGAGAAAGATTTCGTCAACTGCATGGGCGCCCTGACTGGCGGCCAGGCTGTTCAGCAGGTTAAAGCCGGTATCCAGGCGATCTACCTGTCCGGCTGGCAGGTTGCTGCAGACAACAACTCCGCCGAATCGATGTACCCGGACCAGTCGCTGTACCCGGTGGACTCGGTGCCAACCGTGGTCAAGCGCATCAACAACTCGTTCCGTCGTGCCGACCAGATCCAGTGGAAAGCCGGCAAGAACCCGGGCGACGATGGCTACATCGACTACTTCGCACCAATCGTGGCCGACGCTGAAGCCGGTTTCGGCGGTGTACTCAACGCCTACGAGCTGATGAAAAGCATGATCGAAGCCGGCGCCGCTGGCGTTCACTTCGAAGACCAACTGGCTTCGGTGAAGAAATGCGGCCACATGGGCGGCAAGGTTCTGGTGCCAACCCAGGAAGCCGTGCAGAAGCTGACCGCTGCCCGTCTGGCCGCTGACGTTGCCGGCACGCCGACCATCATTCTGGCCCGCACCGACGCCAACGCGGCTGACCTGCTGACTTCCGACTGCGACCCGTACGATCAGCCATTCGTGACCGGCGAGCGTACTCAGGAAGGTTTCTACAAGGTACGTGCCGGCCTGGATCAAGCGATCGCCCGTGGCCTGGCTTACGCACCGTACGCCGACCTGATCTGGTGCGAAACCGCCAAACCGGATCTGGAAGAAGCCCGTCGCTTCGCTGAAGCGATCAAGAAGGAATACCCGGACCAGCTGCTGTCGTACAACTGCTCGCCTTCCTTCAACTGGAAGAAGAACCTGGACGACGCGACCATCGCCAAGTTCCAGCGCGAACTGTCCGCCATGGGCTACAAGCACCAGTTCATCACCCTGGCCGGCATTCACAACATGTGGCACAGCATGTTCAACCTGGCGCACGACTACGCCCGCAACGACATGACTGCCTACGTGAAGCTGCAAGAGCAGGAATTCGCTGACGCCGCTAAGGGCTACACCTTCGTTGCGCACCAGCAGGAAGTGGGCACTGGCTACTTCGACGACATGACCACCGTGATCCAGGGCGGCTCGTCCTCGGTGACCGCGCTGACCGGTTCGACCGAAGAAGAACAGTTCCACTGATTCGGCCTCACCTGAGCAAACGGCCTTTGCGGATCGAATAAAAAGCTAACCGCAGAGCCGCAAGACTGACGCCCCGACTGGATCGGGGCGTTTTTTTTGCCTGTTGGAATCTCAAAGACACTACAAATCCCCTGTGGGAGCGAGCCTGCTCGCGAAGGCGATAAGTCAGCTTGCACATCTGGAGGCTGATCCTTCGCTTTCGCGAGCAGGCTCGCTCCCACAGGGTTACCGTCAGCCGCGAGACGAAACATTGATCTGAAGCGCTACAAGCGTCAGAAATTTCCGCTAAAACGGTAGGCTTCGCTACTTGCAGTAACGCGCAAGTAAGACAACTTCCCAGCCACTCACTCGTTAAACAGTTACAAAACCACGCCAAACGATATCAATTATCATTTAGCCGCAACTATGTTCGTTACAAACTCTACAAAACATAATTGATGGAAACCCGGCTAATGCCCGCAACGCATGGGCCGCAGCGCCTTCAGGAAGCGCTATGTCCTTAATCCGGTAAATAATTTCGCCTTTGGAATTTTACTTGCCGGGTGTTTAGCCATAAAATCAGCCCGATTGATTGCTGCGACATATCGTCACTGCCTTATTTCTTTATCAAGCTCAGAGACCTTTGCTCTCTGTTAAGGATTACCAGCATGCCCGAAGCGACAGGACTCATGGCCCACAACTGGGGCTTTGCCATTTTCCTTCTGGGTGTCGTCGGCCTGTGTGCCTTCATGCTTGGCGTCTCCAGCCTCCTCGGGTCAAAAGCTTGGGGTCGCAGCAAAAACGAACCGTTCGAGTCGGGCATGCTACCTACCGGTGGCGCCCGCTTGCGGCTCTCAGCCAAATTCTATCTGGTCGCGATGCTCTTCGTGATCTTCGATATCGAAGCCCTCTTTCTCTTTGCATGGTCTGTGTCCGTCCGCGAAAGCGGCTGGACCGGATTCGTCGAAGCTCTCGTTTTCATAGCAATTCTGTTGGCAGGTCTTGTCTACCTGTTCCGAGTGGGCGCCCTTGACTGGGCTCCGGAAGCTCGTCGCAAGCGGCAGGCGAAGCTGAAACAATGAGGCTTTGGCAATGCAATACAATCTCACCAGGATCGACCCCGATGCTCCTAACGAGCAGTATCCGATTGGCCAGCGGGAAACCGTTGCCGATCCGTTAGAAGATCAAGTCCACAAAAACATTTTCATGGGCAAGCTGGAAGACGTGCTGAGTGGCGCGGTCAACTGGGGACGTAAGAACTCCCTGTGGCCGTACAACTTCGGCCTGTCGTGCTGCTACGTGGAAATGACCACCGCCTTCACGGCGCCCCACGACATCGCGCGCTTTGGCGCCGAAGTGATCCGGGCCTCGCCGCGTCAGGCCGACTTCATGGTTATCGCCGGTACCTGCTTCATCAAGATGGCGCCGATCATTCAGCGTCTCTACGAGCAAATGCTCGAGCCTAAATGGGTTATCTCCATGGGTTCGTGTGCCAACTCCGGCGGCATGTACGACATCTACTCCGTGGTTCAAGGGGTGGACAAGTTCCTGCCCGTGGACGTCTACGTACCTGGCTGCCCGCCCCGTCCGGAAGCATTTCTGCAAGGCTTGATGCTGTTACAGGAATCGATTGGACAGGAGCGTCGTCCGCTTTCCTGGGTCGTTGGTGATCAAGGCGTGTATCGCGCCGACATGCCATCGCAGAAGGAACAGCGCCGCGAACAGCGAATCGCAGTCACCAATCTGCGCAGCCCTGACGAAGTCTGATCCAGTTCTGTTCCAAGTAACGAGAAGCTGGCTTCATTCTTTACGTTGACCGAAAGCGAAAAAATAACCATGACTACAGGCAGTGCTCTGTACATCCCGCCTTACAAGGCAGACGACCAGGATGTGGTCGTCGAACTGAACAACCGTTTTGGCGCCGAAGCGTTCACCGCGCAGGCAACCCGCACCGGCATGCCGGTGCTGTGGGTGGCCCGTGCCAGACTGGTTGAAGTCCTGACTTTCCTGCGCAACCTGCCCAAGCCGTACGTCATGCTCTATGACCTGCACGGCGTGGACGAGCGTCTGCGCACCAAGCGTCAAGGGCTGCCGACCGGCGCCGATTTCACCGTGTTCTATCACCTCATGTCGCTGGAGCGTAATAGTGACGTGATGATCAAGGTGGCCTTGTCCGAAGGCGACCTCAGCATGCCTTCCGTCACCAGCATCTGGCCGAACGCCAACTGGTACGAGCGCGAAGTCTGGGACATGTTCGGCATCGACTTCAAAGGCCACCCGCACCTGTCGCGCATCATGATGCCGCCGACCTGGGAAGGTCACCCGCTGCGCAAGGACTTCCCGGCGCGCGCCACCGAATTCGATCCGTACAGCCTCAACCTCGCCAAGCAGCAGCTGGAAGAGGAAGCCGCGCGCTTCCGTCCGGAAGACTGGGGCATGAAGCGTTCCGGTGCCAACGAGGACTACATGTTCCTCAACCTGGGCCCGAACCACCCTTCGGCGCACGGTGCGTTCCGCATCATCCTGCAGCTGGACGGCGAAGAGATCGTCGATTGCGTCCCGGACATCGGTTACCACCACCGTGGCGCCGAGAAGATGGGCGAGCGTCAGTCCTGGCACAGCTACATTCCGTACACCGACCGCATCGACTACCTCGGCGGCGTGATGAACAACCTGCCGTACGTGCTCTCGGTCGAGAAGCTCGCCGGCATCAAGGTGCCGCAGAAGGTCGACGTCATCCGCATCATGATGGCCGAGTTCTTCCGGATCACCAGTCACCTGCTGTTCCTGGGTACCTACATCCAGGACGTCGGCGCCATGACCCCGGTGTTCTTCACCTTCACCGACCGCCAGAAGGCGTACACGGTGATCGAGGCGATTACCGGTTTCCGTCTGCACCCGGCCTGGTACCGCATCGGCGGCGTTGCCCACGACCTGCCGCGCGGTTGGGAAAAACTGGTCAAGGATTTTGTCGAGTGGATGCCCAAGCGTCTGGACGAATACACCAAGGCCGCCCTGCAGAACAGCATCCTCAAGGGTCGTACCATCGGCGTCGCTGCCTACAACACCAAAGAGGCCCTGGAATGGGGCGTCACCGGTGCCGGCCTGCGTTCGACCGGTTGCGATTTCGACCTGCGCAAGGCGCGTCCGTACTCGGGCTACGAGAACTTCGAATTCGAAGTGCCGCTGGCCGTCAACGGCGATGCCTACGACCGCTGCATGGTTCGCGTCGAAGAGATGCGCCAGAGCATCAAGATCATCGATCAATGCATGCGCAACATGCCGGAAGGCCCGTACAAGGCGGATCACCCGCTGACCACGCCGCCGCCGAAAGAGCGCACGCTGCAGCACATCGAAACCCTGATCACGCACTTCCTGCAGGTTTCGTGGGGCCCGGTCATGCCGGCCAACGAATCCTTCCAGATGATCGAAGCGATCAAGGGCATCAACAGTTATTACCTGACGAGCGACGGCGGCACCATGAGCTACCGTACCCGGATCCGTACTCCAAGCTTCCCGCATCTGCAACAGATCCCTTCGGTGATCAAAGGCAGCATGGTCGCGGACTTGATTGCGTACCTGGGTAGTATCGACTTCGTTATGGCCGACGTGGACCGCTAAGCATGAACAGCACGCTTATCCAGACAGACCGTTTCACTTTGAGTGAAACCGAGCGCTCGGCCATCGAGCACGAGTTGCATCACTACGAAGACCCGCGCGCGGCGTCGATCGAAGCCCTGAAGATCGTACAGAAAGAACGCGGCTGGGTGCCGGATGGCGCCCTGTACGCGATCGGCGAGATCCTCGGTATCCCGGCCAGCGACGTTGAAGGCGTGGCGACTTTTTACAGCCAGATCTTCCGTCAACCGGTCGGCCGCCACATCATTCGCGTCTGCGACAGCATGGTCTGCTACATCGGCGGCCACGAGTCGGTGGTCAGCGAAATCCAGAACAATCTGGGCATCGGCCTGGGTCAGACCACCGCCGACGGTCGTTTCACCCTGCTGCCTGTCTGCTGCCTCGGCAACTGCGACAAGGCACCGGCGCTGATGATCGACGACGACACCTTTGGCGACGTGCAGCCTGCTGGCGTGGCCAAACTGCTCGAGGGCTACGTATGACCCTGACATCTTTTGGTCCAGCCAACCGCATCCAGCGCTCGGCCGAGACTCACCCGCTGACCTGGCGTCTGCGCGATGACGGCGAAGCCGTGTGGCTCGACGAATACCAGGCCAAGAACGGTTACGCCGCTGCGCGCAAAGCCTTCGCCGAGATGGATCAGGACGCGATCGTCCAGACCGTCAAAGACGCTGGCCTCAAGGGTCGCGGCGGCGCCGGCTTCCCCACTGGCGTGAAGTGGGGCCTGATGCCCAAGGACGAATCCATCAACATCCGCTACCTGCTGTGCAACGCGGATGAAATGGAGCCGAACACCTGGAAAGACCGCATGCTGATGGAGCAACTGCCCCATCTGCTGATCGAAGGCATGCTGATCAGTGCCCGTGCGCTGAAAACCTACCGTGGCTACATCTTCCTGCGCGGCGAATACACCACCGCCGCCAAGCACCTCAACCGTGCCGTGGAAGAAGCCAAGGCGGCCGGCCTGCTGGGCAAGAACATTCTCGGTTCGGGTTTCGATTTCGAGCTGTTCGTCCACACCGGCGCCGGACGTTACATCTGCGGTGAAGAAACCGCACTGATCAACTCCCTCGAAGGCCGCCGCGCCAACCCGCGCTCCAAGCCGCCCTTCCCTGCCGCCGTGGGCGTGTGGGGCAAGCCGACCTGTGTGAACAACGTCGAAACCCTGTGCAACGTGCCGGCGATCATTGCCGACGGCGTTGACTGGTACAAATCGTTGGCCCGCGAAGGTTCCGAAGACATGGGCACCAAGCTCATGGGCTTCTCCGGCAAGGTCAAGAACCCCGGCCTGTGGGAACTGCCATTCGGCGTCACCGGTCGTGAACTGTTCGAAGACTACGCCGGCGGCATGCGCGACGGCTTCAAGCTCAAGGCCTGGCAGCCAGGCGGTGCCGGTACCGGTTTCCTCCTGCCCGAGCACCTCGACGCACAAATGTATGCCGGCGGCATCGCCAAGGTCGGCACCCGGATGGGTACCGGTCTGGCGATGGCGGTGGATGACAGCGTCAACATGGTCTCGCTGCTGCGCAACATGGAGCAGTTCTTCGCACGCGAATCCTGCGGTTTCTGCACCCCGTGCCGCGATGGTCTGCCATGGAGCGTCAAGCTCCTGATGGCCATCGAACAGGGCAAGGGCCAGCCGGGCGACATCGAGACCCTGCTGGGTCTGGTCGGTTTCCTCGGCCCGGGCAAGACCTTCTGTGCTCACGCACCGGGTGCCGTGGAGCCGCTGGGCAGCGCCATCAAATACTTCCGTCCAGAGTTCGAAGCCGGTATCGCGCCTGTCAGCGCCGCCGTCCCGCCTCTGGCAAGGCCGATCGTAGTCGGCGCGTAAACGCTTAAAAAGGCGAAGGGTCCGTGCCCTTCGCCTTTCGTCCGATGACGCCCTTCGGGGCTGTTTGGATTCGGACGCATAACAAGATTCCATTAGCCACGCCCGCTGACACCGGGCCAACGAAGACCTTTGAACCATGGCCACTATCCACGTAGACGGCAAAGCGCTCGAAGTCGACGGGGCAGACAACCTGTTACAGGCATGTCTGTCGCTGGGCCTCGACATTCCATATTTCTGCTGGCACCCCGCGCTTGGTAGCGTCGGGGCCTGCCGCCAGTGCGCGGTCAAGCAGTACACCGACGAGAACGACACCCGTGGTCGCATCGTCATGTCCTGCATGACCCCGGCCACCGACAACACCTGGATCTCCATCGACGATGAAGAATCCAAGGCGTTCCGCGCCAGCGTTGTCGAATGGCTGATGACCAACCACCCGCACGACTGCCCGGTGTGCGAGGAAGGCGGTCACTGCCACTTGCAAGACATGACAGTGATGACCGGCCACAACGAGCGCCGTTATCGCTTCAGCAAACGCACCCATCAGAACCAGCAACTGGGCCCGTTCATTTCCCACGAAATGAACCGCTGCATCGCTTGCTACCGCTGCGTGCGTTTCTACAAGGACTACGCCGGCGGCACCGACCTCGGTGTGTTTGGCGCCCACGACAACGTGTACTTCGGTCGCGTTGAAGACGGCACCCTCGAAAGCGAGTTCTCCGGCAACCTCACCGAGGTCTGCCCGACCGGTGTGTTCACCGACAAGACTCACTCCGAGCGCTACAACCGCAAGTGGGACATGCAGTTCGCCCCGAGCATCTGCCATGGCTGCTCGAGCGGTTGCAACATTTCCCCGGGCGAGCGTTACGGTGAGCTGCGTCGCATCGAAAACCGTTTCAACGGTTCGGTGAACCAGTACTTCCTCTGCGACCGTGGCCGTTTCGGTTATGGCTACGTCAACCGCACCGACCGTCCACGTCAGCCGCTGCTGGCCGACGGCACCAAGCTCGGCCTCGACGCTGCGCTGGACAAAGCCGCCGACCTGCTGCGCGGGCGCAACATCGTCGGCATCGGTTCGCCGCGTGCCAGCCTCGAAAGCAACTACGCGTTGCGCGAACTGGTTGGTGCCGAGCACTTCTATTCGGGTATCGAAGCCTCCGAACTGGAGCGCATTCGTCTGGTCCTGCAGGTGCTGAACGACAGCCCGCTGCCAGTGCCGAACATGCGCGACATCGAAGACCACGACGCGACTTTCGTCCTCGGCGAAGACCTGACCCAGACCGCTGCGCGTATGGCGCTGGCTCTGCGTCAGTCGGTCAAGGGCAAGGCTGAAGACATGGCCGAAGCCATGCGCGTCCAGCCTTGGCTCGACGCGGCGGTGAAGAACATCGGCCAGCACGCGCTGAACCCGCTGTTTATCGCCAGCCTCGCCGAAACCAAGCTCGACGACGTCGCTGAAGAATGCGTACACGCAGCTCCCGACGATCTGGCGCGCATCGGTTTCGCCGTGGCTCACGCGCTGGACGCCAGTGCCCCGGCCGTTGAAGGTCTGGACACCGAAGCCCTGGAACTGGCGCAGCGCATCGCCGATGCCCTGCTCGCCGCCAAGCGTCCGCTGATCATCGCCGGCACTTCGCTGGGCTCCAAAGCCCTGATCGAAGCTGCCGCGAACATCGCCAAGGCTTTGAAGCTGCGCGAGAAGAACGGTTCGATCAGCCTGATCGTGCCGGAAGCCAACAGCCTCGGTCTGGCCATGCTCGGTGGCGAATCGGTCGACGCCGCGCTGCAAGCGGTCATCGATGGCAAGGCCGACGCTATCGTCGTGCTGGAAAACGATCTGTACACCCGCACCGCCAAAGCCAAGGTCGATGCCGCACTGAACGCCGCGAAAGTGGTGATCGTTGCCGACCATCAGAAAACCGCCACCACCGATCGCGCGCACCTGGTGCTGCCAGCGGCAAGCTTCGCCGAGGGCGACGGTACGCTGGTCAGCCAGGAAGGCCGCGCTCAGCGCTTCTTCCAGGTTTTCGATCCGCAATACATGGATGCGAGCATTCTGGTGCACGAAGGCTGGCGCTGGCTGCATGCCCTGCGCGCGACCCTGCTGAACCAGCCGATCGACTGGACGCAACTCGACCACGTCACCGCTGCCGTTGCCTCGAGCACCGCGCAACTGGCGCGCATCGTCGATGCTGCACCGTCGGCTGCTTTCCGCATCAAGGGTCTGAAACTGGCCCGTGAGCCGCTGCGTTATTCCGGCCGCACCGCCATGCGCGCCGACATCAGCGTTCACGAACCACGCACCCCGCAAGACCAGGACACCGCGTTCGCCTTCTCCATGGAAGGTTACTCGGGCTCCGCCGAACCGCGTCAGCAAGTGCCATTCGCATGGTCGCCGGGCTGGAACTCGCCACAAGCGTGGAACAAGTTCCAGGACGAAGTCGGTGGTCATCTGCGTGCTGGCGACCCGGGCACCCGCCTGATCGAAAGCACCGGTGATTCGCTGAACTGGTTCGCTGCTGCGCCGCGTGCGTTCAACCCGGCGCCGGGTACCTGGCAAGCCGTGCCGTTCTTCCACCTGTTCGGCAGCGAAGAAAACTCTTCGAAAGCCGCCCCGGTACAGGAACGCATTCCGGCACCTTACGTCGCGCTGGCGAAATCCGAAGCGGATCGCCTCGGCGTCAACGACGGTGCCCTGCTGAGCCTGAACGTGGCCGGTCAGACATTGCGTCTGCCGCTGCGCATCAATGAAGAACTGGGCGCCGGTCTGGTGGCATTGCCTGCGGGCATCGCCGGCATTCCACCGGCATTCGCCGGCGTGTCCGTCGACGGTCTGCAGGAGGCAGCGCAATGACCTGGTTCACCCCTGAAGTGATCGATGTGATCCTGACGGTCATCAAAGCCATCGTGATCCTGCTGGCCGTAGTGGTTGCAGGCGCCTTGCTCAGCTTTGTCGAACGTCGCCTGCTGGGCTGGTGGCAGGACCGTTACGGTCCGAACCGCGTTGGCCCGTTCGGCATGTTCCAGATCGCCGCCGACATGCTGAAGATGTTCTTCAAGGAAGACTGGACCCCGCCGTTCGCCGACAAGGTGATCTTCACCCTGGCGCCGGTGGTGGCCATGTCCGCCCTGCTGATCGCCTTTGCGATCATCCCGATCACCCCGACCTGGGGCGTGGCGGATCTGAACATCGGCCTGCTGTTCTTCTTCGCCATGGCCGGTCTGTCGGTCTACGCGGTGCTGTTCGCCGGCTGGTCGAGCAACAACAAGTTCGCCCTGCTCGGCAGCTTGCGTGCCTCGGCGCAGACCGTGTCCTACGAAGTGTTCATGGGCCTGGCCCTGATGGGCATCGTGGTCCAGGTTGGCTCGTTCAACATGCGCGACATCGTCGAGTACCAGGCGCAGAACCTGTGGTTCATCATTCCGCAGTTCTTCGGCTTCTGTACCTTCTTCATCGCTGGTGTCGCCGTGACTCACCGTCACCCGTTCGACCAGCCGGAAGCGGAACAGGAACTGGCCGACGGTTACCACATTGAATACGCCGGTATGAAATGGGGCATGTTCTTCGTCGGTGAATACATCGGCATCATCCTGATCTCGGCGCTGCTGGTCACCCTGTTCTTCGGTGGCTGGCACGGTCCGTTCGGCATCCTGCCGCAACTGTCCTTCGTCTGGTTCGCACTGAAGACCGCGTTCTTCATCATGCTGTTCATCCTGCTGCGCGCTTCCATCCCGCGTCCGCGTTATGACCAGGTGATGGATTTCAGCTGGAAATTCTGCCTGCCACTGACCCTGATCAATTTGCTGGTGACCGCTGCGGTTGTGTTGATGAACACGCCTGCGGTTGCGGTTCAGTGAGGATTTGACCCATGTTCAAATATATTGGCGACATCGTTAAGGGTACCGGTACCCAGTTGCGCAGCCTGGTCATGGTCTTCGGCCATGGCTTTCGCAAGCGCGACACCCTGCAATACCCCGAGGAGCAGGTCTACCTGCCGCCGCGTTACCGTGGCCGCATCGTCCTGACCCGCGACCCCGATGGCGAAGAACGCTGCGTAGCCTGCAACCTGTGCGCCGTGGCCTGCCCGGTGGGTTGCATCTCGCTGCAGAAAGCTGAAACCGAAGACGGTCGCTGGTACCCGGACTTCTTCCGGATCAACTTCTCGCGCTGCATTTTCTGCGGTCTCTGCGAGGAAGCCTGCCCGACCACCGCGATCCAGTTGACCCCGGATTTCGAGATGGCCGAGTTCAAACGTCAGGACCTGGTGTACGAGAAAGAAGATCTGCTGATCTCCGGCCCCGGCAAAAACCCTGATTACAACTTCTATCGTGTTGCAGGTATGGCAATCGCTGGCAAGCCGAAAGGCGCTGCGCAGAACGAAGCCGAACCGATCAACGTGAAGAGCTTGCTGCCTTAAGGAAGAACGATGGAATTCGCTTTCTATTTCGCATCGGGTATTGCTGTGGTGTCCACGCTGCGTGTGGTCACCAACACCAACCCTGTGCACGCCCTGCTCTACCTGATCATCTCGTTGATCGCCGTGGCCATGACCTTCTTCGCCCTTGGCGCGCCGTTCGCCGGTGTGCTGGAAGTGATCGCCTACGCCGGTGCCATCATGGTGCTGTTCGTGTTCGTGGTGATGATGCTCAACCTCGGCCCGGCCTCGGTGCAGCAGGAACGCACCTGGCTCAAGCCCGGCATCTGGGCAGGACCGGTGATTCTTGCCGCGCTGCTGCTGGCCGAACTGCTGTATGTGCTGTTCGCTCACCAGAGCGGCCAGGCCATCGGCCACACCACCGTAGACGCGAAAGCCGTGGGCATCAGCCTGTTCGGCCCGTACCTGCTGGTGGTCGAACTCGCCTCGATGCTGCTGCTCGCTGCAGCCGTCACGGCGTTCCATTTGGGCCGTAACGAGGCGAAGGAGTAAGACATGCCTGCTATCCCTCTCGAACATGGTTTAGCCGTCGCCGGCATCCTGTTCTGCCTTGGTCTGGTCGGCCTGATGGTCCGCCGCAACATTTTGTTCGTGTTGATGAGTCTGGAAGTGATGATGAACGCCTCTGCCCTGGCCTTCATCGTCGCGGGCGCCCGCTGGGCGCAGCCGGATGGACAGATCATGTTCATCCTGGTGATCAGCCTTGCCGCAGCCGAGGCCAGTATTGGCCTGGCGATCCTGCTGCAACTGTATCGCCGCTTCCACACGCTCGATATCGACGCTGCCAGTGAGATGCGCGGATGAACCTACTCTTCCTGACTTTCGTATTCCCTCTGATCGGGTTCCTGTTGCTGTCGTTCTCGCGCGGCCGCTTCTCGGAAAACCTCTCGGCGCTGATCGGTGTCGGTTCGATCGGCCTGTCGGCTATCGTCACCGCTTACGTGATCTGGCAATTCAACGTCGCGCCGCCGGAAGGTGGCGTGTACACCCAGGTGCTGTGGCGCTGGATGTCGGTGGAAGGTTTCCAGCCGAACTTCGCGCTGTACCTGGATGGCCTGTCGGTGACCATGCTCGGTGTGGTCGTCGGCGTCGGCTTCCTGATCCACCTGTTCGCGTCCTGGTACATGCGTGGTGAAGACGGTTACTCGCGCTTCTTCTCGTACACCAACCTGTTCATCGCCAGCATGCTGTTCCTGATCCTCGGCGATAACCTGCTGTTCATCTACTTCGGCTGGGAAGGCGTGGGCCTGTGCTCGTACCTGTTGATCGGTTTCTACTACAGCAACCGCAACAACGGTAACGCCGCACTCAAGGCATTCATCGTCACCCGTATCGGCGACGTGTTCATGGCCATCGGCCTGTTCATCCTGTTCCAGCAACTGGGCACGCTGAACGTCCAGGAACTGCTGGTACGTGCGCCTGAGCACTTCAAGGTCGGCGACTTCTGGATCGTTCTGGCAACCCTGATGCTGCTCGGCGGTGCTGTCGGTAAATCGGCGCAACTGCCACTGCAGACCTGGCTCGCGGATGCGATGGCCGGCCCTACCCCGGTTTCGGCACTGATCCACGCCGCGACCATGGTGACCGCCGGTGTCTACCTGATTGCCCGTACCCACGGTCTGTTTGCGCTGGCGCCGGACATCCTGCACCTCGTCGGCATCGTCGGTGGCGTGACCCTGGTACTGGCCGGTTTCGCCGCGCTGGTACAGACCGACATCAAACGTATCCTCGCCTACTCGACCATGAGCCAGATCGGCTACATGTTCCTGGCGCTGGGCGTTGGCGCCTGGGAAGGCGCGATCTTCCACCTGATGACCCACGCCTTCTTCAAGGCCCTGCTGTTCCTTGCTTCCGGTGCGGTGATCGTTGCCTGCCACCACGAGCAGAACATCTTCAAGATGGGCGGTCTGTGGAAGAAACTGCCACTGGCCTACGCCAGCTTCATCGTCGGTGGTGCCGCGCTGGCCGCTCTGCCACTGGTTACCGCAGGTTTCTACTCCAAGGACGAAATCCTCTGGGAAGCGTTCGCCAGCGGCAACCAGGGTCTGCTTTACGCAGGTCTGGTCGGTGCGTTCATGACGTCGCTGTACACCTTCCGCCTGATCTTCATCGCGTTCCACGGTGAAGCCAAGACCGAAGCCCACGCCGGCCACGGCATCGCCCACTGGCTGCCACTGTCGGTGCTGATCGTGCTGTCGACTTTCGTCGGCGCGATGATCGTGCCGCCGCTGCACGGCGTACTGCCGCAAAGCGTCGGCCATGCCGGTGGCGAAGCCAAGCACAGTCTGGAAATCGCCTCGGGCGCCATCGCCCTGGCCGGTATCCTGCTGGCAGCGCTGCTGTTCCTTGGCAAGCGTCGCTTCGTCACGGCGATCGCCAACAGCGGCATCGGCCGTTTCCTTTCGGCCTGGTGGTTCGCTGCCTGGGGCTTCGACTGGATCTACGACAAACTGTTCGTCAAGCCGTACCTTGCGATCAGTCATGTACTGCGCAAAGACCCGCTCGACCAGACCATCGGTCTGATCCCGCGTATGGCCAAGGGTGGTCACACTGCCCTGAGCCGCACCGAGACCGGTCAACTGCGTTGGTACGCCGCCTCGATGGCTGCTGGTGCCGTGCTGGTGATCGGCGCCATCGTGCTGGTAGCGGTCTGATATGAACCTTGCGAATTTGCGAAAGGAAACGAGCCCGTCATGATTCTGCCTTGGCTAATCCTGATCCCCTTCATCGGCGGCCTGCTGTGCTGGATGGGTGAGCGCTTCGGCGCTACCCTCCCGCGCTGGATTGCGCTGTTGACCATGACCCTGGAACTCGCGCTCGGCCTCTGGCTGTGGGCCCACGGTGACTATTCATTCGCACCGGCGCCGGGCGCCGATCCGACCTGGGCGCTTGAGTTCAAGCATGTCTGGATCCAGCGTTTCGGCATCAACGTGCACCTGGCCCTCGACGGCCTGTCGCTGTTGATGATCCTGCTGACCGGGCTGCTGGGTATCCTCTCGGTACTCTGCTCGTGGAAAGAGATTCAACGTCACGTTGGCTTCTTCCACCTCAACCTGATGTGGATCCTGGGCGGTGTGGTCGGCGTGTTCCTCGCCCTCGACCTGTTCATGTTCTTCTTCTTCTGGGAAATGATGCTGGTGCCGATGTACTTCCTCATCGCGCTCTGGGGTCACAGTTCTTCGGACGGCAAGAAAACCCGGATCTACGCGGCGACCAAGTTCTTCATCTTCACTCAGGCGTCCGGCCTGATCATGCTGGTGGCGATCCTCGGTCTGGTGCTGGTCAACTTCAACAATACCGGCGTGATCACCTTCAACTACGCCGACCTGTTGAAAACCAAGATGTCGATGACCACCGAGTACATTCTGATGCTCGGCTTCTTCATCGCCTTCGCGGTCAAGCTGCCCGTCGTACCGTTCCACTCCTGGCTGCCTGATGCTCACGCCCAGGCACCGACTGCCGGTTCCGTCGACCTCGCCGGTATCCTGCTGAAAACCGCGGCCTACGGTCTGCTGCGTTTCGCCCTGCCGCTGTTCCCGAACGCTTCGGCCGAGTTCGCGCCGATCGCCATGACCCTCGGTCTGATCGGGATCTTCTACGGCGCGTTCCTGGCGTTCGCACAAACCGACATCAAGCGTCTGATTGCCTTCTCTTCCGTTTCCCACATGGGCTTCGTGTTGATCGGTATCTACTCCGGCAGCCAACTGGCGCTGCAAGGCGCAGTGATCCAGATGCTGGCGCACGGTCTGTCGGCAGCGGCGCTGTTTATCCTCAGCGGTCAGTTGTACGAGCGTCTGCATACGCGTGACATGCGTGAGATGGGCGGTCTGTGGTCGCGTATCGCTTACCTGCCGGCGATCAGCCTGTTCTTCGCGGCGGCGTCGCTGGGCTTGCCGGGCACCGGTAACTTTGTCGGCGAGTTCCTGATCCTGATCGGCTCCTTCGCCAGCGCTCCATGGGTCACGGCGATTGCCACTTCCGGTCTGGTGTTCGGTTCGGTCTACTCGCTGATCATGATTCACCGTGCCTACTTCGGCCCGTCGAAATCCGACGCGGTGCTGCACGGCATGGACGCTCGCGAACTGATCATGGTGCTCGGTCTGGCGGTGTTGCTGATTTACCTCGGCGTCTACCCGCAACCGTTCCTCGACACCTCTGCCGCCACCATGCATGGCGTGCAGCAGTGGCTCGGCACCGCCTTCTCTCAACTCGCTTCGGCCCGGTAAGAGCGCTATGGAATTCACGATTCAACACTTTATTGCGCTTGCGCCACTGTTGATCACCAGCCTCACCATTATCGTGGTGATGCTGGCAATCGCCTGGCGCCGCAACCACTCGCAGACCTTCCTGATTTCGGTGGCGGGTCTGAACCTGGCCCTGCTGTCGATCCTGCCTGCGTTGAAAGTCGCGCCTCTGGCCGTGACCCCGTTGCTGCAGATCGACGCGTTTGCCTGCCTGTACATGGCGATGATCCTGGTCGCCACCCTCGCCTGCGTCACCCTCGCCCACGCCTATCTGGGTGATGGCGGTTCGGGCTACCCGGGCAATCGCGAAGAACTGTACCTGCTGATCCTGATGGCCGCCGCCGGTGGTCTGGTTCTGGTCAGCGCGCAGCACCTGGCCGGGTTGTTCATCGGTCTGGAACTGCTCTCGGTACCGGTCTACGGTCTGGTGGCTTACGCCTTCTTCAACAAGCGTTCGCTGGAAGCCGGCATCAAGTACATGGTGCTGTCGGCCGCCGGTTCCGCGTTCCTGCTGTTCGGTATGGCGCTGCTCTACGCCGACGCCGGTTCGCTGAGCTTCGTCGGCATCGGTCAGGCCCTGGCTGCAACCGGTCTGCCAAGCCCGCTGGCGCAACTGGGCCTGGGCATGATGCTGATCGGTCTGGCGTTCAAGCTGTCGCTGGTACCGTTCCACCTGTGGACGCCGGACGTCTACGAAGGTGCTCCGGCACCGGTGGCGGCGTTCCTCGCTACCGCTTCGAAGGTCGCAGTGTTTGCGGTGATGGTGCGTCTGTTCCAGCTCTCCCCTGCTGCCAGCAGTGGTGTGCTGAGCGATGTGCTCAGCGTGATCGCGGTCGCCTCGATCCTGTTCGGTAACCTGCTGGCCCTGACCCAGAGCAACCTCAAGCGTCTGCTCGGTTACTCGTCGATTGCGCACTTCGGCTATCTGCTGATCGCGCTGGTGGCGAGCAAGGGTCTGGCGGTGGAAGCCATCGGCGTCTATCTGGTGACTTATGTCATCACCAGCCTCGGCGCGTTCGGCGTGATCACCCTGATGTCGTCGCCGTACAACGGCCGCGACGCTGACGCGCTGTACGAGTACCGCGGCCTGTTCTGGCGCCGTCCGTACCTGACCGCCGTGCTGACCGTGATGATGCTGTCCCTGGCCGGCATCCCGCTGACCGCCGGCTTCATCGGCAAGTTCTACATCATCGCCAGCGGCGTCGAAACGCGTCAGTGGTGGCTGGTCGGCGCACTGGTACTGGGCAGCGCCATCGGCGTCTTCTACTACCTGCGCGTGATGGTCACCCTGTACCTGATCGAGCCTAACCTGCGTCGCCACGACGCCCAGCTGCACTGGGAACAGAAGGCAGGCGGCGTGATGCTGCTGGCCATCGCCCTGGTCGCATTCTTCCTGGGCGTGTACCCGCAGCCATTGCTGGTGCTGGTACAGCAGGCGGGTCTGGCGGGCTGATTGCTCGGCTGATCTGGCTGAAATGGAAACGGCACCTTCGCAGGTGCCGTTTTTTTGGTCCGGGATTTTTTGCGCAGCAACAACCCGTGACAAGTACCGCGCCGCCCTGTAGTTGCAGACGCTTGCCCAGCCATTACTTTCCATAGCGGTTACGAATGGACAAACTCGCAAACTCTCCGTCGTAGTAGCTGATAAATATCCAGCCATCGCGAGCAGTAAAATTCTCCACGGTTGGCTTGCCAGTCACCGCGACAGTCACCGGCACTCCCCCCGCCGGCAGTCCCGTGAAAGTGGAAACCGCGCGAATGCCATACCTCCAGTACGCGGCCGAACCTCCCATTTGCTGAGGGCCGAATTTTTCAGATACTTCAGCACTGTTATGCGCCAGCGACATGGGCAACTCCAGCGAACTGAATTCCAGCGCCGGCACCTTCAACCAGACTGCGAAATCGCCGGCACTGGTGCTGTCGACGCAGTTCAGCAACCAGCTCACCCCGTCTTCACCGAGCGTTTGCGGGCTGCTCGGACTCAAGGTCACGCCTAGATCGGCCGCTTGCGCACTCAACTCCAGAACTACGTCCTGGCCGAGCAGAAAACTGCTGTCCTGGGGTCGCAAAGTCAATGTATGCGTGGCCCCCAGGCAGGGGAACGCCGGGGCGCCACCGAACACCTGTGGGAACCCATCAAGATCAAACCTCACGGCGTCAGCCAAATCCCCCGCCTCCACTCGCCCGGGCAGCTCCCAGTCGGGCAGTATCGAACTGGCCAGACTCAAACCGTAAAAACCACTGTTCGCCTCTTCGGCAGAAATATACCAATGGATTGACGATCCTTTGTTTATCGTCAGCGGCGTCCCCAGATAAGGGTTGAAAGTCAGGCCTCGTTCCTTCGCGCCCCAGAAGTTCTGCAAAGTGACGGTAGAGCCAATCAAAACACTGTCGTCGGCAACCTTCAGCTCCAGCTTATAGGGCAGGTCTTTTCTCAACAGCACGAACTCGCGTGCAGGGTCGACGCGCTCACCGTCCAGATAAAGCTCTGCTGCCTGCGCCCAGACATCGTCCAGTACCGCATTCACTTCATAGAGTTCGGTCAAAATCACACCGGCGTTGTCCTGAGTGACGTCTGCAAGAACTTCATGTCTGCCGACTGTTTCAGGTGTATAGCGATAACCGGTCCAGCCGTTGACGTCGGTCTGCGTTGTCGCCAGCACCTCCTCCTCGCCATTGACGCGCCACTTCACCTCCACGCCAGCGGCTACCTCCCCGCTGACACCGGAGATGACCTGGATTCGCAACAGCACGCTCTGCTCGGTGCCCACCACCGGTGTACCGATGGCGGGGGTGGCGTCACCAATGGCATACCGCGATTCGCTCACCTTGAAGGAGCGAGCCTCAGTCCAGTCGGAACATTCCCCGTCGAATGTCTGCCGGGCCTGCACGGCATAGTCTCCGAGGGCCCACGCTTTTTCTGCGGTCCAATTCCACCGGGTTGAACCGTCGACAATGGCAAACTCTTCCATGGGATCAAGCGCATGACGCAGGACAATCTCACCTCCCGTTGCTCCTGTGCCGCGAATCCTCGGATAGCGTGATGTCTCGGAGTTCGCCCGTGGCGCTTCGATAGCCGGGATTGACGGCGCAGCCTTGGCCGTAAAGCGATGCGGCGCGCTCCAATCCGAGTCCATTCCCCCTCTGGCCTGTTTAGCCTCAAGGACAATGGTGCCCGGCTCTAACGGATTCACCACGGTGAATGTCAGGATCCCGTCTGCGCCCGCGGTGTCTTCGTGCAACGTAGCGCCGTTCTCAAAGCGAACGGTTTGCAGCGCGCCTGGCAGGCCGGCGATCTTGAGGGTGGGATATATTGAAGTTATGCCCCCCGCCTGCGGTTGCTGGAATTGAGGGGCGTCGGGCCGGTCCTCCACCTCCACGGTGAAAGTGCACAAGTCACTGGGGTCAGAGTCCACGCCGTTTACCGTTTGGATGACGTAGACAGTGTTTTCGCCGGGCGTCCAGTCCTCCGCCGGAGTGAAGAGGCGGTCGGCTCCGCTGCTGGTGAATTGGCCAGGCACGGCTCTATCGGGTTTGGTAAACATTTGCAGGGTGACGGCGCCTGACGCGACACCGGTGATTTTCAAAGGCTGTTTCGGTGTTGCCGGGTCGGTTGGCGGCTCGATGTCAGGCGTAGCTGGCTTGATGTAAAACTCGAGGACAGCGGTTGCTTCAGACGTATCTCCATTCACGCTCTGCTGCGCCTTGATATGTTTAGGACCGGGCAGCCAGAGGTACTCGAAAAACCATGTCGTTGCATTGTAGGTCAGGTTGCCTTGCAGAGAGACGCCAGCGGCACTTTGCAAAGTGATCGTCGCTCCCGCGATGCACGTTCCTTGCACCCTGACCTCGGCATGATGACCGGTGTGCGGTAAAGGGTGAGTGATCACAGGTTTGGGCGGTTTCGCATTTATCAGAATGGTGACTGGATCGCTTGGTTCGGAGGACACGCCGCCCACACTCTGCACAACTTTGACCTTCGTGGAGCCTACATCCCAGTTCGCTGTCGGTATGAATGTGCGAGCTGAGCCACTGCCAGTGAAACTGCCAGCCACCGGTGCGCCGGCCTCAGTCAACAATTGCAGGGTGACGGCATCAGAAAAAACGAGGGTGATGCTCAGCGGCTGTTTCACTGCGGCCGGATTAGGTGGCGGAGTTATAGCGGGCTTGGGCGGCTTGACTTCAAGCGATCGGGGCTCGGATCGATCAGAACGCCCGCCGGTGTTCTTGGCCGTTTGTTCCGCCATGATCACATGTTTACCTGGGGGCCACGCTGTGGTGGCAGAAACTGACCAAGTGCCGTCCGTTAAGACAGTGGTCGTTAAACTAGCGCTCTCTTCATTGTGCTTGAAAATTTTAAGCGTGGCGTCCTTGAGCCCGGCTGCGCCACTGATTGTTGGTTTGCCGTCAGCGGATACGGTTACGTTGAAGATAACCGGTTTGAAAAGGACCGCAAAACTCACGTGCGGTGTATATCCAGAGGGTAACCCGTTCAAGGTTTGAGTGGCCGTCATGTGAAACGGGTCGGCCATTGCCAGGGTTCGCTCCAGCTGTACGCCCCATAAATCATTGCTTTGCACTATTGTAGTTGCCAGAACGACTTGAGGGACATTGTGCTCATACAATTTAATGCTGGCACCTCCTATACCCGTGCCGGTTATCGTCGGGCGAGTAGTCTTCACTATTCCTGGATTAGTGATACTCGGTCTAGCAACAGAGAATGGAATCCTGACCCGAACTGACGCCCATGTATCGGGACCGGGGAGATCAAATATGAATTTAAAATATATATAAGCTCTTTCGGTATCCCCAGCTACCGTGCCTCCGGCGCCAAATATCTCATGCCACTGTCCATCCTGAATGGCGTTGTCATTAGTCACCTCCTTTTCACCAAATGAGGACTGCGAATAAAAGTCAAAAATAACATTCCCGCTTTTTCTACCGTTATTCACTGCAGCGTAGCGCTTTGCATAGCAAGTAAATGCGGCACCATAGGGGTTAAAAGAAAATTCCACCTCAAGAGAAGCTGACAATCCAAAAAATTCATGGCGTACTTGTAAAACCGCCTTGGTATAAGTCCCGATTTCTTCGCTATGAAGATTGTCAACAGTAAAATCATCTGCCGAAACCTCGATACAATGTCCGCTTTCGATGTTATCCATCCCATCCGCAATCTCAGTAAAACTATTCATCATTATGCAACTATAATTATTCATTGTTTTTCTCCCTGACGATTTATTGCGTTCGATACTTACTAAGCGCTTACCACTTTGGAATCTTCCGCCAAGCGACCCTGCGTAGGAATAAGCATCAAACGCATGGCTTTTTCCGAGAAGCAGAACTTACCGGAGTGGCTGACTTCTGAAAGAACCTATCAACTTGTTCAACAACTCGAAGAACAATTAAAAAATCGCCAAATTGACGTCCAGCTCAGCTTCCAAGCACGGTAAGCCCAGAAAAAAACTCAAACAACTGTTACTTCTGACAGCCACCTAGACAAATTAGAAATTATTATTCAAAGTTAAACGTCTGATTCGATATAAGAAACAGAGCAAGCCAATAGATCCAATAAGAATATTACTCATAGCAACTTGTTCTAATAAGACCGCCGGCAACTGTCAGCTCTGACAGGTTACGTCACAAGCATTTACCGTTAGCTTGCTCCTGTGCGACCTCTTTGCGGGCCGTTACCCTTTTAGCAGGAGATCCATAGTCATGGCCGATAACAACAGACTGTTGAATGCTCTCGTGAAACCTGATGAATCTTTGAAAAAAGACCGCAGCGACTTCCCCACCGCCATGCAGCAAATGGGTTTCACCTCGGTCTTCGATATTGTCCGTCTATCCAAAGCAGCGTTCGCTCGCCAGCTCGCCCTATACAGCGACGCGAACGCCGATGGGGCTTACGACAATGCAATGAAGTATGCGGCACTGATTGCGCGCCTGTATCGGGAATACCAGACCTCTTCCGGCGCGATGCAGCAACTGGCTCAACGCAGTGGCGTGAGCTCGCTGGTTGCGCTGGGCGCTACTTATCAACGCATGTTCAATGAAAACTGGGACGAGTTCACCAAGGTCGGAGCCATTGCCGCCAACGATAGTCCGGTGGCCTACCTGACTGAACTGCGGAGATTTTCCCTGCAACTGGAAGCCACCAGTGAGGATCCCAAGCGGCTGTTGATGGATCAACGCCGTCCTGACCTCAAGGACCTGTTGATCAGCCAGGAGAGCACCTTCACACCGAGGCCAATGCTGGAAATTGTCACGCAGGTATTGGAAAGTCATCTGCGCACCTATCTGGATGGCAATCTTCCCGACAAAAGCAAATCCACCTATCAGGTACTGGCCGAACGGAGCTACCCCTTCGAACTGCCCTACAACTTCTATCATCACCAATGCCAACTTGGGCTCGCTGATAATAAGCCGCGTCTGGGCGAGTTGAATTACCGGGCCAGTCTGTTGCTACCGGTCAAACAGGTAGCAATCAACGACTATGGGAAATTGCAGCATCCGGTGCTACAGGCACAACGGATGCTGTGCGGGTTGAGCCCACAACAACAGCAATTGCTGATCGCCCCCCCGGTCTTCAGCCATTTTTATCTGACACGCAGCAATCTCCTCGACGGCTGGCAAAGCCCCCTCACCGCCTACCTGCGGCCACATACCACACGGAGCAGGTGTTACTTGCTGCTGTCAGGACAGCCTGATGACGTGACCGCGACTCCGCCAGCGGACGCACCAACAGATCAAGGCGGCGCAAAAACCGTTGTTTCACTGACCTTTCGCAAAGACGACAAGACCGTGCCAGCCAGTATCGATCTGAGCTCTAACGTGCCGGACCTCACCGGCACTGGCTGGCTGGTAAATCGTCTGCACGCTGCGACAGATAAACCCATCGTTGTGCATTTCCAGGCTGCCCGCCTTCCCCCGCCGACGGAGCAGGGATACACAGCCAGATTCGATCTGATCACTGCCACCGGGACCGTGGACCAACCGGTCCGTCTGGCCAGACAGCGCTTCGCCTTTACGCTGGATGACCAGTACCGCCTGACAACCACAGAAAAGAACTTTTTCAAAAGCAACTACGGTGTCGAAGTCACCAGCGATTCGCCCGTGCAGCAACTGACCCTGCTGACTGACTTTATGCAACACACTGGCCTCAACGCTGAACAGGTCGAGCAGCTTGTAGCCCGCCGCAGCTTTGCGGTGCGGTTGTCGCCCAATTGTCCATACCTGCAGCCGGCCCCGAACAGGATTGGCCCCCAGACCGGGCCTTTTCCAAATCACTACAGTGCCTGCTACGTCAATGGCATCGGTCCCGGTGCTGAACTGTCCGACAACGCGCCGGAACCGGGCCCGGAAACAGGCCTGAGCGATGAGTCAGACCACGCCATAGGACTGGAACGGATAGCGTCGGGCGACAACAAACAATGGCGTCTGACCAAAACCTCACTTGATCGTCTCGATCGCCTGCAACGGATGATCCGCCTGCAACGCTGGAGCGGCATTCCTTTCGCCAGACTCGACACATTGATCTGCAGTGCCATCCGCGCCGAGGGCGAAACCAACCTTGGCATGGAGCTGAACGAAAATACCTTGCGTGCGCTGGGCGTCTATCGTTACCTGAACCGACGCTACAGCATCGAACCTGAAGAGTTCGCGGCGCTGATGAACGACCTCAGCCCCTATGCCAGTGGCAAGGACGCGGTGCCGTTGTTCGATCAAGTGTTCAACCGTGTGCAACTGTTCGACACACCGCTGATTCTCGATCAAACGCCCATAGATTTGATCTCCCTCGATGCCGCAACGCAGAAAACCCTGCTGCAACTATGTGCCGGGCTCGGTGTGCAGCCCACCGAAGACTCTCTTCTGTTGATTGCCCGGCAGACCGAAAAGCATGTGGGCACGCTCAAGCGTGACTTGCCAACCATTTCCTCGCTGTACCGCCAGGCACGGATCGCCAGGTTGTTCGGGCACTCGGTCGAAGAGTTGCTGGCATTGGCGGGACTTCTCGGAGGCTCGTCGTACAAAACCGCACTCGCCAGCGGCCGCTTGAGTGCACCGTCCACAGCGGCAAATCCGGACATCCTCGATGTGCTGATGCAACTGGATTGGGCTTTCACCTGGCTCAAAGACAGTCAGCAGACCGTGACTCAGGTATTGCAACGCCTGGGCATCGATGCCCCGCCAAATCACGAAGAGCCGGAAAATGATCAACAGATCAGATTGGCTGAGCAAGCTCCCCTGCCCGATGAGTTGCGGGCGCGTCTGACGAGGCTGCAAAGCGATACGCGCCGGAGCCTGGTGACCGAGGCCCAGATAAATGCGTTGGGCCTGCCGCTGCAGAGCGATGGCAAACGCAAGCGAGGACAAATCGACTGGTTCCAGTTACTGATCGAACACAGGCTGATCAATGCTGATGGCCTGCTGTCTGGCCTTGACCGCCCACTGACTCTGGTGGATGAACCCGTTGCCTGGTTACAGAGCGATGTCGTTGAAGCGCTCAAGGGTCTCGGTCTGACTCAGCCTGTCAAAGATGCTTGTGCAGACAAGCTCGTCAAGTTTCTACTCGACGTACATGACCGTCAGGCACAGTTGCTCGAAGGGCTGTTCCAGGAAGCCGCCAAGCTGGCGCCGGATTGCTGCCGGGCCGTCATCCACTGGGCCTGGGCCACGCCCTACAGCCTCTTGCTGCAAGCGCTCAAGACCCCTCTGCCCCAAGCGTTGATCGAGGATTATCAACGGGTAGCTCGCCACGCCGAGATCGTCAGAGAACTGCGTCTGAGCAATAGCGCTCTGCGCTTGTTCGTGATCAATCCGATGTGGCTGGGTGGTCCTGAATACGAGGAAGGCAGCAACAGCATGCCGTCACTTTCCGATCTCTATCTGCTCGAACGCTTCAGTGACTGGTTCCACAGCCAGAGCCATTCCGAAGACAGCCTGTTGAGTTATTTCAGTAGCGCCAATCCAGCCAAGGCCCGATTGAAAAACAAGGTCCTGCGCCAGCTCGCCAGTGAAACGGCCAATGCTGCCCTTGCGCGTTTGCTGGAGTGGCCGCAAGCGCAAATCATCGCGCTGACCAGCACCCTCCCCGCTGACTGCGCCACCTCGATGGCTCACGTTGACTGGGTGCGTCGTTGCCAGGCCGCTTGTCAGACCAGCGGCTTATCTGCCGGGACGCTATTGCAAGCCACCGCGCTGGGCGACCAAAGCGATCTGCAGGCCTGGAAAGCCGTCGGTGAGGCAGTCATGGCCGCCCACTCTGCCGCTGACCCTTCACGTGACAATGGTTAAGGAACGATCATGACAACTGCCTTCGACGCGCCTCTCAACGAAGCACTGCGTGACGCGATGCTAGCCCTGTACCTGCACGAAGCCGTACCCAACGATCCCTACCTGATCGAGCAGGGGCTGGCTCATAGGATCAAGACCGCCAACGACCTTTATGAATTCTGGTTGCTGGACGTACTGGTCAGCCAGAATGTGCCAACCAGTCCTGTGGCTTGTGCCATCGCCAGTTATCAGCAGCAAATCAACAGCATGATGCTCAGCCTGGAACCCGGTTACATCGATGACAGCTTCACTCCGCTACAGACCCGAACCTGGCGCGATGGCCTCAATCGCTACTCGATCTGGGGCGCTCTCCAGAAGTTGCGGAGCTCCCCGGACATCTATCTGGACCCGACCCTGCGCCTGACCAAGAGCGCCAGTTTCGAGCAACTGGAGAACGATCTCAACCAAGCGCAAATACAGCCAGAAACCGTACAGACCGCCGTGCTGGCTTACCTTGCCCGGTTCGAAGAAGTCGCCAATCTGAAAATCTGCAATGGCTACATCGACGGCGAAGACTTTGCCAACAGCACCTATTATTTCATCGGCAAATCTCCGGCCGAAAATGCCTGGTACTGGCGCTCACTCGACATGTCTCAGCGCGCGGTAAAAGTACCTGCGGGGAAACCAGAAGAGGTCCCGGAAAAATTTGACAAGCCGCTGCCCAGTGCCTGGTCGGATTGGCAAAAAGCCAATGTGCCCATTTCCGAAAAAGCGCTGGAGCACACCGTTCGCCCGTGCTGGTTCAATAACAGACTGTTCGTGATCTGGGCCGAGCTGGAACTCCAGGATGCAACCGCCACACAGTCACCGGTCACGGGCGAGGCTGACCCGAGCGTCAAGGTCAATCCCAGGTTCCGTCTATACGCCAGCTACAAAAAATACGACGACACCTGGAGCACTCCGCGGGTCTATATCGAGAGTTATTGCAAGACAGAGACGCTGGTCGCGAAACCTCTGGAAGAAATCGCTGAACAAACCCAGACCATCGCGGTGTATGACCACTCGACTTCGCCCGACTCCATGAAAGTCCTGATGTATTCGGGGTACCAGGGCGGCGATGATCACAACAACGACAAATACGATTTTCTGCGTACGATACGAATCGACAAGAACTTCAATGTGACGCCACTGTTTCCTTCATCCGGCGTAGTAACAGCCGGCAATATGATCCCAGCGTCGTCCGCCGGGATCTTCGAAAAAAGCGAACAGCACGTACGACTCATAGGCCACATCTTCGCGAAACCGGAAGCTGCTGGACGTTTTCAATATTGGCTGCCCGCCACTACACCTGTGTTCGGCGCCGTAGAACACGAAGTACCGCACGCAGACAAACCAACCTGGAACTTCAATGGCTGGCAATCGCGCATCGCGACCATGCGCGAAGGTACCGACCTTGACTATCGACCAGGCCGGTCCAGCCTCGAGTTGGTGCTCAGACTCGATGAGCGATTTCCAGATGTCACAACGCTGAAATTTTCTATCGGCAGCGCTGACGACAAAGAACTCTTTCACTTGACCCTGGTGTTCAATCACACAGCTGAAAGTCGCTGGCGCACCTTGCTTGAGGGCTCGGAGATCACGTCTGTCGGTGAATTCATGAACATGCAGGACACAGCGTATTGCTTCAGAGGTTTTCCAGACAGCATCAGAAGCCTGATTTCGGATTCCGACAGCAACAACCGAACGGAATTTACCGTCCCGCGCATACAGCCGGGTGGCACCGTTTCCCTCGCGGGCAAAGTCGCCGGCTCGGACATACTTGGTTTGCTGCGGGATAGCCCGAATAGCATCCACGTCGGCGACGTTTGGCGAAGCCCCAAAGGCGGTGAAAGCTCTACAACCAGTCTGCTACCGAGCATTCGTAACCACATTTTCGAGGCTTACGGATATCAGCTGTTCATAGGGCATCCTCTGGACGTACAGGTGGATGAATTTCCTGAATCGCTTGACCAGATACGTCGTTTATATACCTCGGGCGTCGTTGAAAGCTTGAACCAAAACAACGGCGGCGGCGGATATATGATGATTCTGGACAAGGTCAGACATCTGCCCGACGGCTGGCCGGTCGAGTGGCCTGAGTCCGATGCAGCGCTGAAAATCCCTTTCGTGTATGGCGTCTTGATCCATAGAGACAGTCCGATCGGCTATACACCCGTCGGCGGAGCTCTGAAAGCGCTATCGATTACCTGGGGGGAGGCACTCGAAGCCGAACACCAGATCGCGCCGCGCATCAGCAACGATGACAATCCCTCGCTGGGCACAGCCCAATTCATTGACTTCAGCGGCTCCAGCATCGAGTACAGCGATGGGGGCCAACCTGAAAAGTCATTCCGTGCGCCTGTGCGCATGAACAGCACTTTTGCGCGGCAATTGATCAACCTTGCCGAGAACGGTATGGCCCCCTTGCTAAGCTGGGAAACACAGACCCAGCGCACAGAACCACCCATCCCTGATGGTCAGGGATCGCAAGCCATGGATTTCTCGGGCGCCTACTATCTGTATTTCCTCGAGCTGTTTCTGTACTTGCCATGGCTGGTGGCCTATCGCTTGAACGAAGAGCAGCAGTACGATCAGGCGAAACAGTGGCTGGCCTATCTATATGACCCGACACGACAGAGTGCCGAACCGGGGCACCCCGGTTACTGGCAGGCCGTGCCGCTGGAATTACCCGTGTGGCCTGGCCCGGTCGACCCCAGCCTGAGCATCCTGTACCCGGACGATCCGCATCAGATTGCCCTGAGTTTTCCCGTGCATTTTCGCAAGGCGCTGTGGAAACTGTTCATCGAGATCGAGAGCCGCCAGGCTGATCTGGCGTACGCCGAGCTGACACCGGATGGACTGGCCGAGGCCAAGTTGCGCTACGTGCACATCATGGACCTGCTGGGGCCGCGCCCGGATGTGCGCCAGGTCGACGATTGGTTGCCGCTCACGCTCGACGAATTGAGTTCGTCGAAAAATGCGCAATTGCGTGACTTCGAGCAGCGCCTGATCGCCACGCAACAGCAGCTTCAGCAACACCCGCCACTGCGCATCGGAAAGGCTGCGGCCTGCGAGTCGGCGCCCTTGCTATGCCTGCTGCCAAAGGGCGATGACCCGTTACTGACGAGCGTTGATATCGAATATCTGCGTCGCCCCTTCAATCCCGAACTGATCATGCATTGGGAGCGCGCCGAGAGCCGTTTGTACAACCTGCGGCATAATCTCGACATGGCCGGCACGCCCCTGAACCTGCCGTTGTTCGCCACGCCGCTGGATCCGCGGGCGTTGCTCGCCGCATGGGGCCAGGGCCTGTCGGGTGCGGCGCTCAGCCGTCTGTTGAATCCGCAAATTCCCGATTACCGCTTCAGTTTCATGTTCGCCTTGGCGCAGAACGCGGTGGACAGCGTGATCCAGTTCGGTTCAACGCTAATGTCGCTTATCGAACGCAAGGAGCAAGCGCAATATCTGGAATTGCAACAGCAACAGGCGTGGAACCTGGCGAAGATGGCAGTGGATATACAGGTTCAGGCCGGCAAGATTGACGAAAAAAACAAGGAGGCGTTGCTGGCGAGTCAGGACCTGATTACGGGACGTGTCGGTTATTACGAGAAACTGTTGAAAGAGGGTGTCAGCCCGCTGGAAATCGCTACGGGAGCCGCTTACCTGGCAGGAAATCTCGGCCAGACCGCAGCAATCATTGCTCAGGGAGTCGGTCACGCATTGACAGTAGCCCCCAACATAGTCGGCATGGCAGTTGGTGGTGCACGCCTGGAGGGGGCAGCTCTCAGCTTTGCGTCCCATGCACAAACGTGGTCGCAACTGGCCTATGCCGCAGGCCAAACCATGGAGCGAATCGAACAATATCGGCGTCGCACCCAGGAATGGACCCACGCCCGCGACCAGGCAAAACTTGAGGCCGAACAGATCAAGGCGCAAATCGCCGTCTACGAAGAACAACACAAAGCCAGCCAACTGCAGCTGCGACAGGCGCAAACTGCTCTGGAGCAGGCCAGGGCTACCCATGACTTCCTGCTGAGCAACAACCGCTTCAGCCGATCACAGACCTACGATTGGCTCAACAGCAAATTCGCCGGTTTCTACCACACCGCCTTCACCACCGCACAATCGCTGTGCCAGGCCGCCGAAGCCTGCTGGCAATACGAAATGGGCAATTTCACTCAGACCTTCGTCCATCCAGGCGCATGGAATGCCACCTACCGCGGCCTCGGCGCCGGGGAAGAGTTGAAGATGAGCCTGCAACAGATGTACAGCCAGTACATGCAGCACAACCGCCGCGATCTGGAAATCAGGAAAACCGTGTCACTGCAGGATTTGATGGCCAAGGACCCGAGTTCAACCATCAATAAAACGTGGGCAGACATCAAATCATCGCTGCTCAGCAACGGCACGTGTGAGTTCGAACTGACTCAGAAAATGTTCGACGATGATTACGCCGGGCAAAATCATTATCTGCGTCGGATCAAGACTATCAGCGTAACGCTACCGGCTATCCTCGGGCCCTATCAAGATATCCGAGCGGTGCTGAAACAGACCTACAGCAAAGTTGAAATGGCCACAACGCCAGGCAATGCCAAGGACAACCTGCGGGTGAGCCAGCAGATTGCCCTGTCTTCATCACTGGAAGACAACGGCATGTTTCAGCTCAACTTCCAGGATGAACGCTATCTGCCATTCGAGTACACCGGGGCAATCTCACGCTGGAGCCTGACATTTCCCAACTATGCTGACCAGGAGGCCATGCTCAAGCGCCTTTCCAACATCATCCTGCATGTGTGCTACACCGCCAGATGTGAAGGCGGTTCGCTATGAGCGAACAACAGCAGCCGCAACCATCGACAATGCAGATCAACACCCCCAGCCTGCCCAAGGGCGGCGGTGCTATCCAAAGCATCGGCAAGGGATCGGCCGGCGTAGGTACCAAGGGCACTGCGTCGCTGGAACTGCCGTTGCCGATTTCCCTGGGGCGCGGTTTTATCCCGCCGCTGGGTCTCGTTTACAGCAGCGGTACGGGCAACAGCCCTTGCGGACTTGGCTGGCAGTTGACGGTTGACGCGGTGACCCTGCGCACGGTCAAAGGCGTGCCGACTTATGACGGCACTGACCAGATCGTGGGACCTGACGGCGATGTCTGGATGCCCGAACGCAATGAGAGCACCGGCGAACTGATTTCCCGCACCGCTGAGGATTACAACGGCTTACCCCTGACGACAGCGTATGACGTCGTTCGCCACTGGCCACGGACCGAGGGTGCTTTCGCCTTGATCGAACATTGGTCGAACGAGACCGACAAACCCGGCTTCTGGCTGATTCACCGTGCCGACGGCAGCCTGCATATCTATGGCAGCACAACCAATTCACGCCGGGTCGACCCTTGCGACCCGCAGCGTGTGGGCGTCTGGCTGATCGAAGAAAGCCTCAATACCCGCGGCGAACACATCATCTACGAGTACAAAGCGGAAACCGAGCTGCCAGTGGCTCCGCAGTATCGCGACTACCGCGCTCAGCGCTATCTCAAACGAGTGTGTTACGGCAACGAAAAAGCCTGCGCGCATCTGTACGCCTGGGACCCCGGCAGCTGGGAAAAACAGTTATGGCACTTTCAACTGGTGTTCGACTATGGCGAGCGCAGCACCGACCTTGAACAAGTGCCGACATTCAATGAACAACAACCATGGCCCGAGCGCAGCGATCCTTACTGGATCTATGCCTACGGTTTCGAGTTGGGTAATCGACGTCTGTGCCGACAAGTGCTGATGTTTCATCACTTCCCCAAGGAGTTGGGTGACGATCCGGTTCTGGTACAACGCCTGCTCCTGCGATATCGCCTCAGTGCGCTGGGCTACAACCACCTGAGCGCGGCTCATCAGCAGGCGTACGACGGACTCGGCCAGATCGAAAGCCGACCGCCAATGGAGTTCACTTACAACACGTTCGACCTCGTCTCGCAACCGCAGGGCTGGAAAGAATTCCCGGCCATGCCCGGGCTCAACGATAGTCATCAATATCAGTTGGTCGACCTGTACGGTGAGGGCCTGGCGGGTGTGCTCTGTCGATATGACCAGGGCTGGTATTACCGCGAGCCGCTGCGCGGTGAAACTGGCAGTGAAGACGTTAGCTACAGCGACTGGCAACGCCTTGAGCAAATACCGCCTGCCGACCATGGCAAGGCGGTGCGCCAGTCCCTGACTGACCTCACCGGCGACGGCAAGCTCGACTGGGTGCTCGCCACGCCAGGCATGTGCGGATTTTTCACCCTTGACCCGGATCGTAACTGGTCCGGCTTCATGACATTCGATGCGTTTCCCGGTGAGTTTTTCCACCCGATGGCACAGATCAGCGATCTGGTAGGCGATGGTCTTAGCGACCTGGCACTGATCGGGCCGCGCAGTGTTCGCTTGTACGCCAACCGTCGCGCGGCAGGTTTCGCCGACGGTATTGACGTACCACATAAAGAGGAAAATGCTTCTGGCGATTACGATGACCTGCCTGTCCTCAGCAATAACCCGAGCGAAATCGTCGCGTTCGCCGATGTGCTCGGCAGCGGCCAGCAACATCTGGTACGCATCCGTCATAACGAGGTCAAATGCTGGCCGAATCTTGGCCGTGGCCGCTTCGGCAAGGGCTTCGTGCTGTGCCCCCTGCCCTTCGATGACAGCGAATTCAATGCGTCACAGGTCTTGCTCGCTGATCTCGACGGTTCGGGTGCCGCTGATCTGATCTATCTCGAAACCCAGCGCCTGCGCGTGTTCATGAACCATGCCGGCAGCGGTTTTCAACAGACCTCAGTCGACCTGTCCTGGCCCGAAGGCCATTCCTACGACCCGCTGTGGCAGGTCAGCAGCGCTGATCTGCAAGGCCTGGGTTGCTCCAGCCTGGTCGTGACGCTACCGCACATGTCGCCAGAGCACTGGCGCTACGACTTTGTCCAAGCCAAGCCGTATCTGCTCAACCGCAGTTGCAACAACATGGGCGCCAGCACTGGCGTGGACTACCGCAGCTCCGCTCAGGAATGGCTGGACGAAAAACAAGAGTTGCAGGCGGCCGGTGTCGCCAGACCGGTTTCCTCGTTGCCAATGGCGATGCACCTGGTCAGCCGGCAAACCCAATGCGATGAGATTTCCCGCACCACCTTGAGTCAGAGTTTCAAATACCGGGGCGGTTACTACGATCTTTTCGAGCGCGAGTTCCGTGGTTTCCGCCTGCTACTGCAAAGCGACACCGAAGCGTCGGCCGCCGAACGTGCGACGGCGGGGTTCACAGCGCCGATCCTCAGCAAGACCTGGTTTCATACCGGCGAAACCATCGACCCGCCGAGGGCCGGGTATTACACCTGCGACGCGGAGGCAATCGATCTCAGACCCTCACTGCTGCAGAACTACCACTTCAATGATCGCCTCGCGCAACCCTTTACCGTAGCCGATGACGACAGCGTCCGGGAGATCGCTCGCACGCTGAGCGGCCGGGTAATGCGCTCGGAAATCCATGCTGCCGATGACGATCCCGCGACCGCGACCGCCGTGCCGTACGTGGTTCAGGAGCATCGCTATGGCGCGCGGGTGCTGCGTCCCAAGGGCAAGCATCAGCCTTACGCGGTGATATTGCCTTTGGAGGTGGAATCCATCAGTTACCAATACGAACCCGCTATCGCCGACGATCCAATGTGCCAGCACCAGTTGAATCTGGAATGGGATCAATACGGGACCGTAGTGCACGCGTTCAGTGTCAACTACCCACGACGCAAGACCAGCAGCGATACGCCGCCGTTCAACGAGGAGCATCACCAGAACTGGTGGAAGGATGCTCATGACGATGCGCAACAAAAATGGTACCTGACGCAGCTCAAGTCAGAACCGATTCATTTGCCCAATAACGAGGCTTGGCGCCTTGGATTGTCCTGCCGCCTGCGCAGCAATTCTCTGGTGCTGGAAAAAGCGGCGCTGAGTGCCGCAACGATCCATCATGAACACATCTTGCAAATGGGCCGCGACGATGGCGAATGGGCGCAGCACGCGGTGTTGTCTGCTTTGACGCTGCAGCGCTACATCGACCCTCGCAGCGGTGCAACCCTGGATCCGGGCGCGTCGACTTTCGAAGGCTTGCCCGCCTACATGGAGACGGCCGAACTGGATGCTGTCGCGCTCAGCGCTTACGACAAACTCGCGGTGGATGGCAGCATGCCCTTCAACCTGAAAGAAAAACTCGAATCGCCAGAGGTGGGTTACCACATCATGCCGCTGTTTTTGCCCGAGCAAGACCACGCTCCGACTGGCGACCCTGACGACGCGAAGAATTATCTGTGGTCAGTGCACAGAGGGTTCCCTACCTACCACACACTTGACGGCTTTCATAACGTGCAGAAATACCGTGAAACCCGCAGTCACGGTGAAACCCTGATTACCTACGACGCGTATTGGTGTGTGACCACCGCAGTGACCTTACCGGACGGTTGCACTACCCGCAGCCTGGACGTGGATTACCGCACCTTCCTCCCTGCGACCATCGAAGATGCCAACCGCAACCTGCAAGAAGCACGCTATAACGCCTTCGGTGAACCGCTGGTAAGCAGTTTCCATGGCACCGAACTTGGAGAGCCGGTGGGTTTTGACCCGCTACAAACCTACATCCCGCCCGCAGACCGCGACCCGGCCATAGCCATCGCCAATCCGAAACAAGCGATTGGCAATTTCGCCAGCGCCAGTTTCTGGGACACCTTCAGCTGGATGGGACGCATCTCCCGTTCGTCCCCGCCCTCCCCCGAGTGGTTGGCCTGGGCGAAAAATCAGGGTTTCATCCTGCCCGACGGACACCTTTGCGACCGCGCCTGGCAATACGTTGCCAAGCTGGAAAATCCCGACCCGAACGAAACCGTGCTGCAACAGCAAATCGCTGCGGCACAGCGTGAGCCCGTGTATTCGGTGGCCCTGCTGGCCGACCGCTACCCAGGTGACCCGGCGCTACAAGTGCGAGTCAGCATTGCCTGTCTGGACGGTTTAGGCCGTACCCTGCAGACCAAACAGGAGGTCCCCCCCGGCGTAGCCTGGCAGGTCGATGACAACGGCGAGCTGGTCCTCGACGACAATGGCAAACCGATAGACGCCGAGGCCCGGCGACGCTGGCGTGTCAGCGAGCCAGTCGAATACAACAACAAAGGCCAAACAGTGCGGATTTACCGACCCTACTTCGCCGATCAACCGCGTTATATCAATGATCGCTCGATGCGCAAGCATGCTTTTCACGACCAGCAGTTCTACGACGCGGTGGGCCGACCGACGGAAACCGTACTGGCGAAACAAATGCTGCAAGGCAATCCGCCGATGCTGAAACCTTTGCGCCGGGAAGTCTGGTACTGGATCTGGTGTAACGTCGCCTTCGATGAAAACGATCTGTTCGACCCACCGCCGGAACAACGACGACGCAACTGGTGGACAGGGAGGTGAGCAGGCATGCGCAGACGCCCCATCTGAGCGTCACGGACTCCCGAGGCTTGCCGGTGCGGCAGGTCGCCTACTGGCGCGAAGATGGCAGCGAATCTGAAGCGCGCATCACCGCGGTTCAACATGACGTTGGTGGACGACCGGTGGCGCAGCGCGATCCACGATTGTTCGCCGATGCCTCAGCCCCCGCCAACCTCAGGACCATTTACTCACTGACCGGTCAGGTGCTGATCACCCTCAGCGTCGATGCCGGATGGCGCGTCACTCTGTGGGGCGAGGCGCGTCAACCGCTGCACGGTTGGGATGGCCGGGGCAGCCTGCGCAGCATCGAATATGACAAACAGCTGCGACCACAGGCGGTGTTCGAACACGCCGGCGACGGCGCACCTTTGTGTGCGGAGCGATATGCTTATGCCGGCAGCGATCCGACATTTGCCGTGCGTAACCAGTGCGGGCAGCTCATCCGTCATGATGATCCGGCTGGCACGCAGTTGTTCGAACAGTTCGGACTGACCGGTGGAATCCGGACGCAGTCTCGACGCTTTCTGTGCTCATTCGACTCTCCTGACTGGCCGGTATCGCTCAGCGAGCGTGACAAATTGCTCGAAGACGCGCATGCCGCCACGAGCTACACGCGTTTCAACCCGCTCTCGGAAATCATCGAACAAATCGACGCCAGAGAACACCGACAGCTTTTCAGCCAGACCGTGGACGGGCAGTTGCGAGAGGTTGGACTGCAATTGAAGGGCTCCGCGCCGAAAACGCTGGTCGGCGCCATCCAGTACGATGCCCAAGGACATACCCTTCGGGAAACCGCTGGCAACGGCGTGCTCACCACATTCGACTACGCCGCCGAGGATGGCAGGCTGATCAGTCTGCTACGCCAGCGCGGCAACGACATCCTGCAAGACTTGCGTTATGCCTACGACCCGGTAGGCAATGTGCTGAGTGTTGAAGACGCCGCCCTCCCGATTCGATACTTCGCCAACCAGCGCATCGAGCCGGTCAACCGCTACCGTTATGACAGTCTCGATCAGTTGATCGAGGCCACGGGTTGGGAGGCGTGTCAGACATCGAAGTTTTCACTGATTGCAGATCCTGCAGCCATCGCCAATTACACCCAGACCTATCGCTATGACCGCGCTGGCAATCTGCTCGAATTGACTCACAACGGCCCGCAACGCCACGGTCAGCGCCTGCTCGCTGCCAAGCACAGTAACCGCTGCTTGCCGGTGCGCGATGGCTTGGAACCAGGCGAGGAAGATTTGCGCAACGGCTTCGATGCCAATGGCAATCTGCTTGGCTTGCAACCAGGACAGACTTTCAACTGGGACTTGCGTAACCAATTGCGTGAAGTTCGGCTGGTTTTGCGTGAAGACCGTTCGGATGATAACGAGCAATACCGATACGCCGCAGACGGCATGCGCGTGCAAAAAATGCGGCTGATACAGACCAACGCTAAAACGCTGATGGCCGAAGTGCGTTATCTGCCAAATCTGCAAATCCGTACCCACAGTGGTACGGGGGAAATGCTGCAAATAATCAGTGTTCGAGCCGGGCGCAGCAGCGTGCAGGTGTTGCACTGGGAATCCGAACCGCCCAAAGGTAATGACAACGATCAGCCGCGTTACAACCTCAACGACCATTTGGGTTCCTGCACCATGGAGCTCGACACCACAGGCCAGCTCATCAGTCAGGAGCAATACCACCCTTTCGGCACTACCGCGTGGTTTGCCGGACGCAGCGAAATCGAGGCAAGTTATAAAACGCTGCGCTATTCGGGCAAAGAGCGGGATGCGACCGGGCTTTATTATTATGGGTTCAGGTATTACATGGCCAGTTGGCAGCGGTGGCTGAATCCGGATCCGGCCGGGGTGATTGATGGTCTGAATCTGTTCAGCATGGTGAAAAACAATCCGTTGACCTATTTCGACATTGATGGGCGAATTCGTGAAGGCGTCAATAAGGACTATCCGATTGAAGAGCCCCCCGGATCGTCGCCTTCGCCGTTATCATCAACGCCATTTTCAGCACACTCGGTATTTGATGACAGTACGAGATTCAGATTTCCTGAGACACCACCATTGTCTCCAGAAGTCCCGGGCGCAAGCCACCCCATCGAAGTGTTGATGGAGAAAGTGCAATTGACAGATTCTTCGCTGAAGAATAAGTCGACCCCGATTGCAGATGATATTGGTGGTCGCCCTGCTATAGCCGGCGGGGGCGAAGGAGAAATATACGAAAGCGCCGACGGAAAACATGTCTATAAAAAGTTCAGAGGAGCCAACAAGAAAAACAATATTCCGGAATATGTAAAATCCGAAGCCGAGAGCTTCAATGCTTACTATGGAGCAGGCTCGGCGACGGCACTTATTGAAGACAATCAGAGTTACCTCAAGATGATAAAACTCGATGGCATCCCCCTCGGTGACATCAAGAGAGGCTCCATTCCGGCAAACGGCGCTAATGCACTTTTGGAGATGTTTAATGAAATGGAAGCAAAGGACCTATATCACCAGGATGTACAGGACCATAATTTCCTCTGGTCCGAGAAAGATACTAAAGTTTACCCCGTCGATATGGAGGCGCACCCTTTTGAGCTTGCTCAGTATTCGATAGACGTATACGAACGAAAGAAAACTACGTTGCTGAAGCAATTTGCCAACAACGTAAAACGCTGATTGCAATCCCCCGCAAATCTTCGATGGGAATTCGCGGTGTGCGAAATGCGCGCACCACAAAACACAAGAGAGCCAGACCGCTGTCGATTCAAATAAATGGGGAGAAAAAGCAAACGGCACCTTCCGGTGCCGTTCGCTTCTCACATTTCCAACATCATTTGCGCGCATCCGCCCAGGATTTCAGCAGTTCGCTATAGCTCACGGTTTCACCCTTCGGCTTCTCGTTGGCCAGTTTCGGCTTCGGTGCGCCCGGTTGATCGAACCAGTATTGCGCATCGCGTTCCGGGTTCATTTTCGGTGCGCAAGTGGCCTGGGCCTTGGAGCGTTCGAGGCGTTCCATGATGCGGTCCTGATCCTTGGCCAGGCCATCGAGCGCTTGTTGCGGTGTTTTCTCGCCGCTGGCGGCTTCGGCGATATGGCTCCACCACAGCTGAGCGAGACGTGGATAGTCCGGCACGTTGGTACCGGTCGGCGACCATTGCACGCGGGCCGGGCTGCGATAGAACTCGACCAGACCACCGAGTTTCGGCGCCAGATCGGTCATGGCCTGCGAGTTGATGTCCGACTCGCGAATAGGTGTCAGACCGACGATGGTTTTCTTCAGCGAAACAGTTTTCGACGTGACGAACTGCGCGTACAGCCACGCCGCGAGTTTCTGTTTCTCAGGCGTGGATTTCATGAACGTCCACGACCCCACATCCTGATAGCCGAGCTTCATGCCCTCTTCCCAATACGGGCCTTTAGGCGACGGCGCCATGCGCCATTTCGGCGTGCCGTCGGCGTTGACCACCGGTAGGCCGGGTTTGGTCATGTCGGCGGTGAACGCGGTGTACCAAAAGATCTGCTGGGCGATGTTGCCCTGCGATGGCACCGGGCCGGACTCGGAGAAAGTCATGCCGGCCGCTTCCGGTGGCGCGTATTTCTTCAGCCAGTCGACGTATTTGGTGGTGGCAAACACCGCCGCCGGGCCGTTGGTGTCGCCGCCACGGGTCACGCTGGAGCCGACCGGATGACAGTCTTCGACGCGGATGCCCCACTCGTCCACCGGCAAGCCGTTGGGCAGTCCCTTGTCGCCGCCACCGGCCATGGAGAACCAGGCATCGGTGAAGCGCCAGCCCAGCGACGGGTCTTTCTTGCCGTAATCCATGTGGCCGTAGACGCGTTTGCCGTCGATTTCCTTGACGTCTTCGCTGAAGAATTTGGCGATGTCTTCATAGGCCGACCAGTTCACCGGCACGCCTAATTCGTAGCCGTATTTTTCCTTGAACTTGGCTTTCAGATCGGCGCGTTCGAACCAGTCGGCACGGAACCAGTACAGGTTGGCGAATTGCTGGTCGGGCAGTTGATAGATCTTGCCGTCGGGCGCGGTGGTGAAGGAGATGCCGATGAAGTCCTTGATGTCGAGGGTCGGCGAAGTGAAGTTCTTGCCTTCGTTGGCCATCAGGTCGGTGATCGATTCGGTCTTGCCGTAGCGAAAGTGCGTGCCGATCAGGTCGGAGTCGTTGACCCAGCCGTCGTAGATGTTCTTGTCCGACTGCATCACCGTCTGCATTTTCTCGACCACGTCGCCTTCCTGCAGCAGGTCGTGGGTGAGTTTGATCCCGGTGATTTCGCTGAAGGCCTTGGCCAGCACCTTGGACTCGTATTCGTGGGTGGTCAGGGTTTCGGAAACGACCTTGATGTCCATGCCGCGAAACGGCTCGGCGGCCTTGATGAACCACTTCAGTTCTTCGAGCTGCTGTTCGGCCGTCAGGGTCGAGGGCTTGAACTCGCTGCCGATCCATTTTTTTGCAGCATCTTCGTAGGCGTCGGCCCAGGCAGATGCGCTCAAACCGCTGAGTGCCAGCATGGCTGCCAATGAAATGCTATGTCGCAGCTTATTGTTTTTATCGAACATAGAGACCTCCTGTTTAAGTTGTGGAGCCGCGTTGCCGAACGATTCGACTAGCCCCAACGCATCACAGCCAACAGCCACACCAGGGACAACGCGGACGCCACCCAGATGCTCCAGTCGGTGACGCCGATTACCAGCAAATGCAGGTAGGCGCTGCCGAGAAGACCGATAAACAAGCGATCGCCACGGGTCGTGGCAATCGGCAGAAACCCGCGCCGCAGAATGCTCGGCGAGTGCAATTCCCAGGTGGTCATGCCCACCAGAATCAGACCGATGCCGATGAAGAACGCGGCGGTCGGTGTCGTCCAGCTCATCCATTCCATCATCAGCTCCTCAGACTCGACCGAGGGCAAAGCCCTTGGCCACGTGGTTGCGTACAAACCAGATCACCAGCATGCCCGGCAGGATGGTCAACACCCCCGCTGCTGCCAGCACGCCCCAATCGATCCCCGACGCCGACACCGTGCGCGTCATCACCGCCGCAATCGGCTTGGCGTTGACCGAGGTCAGCGTGCGCGCCAGCAGCAGCTCGACCCAGGAAAACATGAAGCAGAAAAACGCCGTGACGCCGATACCGGAACCGATCAACGGGATGAAAATCTTCACGAAGAACTTGGGGAAACTGTAGCCGTCGATGTAGGCCGTTTCGTCGATCTCCTTGGGCACGCCAGACATGAAACCTTCGAGAATCCACACCGCCAGCGGCACGTTGAACAGGCAGTGCGCCAAGGCCACGGCGATATGCGTGTCGAACAGGCCGATCGACGAATACAACTGGAAGAACGGCAGCAAGAACACCGCCGGCGGCGCCATGCGATTGGTCAGCAGCCAAAAGAACAGATGCTTGTCGCCGAGGAAACGATAGCGTGAAAACGCGTAAGCCGCCGGTAACGCCACGCTCAGGGAAATCACCGTGTTGAGGCTGACGTAATACAGCGAGTTCAAGTAGCCGGTGTACCAGCTCGGATCAGTGAAGATCACCTTGTAGTTCGCCAGCGTGAAATCCTGTGGGAAAAGCGTCAGGCCGCCGAGGATTTCGGTGTTGCTCTTGAACGACATGTTCAGCAGCCAGTAGATCGGCACCAGCAGGAACAGGATGTACACCAGCAACGGAATAAGCTTTCTCTTGCTCATGGCCGGGCCTCAACGGTTGGCGTCGGAGTGCGTCATGGCGGTATAGAACAGCCAGGACACCAACAGGATGATCAGGAAGTACACCAGCGAAAAAGCCGCTGCCGGACCGAGGTCGAATTGCCCTACAGCCATCTGCGTCAACGTCTGACTGAGGAAGGTCGTGGCATTGCCCGGCCCGCCGCCGGTGAGCACGAAAGGCTCGGTGTAGATCATGAAACTGTCCATGAAACGCAGCATCACCGCGATTAGCAGTACGCTTTTCAGTTTGGGCAATTGAATGTGGCGGAACACTGCCCAGGCCGAGGCGCGATCGATCCGCGCCGCTTGGTAATAGACGTCGGGAATCGCCCGCAGGCCGGAGAAACACAACAGCGCGACCAGAGAAGTCCAATGCCAGACGTCCATCACCAGCACCGTCACCCAGGCGTCCATGGTGTTGGCCGCGTAGTTGTAGCTGATGCCCATCGCGTTGAGGCTGGAACCGAGCAGGCCGATGTCGGCGCGGCCGAAGATCTGCCAGATGGTGCCGACCACGTTCCACGGAATCAGCAGCGGAATCGCCAGAATGATCAGTACCACCGAAGACCAGCGGCCCTTGGTCGGCATGGTCAGCGCGACGGCGATGCCCAGCGGGATTTCGATCAGCAGCACGCACGCCGAGTAGATGAACTGGCGCAGCAGCGAGTCATGCAGACGCGGATCAAGCAGCACTTGCTTGTACCAATCGGCACCGACGAAGTAGCGGCTGGACTGGTCGAAGATGTCCTGCACCGAATAGTTGACCACGGTCATCATCGGGATCACCGCACTGAACGCCACCAGCAGGAACACCGGCAACACCAGCCACCAGGCCTTGTTGTTCTGCACCTTGTTCATGGCTGCACCTCCTCGTCGCTGACTTCCAGGAGAAATTCATCGGCATAGACCATCAGCCATTGCGCCGGGAAACTGATGTAAGCCGTGCCCTGAGGCACCGGTTTGTCTTCAGCCAGACGCACCTTCAACGGTGCGCCGTCGAGGTTGAGGGTCATGATCTTGTAGGTGCCGAGGTCTTCGACATGTACGACTTTGGCCTGCATCGCATCGTCAAACGGCTCGTCCCACACGTGAATAAACTCCGGGCGGATGCCGACCTTGAGATTTTTCCACTGGCCGTGCTCGATATGGCGCTGCAAGGCGTCGGACAACGGCAAGTGCGTCGAAGCGAAACCGACGCCACCGGGCTGCGGCTGCACCTCGATCAGATTCATCCCCGGGCTGCCGATGAAATAGCCGACAAAGGTGTGGCTCGGCCGTTCGAACAACTCCCGTGGCGTACCGAACTGGACGATCTGGCCGCCGTACATCACCGCGATCTTGTCGGCGAAGGTCGAGGCTTCGAGCTGATCGTGGGTGACGTAGACCATGGTGATATTGAACTGCTCGTGGATCTGCTTGAGCTTGCGCCGCAGTTTCCACTTCAAGTGCGGGTCGATCACCGTCAGCGGCTCATCGAAGAGGATCGCCGAGACGTCGTCGCGCACCAGGCCACGGCCCATGGAGACTTTCTGTTTTTCGTCGGCGGTGAGATTGCGCGCCTTCTTGCTCAGCAGATTCTGCAGGTCGAGCACCTCGGCAATTTCCTGCACTTTGCTGTGCACTTTCGCCTCGGCCATGCCCTGATTTCGCAGCGGGAAGGCGAGGTTGTCGAACACCGTCATGGTGTCGTAGACCACCGGAAACTGGAAAACCTGGGCGATGTTGCGCTTCTCCGGGGTCAGGTCGTTGACCGCTTTGCCGTCGAACAACACATGGCCCTGGGACGGGCTGAGCAGGCCGGAAATGATGTTGAGCAAGGTCGACTTGCCGCAACCGGACGGGCCGAGCAAGGCGTAGGCGCCACCCTGCTCCCAGACGTGATCCATCTCGCGGATCGCATAATCCTCGGCGCCGCTCGGGGTTTTGCTGTAGCTGTGGGCGAGGTGCTGCAAACGGATTTCGGCCATCAGGCAACCCTCGCGACACGCCGGCCCGGTGCTTGCACCAGACGGCCCTGCGCATCGAAAACGAACAGTTTGTGGGTCGGGATATAAATGCGGATCGGCGCATCGACGTCGTATTCGTGAACACCCGGCAAGTGCAGCACCAGCAGGAAATGCTCGTTGCGCACATGCAGGAAGGTTTCCGAACCGCTGATCTCGGCCACCTCGACGGTCACGGCCAATTCGAGATCGTCATCGTTGCTCGGCACCAGCGAGATATGACTTGGGCGCACGCCGAAGCGGAACTCACCCTCGCCCACCGGGCGCAGATCGACGTTCAACGGAAAGTGTACGAAGTTGGCGAAGCTGACTTCGTTGCCGGCAATGCGTCCCGGCATGAGGTTGATCGGCGGTTCGGAGAACAATTCAGCGGCGAGCACCGACTGCGGCTGGTGATAGACCTCGGTCGACGGCCCGCTCTGGATCACCCGGCCTTCGTGCAGGATGGTCGTGGTGCCGCCGAGGGCCAGCGCTTCGTTGGGCTCGGTGGTGGCGTAGATGGCGATGGTGTGGCGGGCCTTGAACAGCTCGCGCATTTCCTGACGCAGCTCTTCGCGCAGCTTGTAGTCGAGGTTGACCAGCGGCTCGTCGAAGAGGATCAGTTCAGCATCCTTGACCAGCGCGCGGGCCATGGCCGTGCGCTGCTGCTGCCCACCGGAGAGCTCCAGCGGATAACGCTGCAAGAACTTCTCGATGCGCAGCATGCGTGCCGTTTCCTGCACCTTGCTGTGGATGATCTCTTTCGAGATGCCGGCCTGGCGCAGTGGCGAGGCGATGTTCTCAAACACGGTCATGGTCGGGTAATTGATGAACTGCTGATAGACCATCGACACGTTGCGCAGCCGCACCGGGCGCTGGGTAACGTCGACGCCGTTCATCAGCACTCGGCCGCTGTCGGGCTTGTCGAGGCCGGCCATCAGGCGCATGAGGCTGGTCTTGCCGGACAGGGTGCGCCCGAGCAGAACGTTGAAGGATCCGGGTTCGAATTTCAGGCACGCATCGTCGATCCAGATCTGGCCCTCGACGGTACGGCTGACGTGCTCCAGGGTGAGTGACATGGCTCGGCCTTTGTTATTTTTGGAGTCAAGCGACCGGAGCAACAGAGCGACATTCGTGCCAGAAATGGCAAGTGCTTGATTTGTCTTGAGAAGCAGTGTTTACGGGGGCAAGCGGCGTTCACAGCTGAACACTTTTGAACAGTCGGGGTGATTGACAATGAACAATAGTGAACAACACTCTATGCACGCTTTTGCCCAATCCTCAATGCAAATGGATCCCCTGTGGGAGCGAGCCTGCTCGCGAAAGCGGTGTGTCATTCAATGAATCCATTGACTGAACCGACGCTTTCGCGAGCAGGCTCGCTCCCACAGGGGGTTTGTGGAGTTTTGAAGATCGGGTTCATAACAATAATAAAATCGCTGCACTCAGAGGCTCGCCCCATGGCCGCACCTGCTTCGCCGCTGTCCCACGACGCGATCGTCCAGACCTCCTGGCAACGTTGCCGCGCGTTCGGCCTCGACCACCAGAGCGCCCCGGCCTTCGATCAATTGCCCGCCGCCGGCATTGCGCGGTTGCTCGACAGCCATCATTCGCTGGTGCAGACCACGCATCAGGAAGTCCTGCCCTACTACGAAAACATCCTCAGCAATTCCAACTGCCTGATCATGCTTGCCGACAATCAGGGCCAGGTGCTGACCTCATGGGGCACACAGCGCTTTATCGAACCGAATCTGGCCCGGGGCTTTCAGGCCGGGGCGAGCTGGATGGAGCGCAGCAGCGGCACCAACGCGATCGGCACCGCACTGGCCTGTGAGCAGGCGGTGCACATCGAACACGACGAACACTTTCTCAAGGCCAACCGCTTCATGACCGGCTCCGCCGCGCCGATTTTCGACGCCGAGCGCAAGGTCATCGCCGTGCTCGATGTCTCCAGCGACAGCTACCTGCCGCCCTCGCACACCCTCGGAATGGTCAAGATGATGAGCCAGACCGTGGAGAACCGGCTGATCCTCAACCTGTTCCATGGCCAGCATTTTCAACTGACCTTCAACACCGGGTTGAACAACCTCGACAGCCAGTGGGCCGGGTTGTTGATTTTCGATGAGAGCGGACAGGTGCTGTCGGCCAATCGCCGCGCCGACAATTTGCTCGGTGTGCGTTTGTCCCGCGTCAGCGTTGAAAGCCTGTTCAAGGTGTCGCTGCTAGAGTTGATCAATCAGCCCGAAGGTCTGCCGTTTGCCTTGCAGACCTCCGGACGCAACCGTTTCCAGTGCTTGCTGAAACGGCCGAAACAGGCACCGGTGCAGGCGCGGGTATTTGTCGCCGAGGACAAGCCTGCGGCCAGTGGGATCAGCCTCAATACGCTGCATTTCGGCGACAGTCGCGTGGAAAAAGCCGTGCGCCAGGCCGAGCGCTTGCTGGAGAAAGACATTCCGCTACTGATTCACGGTGAGACCGGCGTCGGCAAGGAAGTCTTCGTCAAAGCCTTGCACCAGGCCAGCTCGCGGAGCAAACAGGCATTCATCGCGGTGAATTGCGCAGCGATCCCCGCTGAACTGGTCGAGTCCGAGTTGTTCGGTTACGAGAAAGGCGCGTTCACCGGGGCCAACCAGAAAGGCAGCATCGGCCTGATCCGCAAGGCCGACAAAGGCACGCTGTTTCTCGACGAGATCGGTGACATGCCGCTGCCAACTCAGGCGCGTTTGTTGCGCGTGTTGCAGGAGCGCTGCGTGCAGCCGGTGGGCAGCAGCGAGTTGTTTCCGGTAGATCTGCGGATCATTTCCGCGACCAACCGATCGTTGCGCGAGCAGGTACAACTGGGCCGCTTTCGCGAAGACTTGTACTACCGCATCGGCGGCCTGACCCTGGAGCTGCCGCCGTTACGCGAGCGCAGTGACAAGCAGGCGCTGTTCAAACGGCTGTGGGAGCAACATCGCGAGCCGACGCAATGGGCGGGGCTGAGCCAGGAGGTATTGGAGCTGTTTGAAAAGCATCCGTGGCCGGGGAATTTGCGTCAGGTCAGCAGCGTGATGCAGGTAGCGCTGGCCATGGCCGAGGAACAACCGGTGCGGGCTGAGCATCTGCCGGATGATTTTTTTGTCGACCTGGAGATGGAACCGGTGGAGACAGCGGCGCCGCTGGGGCTGGATTTGAATGATGTTGAGGCGTTGAACAGGGAGTTGAAGGCGGCCGGGGGGAATATTTCGCATCTGGCGCGGCGGTTGGGGGTGAGTCGGAATACGCTGTACAAGCGGTTACGGCAGGCTGAATGACCCACAGGGCATTTGTGTCGTGCATTGAAAGTCGATCGTTCCCACGCTCTGCGTGGGAATGCAGCCCGGGACGCTCTGCGTCCCTACAGAGCCGAACGCGGAGCGTCCGTTGAGGCATTCCCACGCAGAGCGTGGGAATGATCTTGGTAGGGGCTTCGGGCCTCAGTCAGCCAGACGCCAGGTAGTCCCACCCTTGCCATCTTCCAGCACGACACCCATCGCCGTCAGCTGATCACGAATCCGGTCTGACTCGGCCCAGTCTTTCGCCGCCCGAGCTGCCAGGCGCGCCGCAATCAGTGCATCGACTTCAGCCGCATCGACCCGCCCTTCAGCGCCGGCCTGCAGGAAGTCATCCGCCTCCAACTGCAACACACCGAGCACACTCGCCAGTTCTTTCAGACGTGCCGCCAGCCCCGCCGCTGCATCGAGATCGCTCTCACGCAGACGGTTGATCTCGCGCACCATCTCGAACAGCACGGCGCACGCCTCGGGGGTGCCGAAGTCGTCGTTCATCACCGTGGTGAAACGCTCGACAAACGCTTCGCCACCGGCCGGCGCCACGCTCGGCAGGCCTTTCAACGCATGGTAGAAACGCTCCAGTGCGCCCTTGGCGTCCTTGAGGTTGTCTTCCGAGTAGTTGATCGCGCTGCGGTAGTGGCTCGACACCAGCAGGTAACGCACGACTTCCGGGTGGTACTTGTCGAGCACGTCGCGGATGGTGAAGAAGTTGTTCAAGGACTTGGACATCTTCTCGCCATTGATGCGAATCATGCCGCAATGCATCCACGCGTTGGCGTAGGTCTTGCCGGTGGCCGCTTCGCTCTGGGCGATTTCGTTTTCGTGGTGCGGGAACTCCAGATCGCTGCCGCCGCCATGAATGTCGAAGGTCTCGCCGAGGCAGCAGGTCGACATCACCGAGCACTCGATGTGCCAGCCCGGACGCCCGGCGCCCCATGGCGATTCCCAGCTCGGCTCGCCCGGCTTGGCGGCTTTCCACAGGACGAAGTCGAGCGGGTCTTGTTTCGACTCGTCGACTTCGATGCGCGCGCCAATGCGCAAATCTTCGATCTTCTTGCGCGACAGCTTGCCGTAGCCCATGAACTTGGCGACGCGGTAGTACACGTCGCCATTGCCCGGCGCATAGGCGTAGCCCTTGTCGATCAGGGTCTGGATCATTGCGTGCATGCCGGCGATATGATCGGTGGCGCGCGGTTCCATGTCCGGCTTCTGGATGTTCAGGCGCGCTTCGTCTTCGTGCATCGCGGCGATCATGCGCTCGGTCAGCGCTTCGAACGACTCACCGTTCTCACGGGCACGATTGATGATCTTGTCGTCGATGTCGGTGATGTTGCGCACGTAGGTCAGGTCGTAACCGCTGAAGCGCAGCCAGCGGGTCACCAGGTCGAACGCGACCATGCTGCGGCCGTGGCCGAGGTGGCAGTAGTCGTAAACGGTCATCCCGCAGACGTACATGCGCACCTTGTTGCCATCCAGCGGCTTGAAGACTTCTTTGCTCTTGCTGAGCGTGTTGTAGATCGTTAGCACGTTAGTTCCTTGACTCACTCACTGGCCCCACGAATCACGCAGGGTCACGGTACGGTTGAATACCGGCTGACCGGGTTTCGAGTCCTTCAGGTCTGCGACGAAGTAGCCTTCGCGCTCGAACTGGAAACGGTCTTCCGGCTGTGCGTTGCCGAGCGATGGCTCGGCGCGACAACCGGTCAGCACTTGCAGCGAGTCAGGGTTGATGTTGTCGAGGAAGCTGGCGCTGTCTTCGGCTTTTTCCGGGTTCGGCGAACGGAACAGGCGATCGTACAGACGCACTTCGCACTCGACGCTGGCGGCGGCCGGCACCCAGTGGATCACGCCTTTGACCTTGCGCCCTTCCGGGTTCTTGCCGAGGGTGTCCGGGTCGTACGAGCAACGCAGTTCGACGATGTTGCCGTCGGCGTCCTTGATCGCTTCGTCGGCGCGGATCACGTAGCTGCCGCGCAGACGCACTTCACCGGCCGGTTCCAGGCGCTTGTAGCCCTTCGGCGGCTCTTCCATGAAGTCTTCACGGTCAATGTAGATTTCCCGGGCAAACGGCAGCGCGCGCACGCCCATGTCTTCTTTCGGGTGGCGTGGCAGTTCGAGGTTTTCGACCTGGCCTTCCGGGTAGTTGGTGATGACCACTTTCAGCGGACGCAGCACGCACATGGCACGCGGTGCGCTGTGATCGAGGTCGTCACGGATGCTGAATTCGAGCATGCCGAAATCGACCACGCCGTCGGAACGGTTGGTGCCGATCATTTCGCAGAAGTTGCGGATCGATTTCGGCGTGTAGCCACGGCGGCGGAAGCCCGACAGCGTGGACATCCGCGGATCGTCCCAACCGTTGACGTGCTTCTCGTCAACCAGTTGCTTGAGCTTGCGCTTGCTGGTGATCGTGTAATTCAGGTTCAGGCGGCTGAACTCGTACTGGCGCGGGTTCGCCGGCACCGGCAGGTTCTCCAGGAACCACTCGTACAGTGGACGGTGGCTTTCGAACTCGAGGGTGCAGATCGAATGGGTGATGCCTTCGATGGCGTCCGACTGCCCGTGAGTGAAGTCGTAGTTCGGGTAGATGCACCACTTGTCGCCGGTCTGGTGGTGATGCGCGTGGCGGATGCGATACATGATCGGGTCGCGCAGGTTCATGTTCGGCGAGGCCATGTCGATCTTCGCCCGCAGCACGCGCGCGCCGTCGGGGAATTCACCGGCCTTCATGCGCGCGAACAGGTCGAGGTTTTCCTCAACCGAACGGTCACGGAACGGGCTGTTCTTGCCCGGCTCGGTCAGGCTGCCACGGTATTCCTTGGCCTGCTCCGGGGTAAGGTCGTCGACGTAGGCCTTGCCGGCCTTGATCAGCTCGACGGCCCAGTCGTGCAACTGGTCGAAATACTGCGAGGCGTAGCGCACTTCACCGGACCATTCGAAGCCCAGCCATTTGACGTCGCTTTCGATCGCGTCGATGTATTCCTGATCTTCCTTGGCCGGGTTGGTGTCGTCGAAACGCAGGTGCGTGACGCCACCGAACTCCTGGGCCAGGCCGAAGTTGACGCAGATCGACTTGGCGTGGCCGATGTGCAGGTAGCCGTTGGGCTCCGGCGGGAAGCGAGTCACGATCTGGGTGTGCTTGCCCGAGTCCAGGTCTGCCTGGATGATCGGCCGCAGGAAGTTGACCGGCACGGCAGGGCCGGACTTGGCATTCGAGGTAGGGTCGACAGTGGGCTTGCTCATAGGATCCTTGACGTACAGGTGCGCGGCCGCAAAGAGGGGCCAGACAAAACAAAGCCGCTATCATAGCCGATGCTGTCAAGGGCCTGACAGAGCAGCTCTTATAAAGGCACGCATTTAATCGCCGGGAAATGAAAAACCGCCTCGAAATTCGCGCCTGTCACGCTAAACTGCGCACCTTGGCCGAAGCAGGCTGAACCGGTTGTGGGGCTCAATGTCCCAGAACCACGAATTCCCTATGAAGAGTAATGACCATGACTCAAGTCAAACTGACCACCAACCATGGCGACATCGTCATCGAACTGAACGCTGAAAAGGCGCCGATCACCGTTGCCAACTTCATCGAGTACGTCAACGCCGGTCACTACACCAACACCGTATTCCACCGCGTCATCGGCAACTTCATGATCCAGGGCGGCGGTTTCGAGCCAGGCATGAAAGAGAAGAAAGACAAGCGCGCAAGCATCCAGAACGAAGCGGACAACGGTCTCTCCAACGACAAATACACCGTCGCCATGGCCCGCACCATGGAGCCGCATTCGGCTTCGGCACAGTTCTTCATCAACGTCGCCGACAACACCTTCCTCAACCACAGCGGCAAGACCACTCAGGGCTGGGGCTACGCGGTATTCGGTAAAGTGACCGCCGGCACCGACGTTGTCGACAAGATCAAAGGCGTGTCGACCACTTCCAAGGCCGGCCACCAGGACGTACCAGCAGACGACGTGATCATCGAGAAAGCCGAGATCATCGCAGCGTGATATTGCTGATTTCAGACTTGCATCTGGAAGAGGAGCGCCCGGACATTACCCGGGCGTTTCTGGATTTGCTCGCCGGACGCGCGCGCTCGGCGAGTGCGTTGTACATCCTCGGCGACTTCTTCGAGGCGTGGATTGGCGACGACGCCATGACGCCCTTTCAGCGTTCCATCTGCCAGGCCCTGCGCGATTTGAGCGACAGCGGCACGGCCATCTTTCTGATGCACGGCAATCGCGATTTCATGCTCGGCAAGGCCTTCTGCAAACAGGCCGGCTGCACCTTGCTGAAGGACCCGAGTGTCGTGCAGTTCTACGGCGAACCGGTGCTGCTGATGCACGGCGACAGCCTGTGCACCCGCGATGTTGGCTACATGAAACTGCGCCGCTACCTGCGCAACCCGATCACCCTGTTCATCCTCCGTCATCTGCCGCTGAGCAGCCGCCACAAACTGGCGCGCAAGCTACGCAGCGAAAGCCGTGCACAGACGCGGATGAAGGCCAATGACATCGTCGATGTCACCCCGGAAGAGATTCCGCGAGTGATGCAGGCATTCGGCGTGAAGACTCTGATCCACGGCCACACCCACCGCCCGGCAATTCACAAGTTGCAGCTTGGTGAGCAGGCGGCGAAGCGGATTGTGCTGGGGGATTGGGATCGTCAGGGTTGGGCGTTGCAGGTGGATGAGAGCGGGTATGCCTTGGCGCCGTTCGATTTCGCCCCGCCACCCGCCCTCCCTGCCCCGAGCGCATGATCGTTCCTACGCTCCGCGTGGGAATGCAGCCCGGGACGCTCCGCGTCCCATCCAGAGCCGAACGCAGAGCGTCCGTTGAGGCATTCCCACGCAGAGCGTGGGAACGATCTTGCGGGATCAGTGCCCGCTGGCGGCAGGCCCGGCCTTGGCGGCAAACGGCGGTTTTGCCAGCCACACGATCAGAATCAACCCCATGAATCCCCAGCCCAGCAACGTGAAGTAATCCACGGTGGAGAGCATGTACGCCTGGCTGGTGAGGATCTGATCCATCTGCGCATACGCCGACTGACTCGCCCCACCCAACTGATTCAAGGTCTCGCGGGTAGCTGGCTCGAACGTGCTGATGCTCTCGCTCATATACGCATGATGCTGATCGGCCCGGCGAATCCAGATCCAGGTGGTCAGTGAGGCTGCGAAGCTGCCGCCCAGTGTCCGCAGGAAAGTCGCCAGGCCTGCGCCGTCAGCGATCTGGCTTGGCGGCAAGTCCGACATCAGAATGCTCAGGGTCGGCATGAAGAACAGCGCCACGCCGATGCCCATGAACAACTGCACCAGCGCGATGTGCTGGAAGTCGACTTCGTTGGTGAACTCGGCACGCATGAAGCAGCTCAGGCCAATCGCCAGAAACGCAATGCCGGCGAGCAGACGCAGGTCGAACTTGTGCGCGTATTTGCCGACAAACGGCGACAGCAGCACCGGCAGAATCCCGATCGGCGCCACGGCAAGTCCCGCCCAGGTCGCGGTGTAGCCCATTTGCGTCTGCAACCACTGCGGCAGGATCAGGTTGATGCCGAAGAAGCCTGCGTAACCCAAGACCAGCACCAGCGTGCCGATGCGGAAGTTGCGATAGGCGAACAGGCGCAGGTTGACCACCGGATGGCGGTCGGTCATTTCCCAGATCACGAACACCGCCAGGGCGACCACGGAAATCGCCGCGCCGACAATGATGAAATTCGACTCGAACCAGTCCAGGTCATTGCCCTTGTCGAGGATCACCTGCAACGCGCCGACGCCAATGATCAGTGTGATCAGGCCGACGTAATCCATCGGCTGGCGACTGGTCACCACCGGCCGTTTCGCCAGTTGCGAACGCACCACCATCACCGCAAAGATGCCGATCGGCACGTTGATAAAGAAGATCCACGGCCAGCTGTAACTGTCGGTGATCCAGCCGCCGAGAATGGGCCCGGCAATCGGCGCGACCACCGTGACCATCGCCAGCAGCGCCAGGGCCATCCCGCGTTTCGCCGGCGGATACACCGCGATCAACAGCGTCTGCGTCATCGGATACAGCGGCCCGGCCACCAGGCCTTGCAGCACGCGAAAGCCGATCAGCTCGGGCATCGAAGTCGAGATACCGCAGAGAAACGACGCCAGCACGAACAGCATCGTCGCCCACAGAAACAGCTTCACCTCGCCGAAGCGGCGGCTCAGCCAACCGGTCAGCGGCAGCGCAATCGCGTTGCTCACGGCGAACGAGGTGATGACCCAGGTGCCCTGCTCCGAACTCACCCCGAGGTTGCCGGAAATCGTCGGCAGCGCCACGTTGGCGATGGTCGTGTCGAGCACTTGCATGAACGTCGCCAGCGACAGGCCGATGGTGCTGAGCAACAGGCTGGGCGGCGTGAAAGAAGCGTTATTGCTCATTGTGAATCCTATGAAACCTGATGGTCGCTGCGGCCTGATGAACACAGCCGGCCCTGTGGTAACAGGCCCTTGTGGCGAGGGGATTTATCCCCGCTGGGTCGCGAAGCGGCCCCTCTTTTGGCTCAGGAAAAGCGGGCCTGCTGCGCAGTCCAGCGGGGATAAATCCCCTCGCCACAGATAAATCCCCTCGCCACAGATAACGCCTCACCACAGAGCCTGCTTCTGATCCGGTGTGCTCTCAGCGCTGTGCGGTCTTGCCTGCTGCTGCGCTGTTGTCGTGAATCAACTGGGCAATCATCGCATCCGCTTCGGCCAGTTGGCGCTCGTAGACGTTGGTGCTGAACGAGGCTTTCTGCGGCGGTTGCTGGGCCAGCACCGGGCCGCTCTGGTCGTGCAGATTGACCTCGACATTGGTCGACAGACCGACACGCAGCGGGTGTTTGGCCAGTTCTTGGGCATTGATGTGGATACGCACTGGCACGCGCTGGACGATCTTGATCCAGTTACCGGTGGCGTTCTGTGCCGGCAGCAAGGCAAATGCGCTGCCGGTACCGGCGCCGAGGCTGTCGACGGTGCCGCTGTATTTCACGTCGCTGCCATAAATATCGGCCTCGATATCCACTGGCTGACCGATGCGCATGTCACGCAGTTGGGTTTCCTTGAAGTTGGCGTCGATCCACAGCTGATCCAGCGGAATCACCGCCATCAGCGCGGTGCCCGGCTGCACGCGCTGACCGAGTTGCACAGTGCGCTTGGCGACGTAACCGGTGACCGGCGCGATCAAGGTGCTGCGGGCATTGGTCAGATAGGCCTGACGCAGATCGGCAGCCGCCGACATTACGTCCGGATGCGACGAGACCACGGTGTCGTCGACCAGTGCGCTGGTGGTTTTCAGTTGCTGTTTGGCGTTGGCCAGAGCGTTCTGCGCCGAGGTCAGGTCGTCGCGGGCGTGGGACAGCTCTTCCTGGGAAATCGCCCCGCCCTGAGCCAGGTTTTTCCGCCGGTTGTAGTTGTCCTGGGCCTTCTGCACTTCGGCCTGCTGCGCATTGACCTGGGCTTTCATGCCGTCGACGTTGCTATACAGGCCGCGCACCTGACGCACGGTGCGCGCCAGTTTCGCCTTGGCACTTTGCAGGCCGACTTCGGCATCGTTGGGGTCGAAGTTGACCAGCACCTGGCCTTCCTGGACCAGATCACCGTCGTCGGCGCCGATGCTGACCACGGTGCCGGTGACCAGCGGCGTGATTTCCACGACGTTGCCGTTGACGTAGGCATCGTCGGTGCTTTCGTTAAAGCGCCCAATGAATTCGTGATAGGCCCAGACGCCGGCAATGGCGAGCAGGACGACCACGGCGAGGGCCAGCAGCATCACCTTGCGTTTGCGCGGGTTGCCGGTGTCCGGTGTGTTGTCTTGAGCTTGGGTGTTTTCGGCAGTGGCCATGACAAGTACCTTGAATTATGGGTGCGACGAGGCTGGGCTGGCGTTGGCTGCGTTCAGGTTTTCACCCTGAAAGCCGCCGCCCAGCGCTTGCATCAGTTGAATCGACAGGTCGATCTGCTCGGCATTGAGGGTCGCCAGCTGACGCTGGGTCTGGAGCAATTGCTGCTCGATGCTGAGCACGTCCAGGTAGTTGCCGATACCGGAACCGTAACGCTGGACGACGGTGTTGTAAGAGTCTTGAGCAATGTCGGTGGCGTGTTGCTGCGCGCCGATCTGCCGGCCGATATCGCGCAGCTGATTGATCGTATCGCCGACATCGCCGAGGGCTTTCACCAGACTTTTGTTGTACTGCGCCACCGCCAGATCGTAATCGGCGTCGCGCGCATCAAGGTTGGCACGCAGGCGTCCGCCATCGAAAATCGGCAGCGACACGGTCGGCGCGATGTTGAAGAAGCGGCTGGCCGAACCGAACATCGCATCACCCAGCAACGACTCGGCGCCGGCCGAGGCCGACAGATTGAGGTTGGGATAGAAACGGGTTTTCGCCGCATCGATGTCTTTGCTCGCCGCCTCGACCCGCCAGCGCGCCGCGACCAGATCCGGGCGGCGGCCGAGCAGTTCCGCCGGCAACACCGACGGCACCGCCACGGCGCTGGCTTGCAGAACTTTCGGTCGAGCGATTTCGTTGCCACGATCCGGGCCTTTGCCGAGCAATACCGCCAAGGCAATTTTCGCGCTGTTCAGGCGTTTTTCCGCGTCGATCAGGCTGGCCTGAGAACTGGCTTCCAGACTCTGGGTTTGCTGGAACTGGTACTGGCTGTCGATCCCCGAACTCAAGCGGCGCTGACTGAGGTCGAGCATTTGCCGGGTGCGCTTGAGGTCTTCGCTGGCAAGGTCGTAAACGATGTGCGCCTGACCGAGATCGCTATACGCACGGGCGACGTCAGCGGCAAGTGTCAGCTGCGCCGCCTGACGGTCGACTTCAGCAGCGCGAGCCTCGCCGAGTGCGGCTTCCCAGGCATCGCGCTGACCGCCCCACAAATCGAAGTTGTAATTGAAGCCGGCGCTGACATTGCGCACCGTCGCATAGGCACCGCCCTGCCCCAGCGGATCTTGATCACGAGCCAGCCGCGAACGGCTGATGCCAGCGCTGGCGTCGAGGGTCGGATAACGCTCGGCATCGGCGGCATAGGCGGCGGCACTGGCCTGATGAGCGCGGGCTGCGGCGATCTGCATGTCCGGGCTGTCGTGCAGGGCTTCGCGGATCAGACCGTCGAGCTGCGGATCACCGAGGCTGCTCCACCAATCGCTTTTCGGCCACGCCGCTGGCGACAGGGTGACGCCATCGAGAGACTGCGCTGTCTTCAATTGCGCGGCGTCGAGGCGTTGGCCTTCAGTGTCGAGCCCGCTGTAGTTGGCGCAACCGGCGAGGATCATCGCCGACAGCAACAGCGTCAGACTGCTGCGCAAAGTGTTAGCGCTCATTGTGATCACCTAGACGCTGGATGGTGATCGGGTCACCGGCGGCCAGCAGGATTTTCTTGAGGATGTATTCCAGGGTTTTCAGCTCTTCGCGGGAGATCGCTCCGGCCAGTTCATTCATCGCATCGGCACCGATGTGCGGCAGACGATCAGCCAGTTGCTGGCCCTGCTCGGTCAGCTTCAACTGCACCTGACGCCGGTCGCCTTCGCTGCGCTGACGAAGCAGAAAAGCCTTCTGCTCGAGGCGATCGAGCATGCGCGTCATCGACCCGCTGTCCAGCGACAGATGCCGGCACAGCTCGGCCGGGGTGTCGACGCCGAACTGGGCCATGATGATCAACACCTTGAACTGCGCGGCGGTGATGCCGTGGGGTTCCATGTGGGTATCGATGATCCGGTCCTTGAGCAACGCGGCACGACCGAGCAACAGGCCGAGGTGGCAATGTTTGAATTCTTCCGGGGTGAAATGCTTCATGGGGCGACCTGATAACTGCCTAGGCAGTGAATGTATGTCGAGATGTTACTGCTTAGGCAGCGAATGTCAACGCAATAGTTAGGGGGCTTTGTAATTAATCACTGACCGGCCACGCGGGATCGTTCCCACGCTCCGCGTGGGAATGCAGCCGGGGACGCTCTGCGTCCATTTTTGAGAGCGGGGACGCAGAGCGTCCCTTGAGGCATTCCCACGCAGAGCGTGGGAACGATCATTGAAGGGAGCGAGAGCTAGAAATCCCGCTTGTAGAAAATATCCAGCGAGCTCGCCACGCCGCTCGCCGCTTCGACGTAGACCTTCTTGCTCAGCTTGTAGCGCAAGGCGATGGTGCTGGCCGGTTCGAAGACGCCGACGCCGTAGCGCAGGCTGAGTTTTTCCGAGATGTTGCCGCTGGCGACGACGCTGGTGTCGTTGCCGCTGCCTTGGGTGTCGAGTTGGAAGTCCTGAATACCCAGATCCTTGGCCAGGCCGCTGGTGATCCCGGCGCTGCCCATCAGACCCAGACCCAATGCCGCTTGCGCGAGCATATTGTTATCTTCGCCGCTGGTGCTCAAGGGACGGCCCAGCACCAGGTACGACAGCGCCTGTTCCTGACTCATCGCCGGTTCGGAGAAGATCTGCGTGGTCGGTTGTTCGGCGCTGCCGCTCAGGCGAATACCGGCGATGACGTCGTCGGTCTGGCGGATCGCTTCGATGTCCAGATACGGCTGGTCGATGGGACCGGCGAACAACAGACGCGCGCGACGCACCGTCAGGCGCTGGCCGTAGGCGCGATAGCGGCCGTCGTTGAGCCAGAGTTCGCCACGGGTGTCCATGTTGTCGCCGATGTGCACCTGACCTTGCAGATTCGCGGTCAGGCCGAAACCGGCAAAGCTCAGCTTGTCCTGGCCGACGATTACGTCGATGTCCATTTTCATCGCGATCGGTGGTTTGCCCTCTTCGGTCTGCGCGCCAACGATGATCGTGTCGTCGGAGACTTTCACGGTTGATGGCGGCAGTTCGCGCACGGTGATTTCGCCTTTCGGCACCAGCACCTTGCCGGCAACTTTCAGCTCATCGCCGGCCATGGAAATCTTCAGATCCGGAGCCATTTCCAGTTTGGCGTAGGGCTCGACGCTGACCGGCAATTGCGTGCCCTTGAGCGCCAGATCGACCACCAGCGCCTGCCCCCAGGCGACGTTGCCGTTGAGGCTGCCCTTGCCAGTCTTGCCGCTGTTCCAGCCACCGTCCAGGCGCATCGATTCGCCGGCGATCGCCGCAGTCAGTTGCAGGTTCTGCAACTCCATCGGCAGTTCGGCGCCGGACACCTCGCCGTCGCTGAGCTGCACGGTGCCGTTGACCAGCGGTGCGAGCAGGCCACCGGAAATAGCGCCGCTGCCGTTGAGCCGGCCGGTGAGTTTTTCCACCATCGGCACGAACGGCCGCGCCACCGATAGATCGAGGCCGGAAAGGCGGAACGAGCCGCTCAGCGGTTTGTTTTTCGGCAGCGGATTGAGCTGCGCCTGCACCAGCAATTCGCCGAGTTTACCGCCGACAAAATTGAGCTCGGTGTCGACGCGCTTGGGCGTGAGCTTGCTGTTGAGTTTGAGGGTCTGGTAGGGGAAATCCAGCCACTGATCCTTGTCGCGCACGCGCAGGGTGCCGCCGCTGGCATCGACACTGACCACGCCGTTCGGGCCGCTCGCCGGCAAGTCCAGTTGCAGATCGGCGTTGAGTCGGCCCTGCCAGGCGAAGTCCTTGGGCAGCCACTGCGCAAGGCTTTCGATCGGGAATTGCTTGAGGTGATAACGCAGCTTCGGCTCGGGCATCAGGCGCTGGTCTTCGCCACACAGGCTGGCATTGCCGGACAGCCAGCAATGCGCGCCGAAATTGATCTGACCGTCCGCCAGGCGTTCCAGTCTGGCCGGGCTTTGCAGCTTCCAGTCCTGGCCACCGGCCTGAATGTCGCCACTGGCCAAGCGTCCGCGCCAGTTGCCCTTGTCCAGATTGCCGTCCAGCCCCAGCGCCAGTTTCAGCTTCGGTCCGATCAGGTCGAGGTTGAGTTTCTGGCTTTTGATATCGCCCTGAGCACTGGCGGTCAGGGTGCCCAACGAGGTATCGCCAGTCTGAATGCCGCTGCCTTTGAGATTGATCTTCGCCCGCTGCGCACTGTCGAGCGTGGCGTCGAGGTTGAGGCTTTGCAGGCGATTGTCCTGGAAGGCCAGTTGCGAACCTTGCAGATCGAGCTTGCCTTGCGGCGCCTTCAGCGTACCGGCGAAGTTGACCTGACCGTTGACCTGCCCGCGCAATTGCGGCCACAACTGCGCGAGACGCGGCAGCTTGATGTCGATCTGTCCGCCGAGTTTGTCCTGCAGGCTGCCCTTGCCATTGATGCTGTTGTCGCCGAGGCGGATCTGCAGGGCATTGAGGTTCCAGCGTTCGCCCGCGCCGTCAGCCTTGGCTTGCAGAATCGCCGGTTGGCCGCGCAATTTGCCTTTGAGGTCGAGGTCGGCGCTGAGGCTGAGCTGATCATTCTTCATCTCGCCTTTGCTCTGCAACGGCCCGGCCAGCGTGCCCGGCAGTTCGGCGACCCAGTACGCCGGGTTGAGCGCCGACAGATCCAGCGCGGTATCCCAGGCGATGCCGTCGGCGAAGCGCACATTGACGTGCCCTTCGGCCTTGCCCTGCCCGGCCTGCATGACCAGTTGCGGCAAGGCGATCTGTTCGAGGCTGCCGCTGAACGGACTGCTCAGGGTGAACGCCCCCGCCGGGCCATCCAGCGCGGCGTCGAAATTACCGAGGTACTGGCCGTCGGTGTAGGACACTTCGCCGGTAAAGGTGCGCAACGTCACTTGCGGCTCGTCGATTTCCGGATAGAGCCGGTGCCACGGGAAGTCTTGCCAGTTGATATTGGCCTGAGCGCTGAGGCCCTTGCTCCAGTCGACGTTGCCGGTGAGCTTGAGGCTTTGCGTGTCGTTGGCATTGAGGTCGAGGCCGGCGATCTGCGCGCCATTGGCGTCGACCTTGCCCTTGAGCAGCAGCGCCACTGGCGATTTTTCGGCGGGCAGCGTGGCGTTGCCGAGCAGTTGGTAACCGTTTTTCAGGTCGCCTTCGCCCGTGAGCACAAGCTGATTGAATTGCAGGGTGTCCGGCAGATCGGCGCTCGGCTTGAACGCGTCGCTGGTGATGCGCACCTTGGCCGGCAGGTTTTCCGCCAGCGCTTGCAGTTCTCCGTTCAACTGGCCGTCGAGGTAGCCACGGCTGTCGGCGTGCAGGTTGAGGGTTTTCAGCAGATCACCTTCAACTTTCAGCGCCAGCGTCCACGGCTCGCTGCCGGGAGACGGCAAAGTCAAATCGCCCTGAATCGTCAGCGGCCAGTTGCCGCTCGGTTGCAGCAGGCCGGACAGGTTCAGGCTGAGCTCGTCGCGCTGCAATTTCACGCTGTCGATCTGCAGGCCCTGAGCGGTCCAGTGCGCCGCCAGTTGCAAGCCCTTGAGCTGTTCGCTGCCGTTGAACAACAGGCTGCCGACTTCGACATCGCCCAGTTCAATGGCCAACGGCAATTGCAGGTCCGGCAGTGTGATCGGGCCGCTCTCGGTGGTTTCTTCGCTCGGCGGGAATTGCAGGATCACCTGATCGGCCTTGAGCTGATCGATACACAAGGTCATGCGCGTCAGGCACAGTGGCGACCAGGCGAAGATCGCCTTGTTCAGCTCGACTCGGCTGGTGTCCTGCTGCCACACCAGCTGATCGGCGCTCCATTGCCCAGCGAGGCGACCGTGGAAATTCTCCACGCTCAGACCCGGCACCAGGCCCAGCGCCCAACGACTGCCGGCCTGCGTGCCAAGCAGTGCGGCCAGGCTCAAGACGATCAACAAGACCAGCGCCAACAAAGTCAGCGCTGTTATTTTCAAACCACGCTTCACAGCTCAGGCCCCATGGAAAAGTGCAGCCGGATGCCGCCGTCGTCGTCCAGCGCGTGGGCCAGGTCAAGGCGGATCGGCCCGACCGGCGAGACCCAGCGCACACCCACACCGACCCCGGTCTTGAGGTCGGGCAGTTCGAGTTTATTGAAAGAGTTACCCTGGTCGACGAACGTCGCGACCCGCCATTTTTCGGCGATCGAGTATTGATACTCGACGCTGCCGGCCACCATGTAGCGACCGCCAATCCGTTTGCCATCGGAATTTTTCGGCGACAGGCTCTGATAGTCGTAACCGCGGACGCTCTGATCGCCACCGGCAAAAAAGCGCAGCGATGGCGGAATCGAGTTGTAGCCGTTGGTGGCGCTGCCGCCGACCTGCACGCGGCCGAGCAAGCGGTGCTTGTCGAACACCGTGGTCAGGCCTTTGACCAGCGCGGTGCCATATAAAAGGTTGTTGTCCGAGCCGAGGCCTTCCTTGGCCACTTTGCTTTCGAAGCTCAGGCGATAGCCGTTGCGCGGGTCGATGCGGTTGTCGCTTTTGAGGTACGAATAACTGATGCCGGGCATCAGCAACGTGCTCAGGCCGGAGTCGTCGCCGAGTTCGTATTCTTCACGTTGCCATTTCAGCGAGATCACCCGCTGCCAGCCGCTGGGCAACTTGCTGTGCCATTCCGGGCCGAAGGTCAGCAGTTTGCTGAGGGTGTCGGAGCCTTCGATGTCTTCGAACTGATAGCCACCGGCCCAGCGCAATTTGTCGGTCAGTGGCGGGTCGAGCGGGATGTCGTAGAACAGCCCGACGTTCTGCCGGGGCGCCGAGAGCTCGGCCTCCCAGCCATAGCTGTCACCCTGCGGGTTGACCCAGTGACGCGTCCAGTTGGCCTTGATCCGTGGCCCGACGTCGGTCGAATAACCGAGGCCCAGGCCCATGGTGCGCGGCTTGCGCGTGTCGAGTTTGACGGCGACCGGAATCACATCGTTCTGCGCTGCCGTCGGTGCTGCATCGACGCGCACGCCTTCGAAATAGCCGCTCGATTGCAGGTCGCGGTTAAGCTCGGCGATCAGTTCCGAGTCGTATGGCTCGCCTGCCTTGAACGGCACCATGCGTTGCAGCAGGTCTTCGTCGAACGGCGTGTCGCCCTCGAAACTGACTTTGCCCAGCGCATAACGCGGGCCGCTGTCGTAGATCAATTCGATGTCGGCCACGCCCGCGCGGGGATCGACCATGAGTTTCTGGCTGGTGAAATGACCGCTGAAGTAACCGAAGCGCGAGGCCTGATTCTGGATCACCCGTTTGGCGTCTTCGTAACGGCCATGGTTGAGCACGGCGCCGGACTTGAGCAGGTCGCTTTTCGGTACGCGAAAGGATTTCAGCGAGGCCGCCGGGCCGTCGACGCGCACGGTGACGTTGCGCAGGCGAATCGGCTCGCCGGGATCGATGTTCAGCACCAGACGCGGTTTTTCCCCGCCCTTGACGTCACTGTCGATCTGCGGCTGATAGTAGCCCAGCGCCTGCGCCGCTTTGCGCGCCTGCTCTTCGGCGCCGCGACTGAAGCGCAGCAAGGCTTCTTCGTCGCGATCGCCGAGGCTGCCGATATAGCCTTCTATATTGGCCTTGAGTTCATCGTTGGACGGCTTGATCCGTACATCCAATTCACTTTGCGCCAGCGCCGCGCAGCTGGATAACAGCATCAGCACGCCGCTGGTAAATCTTCGTGGAAACTTCATAGGCGCGGATGCTATCACGGGCTCGGGAGCCTGATAGAACAGGTAATTTGTGAAGAAGTTCGATCGTTATCCCGTTGCTGTTTGTAACACCTGCGGATTGGCGTGGAAAAATACGTGTTCGCGCACCGGCCCGACGGCAACCTCGCCGATCTCCTGATAACCCTGCCTTTTATAGAATTCCAGGTAGCGCGGGTTGCCGGTGTCGAGCACCACCCCTTGCGAGGTTTCATCGACCGCGCACCAGTTGTGCACGGCGGTGAGCAATTGTTCGCCGAAGTGCTTGCCCTGAAACTGCGGGTGAACGCCGAGCAGCGGCAGCATGTGCACCGAGTCACCCGGCACGCATGCGCCGACGGCGTCGTGGTATTCCAGATAACGCCGGGTGCAGCGAAAACCGGTGCTGAGCACCATGCGCAAGCGCCACGCCCAACTTTCGGTAACGCCCAGGCGCCGTTGCGGCGGTGCGATCAGGGCGATGCCGATCAAGCGATCGTTGACCAGCAGGCCGATCGCCGGCAGGTCCTGCAGAAAATGCTGTTTGACCAGCTCGCGCACCGTCGCGCGCACGCGCTGTTCGTAGCCGGGACGCTCGGCTTCGAACAGGTAGCCGAAGGTCGGCTCGTGGCGATAGGCCTGATACAGCAACGAGCGGGCTTCGCGTGAATAGCCGCGGTCGAGCATGTGGATGTCGGCAACGGCGGACTGGGTTTCAGGCATTGCAGTGATTCTCCCCGGAGGCGCGCTCGGAGGCTGGCGCGCTTGTTGGTACGAACCTTGGGCGGGTGATGTGGTTCCCCTGACAGGTATAGACCAAGTCGGGATCTTCATCGATCTTGCCGGCCTCTTCGCGAGCAGGCTCGCTCCCACAGAGGCGCTGCATAGGGCATCACAAATCCCACAGGCCAAAATGATTTCTCCCACACTGGCCCATCTCCCCCATGTCAGCTAGCATCGCCCTTTTGCCAGGACTGCCGACCATGAAGATTGTTTCCTTCAACATCAACGGACTGCGTGCCCGTCCGCATCAGCTGGCAGCGCTGATCGAAAAACATCAGCCCGACGTGATCGGCCTGCAGGAAACCAAGGTCCACGACGACCAGTTCCCCCACGATGACATCCGCGCCCTCGGCTACCACGTGCACTTCCATGGCCAGAAGGGCCATTACGGTGTCGCCCTGCTCTCGCGCAACGAACCGATCACCATTCATAAAGGCTTTGCCACCGATGAAGAAGACGCGCAGCGGCGCTTTATCTGGGGCACTTTTGCCGATGCCAACGGCGTGCCGGTGACGATCATGAACGGCTATTTCCCCCAAGGTGAAAGCCGCGACCACCCAACCAAATTCCCTGCCAAGGAGCGTTTCTACAGCGATCTGCAAGCGCTGCTGGAAAGCCAGTTCCACAATGAACAGCCACTGGTGGTGATGGGCGATGTGAACATTTCCCCGGAAGACTGCGACATCGGCATCGGCCCGGACAACATGAAGCGCTGGCTGAAAACCGGCAAATGCAGCTTCCTGCCGGAAGAACGCGAGTGGATGGCGCGCCTGAAGAACTGGGGCCTGACCGACAGCTATCGCCACCTCAACCCCGAGGTGACCGACATGTTCAGTTGGTTCGACTATCGCAGCCGTGGTTTCGAAGATGAACCGAAGCGTGGCCTGCGCATCGATGTGATTCTGGCGTCCCATGGCCTGCTGCCACGGGTCAAGGATGCCGGCGTGGACTACGAACTGCGCGGTATGGAAAAACCATCGGACCATGCGCCGATCTGGCTTGAGCTGGCCTGATCCGCGAGTTGCCTGAGATCCCTGTGGTAGCGAGCTTGCTCGCGAAGGCGGAGTGTCAGTAATCAGATATGTTGCCGATACGCCGCCTTCGCGAGCAAGCTCGCTACCACAATTGATATTTACACCCTTCAATCCCTGTCATATTTCGGTCACGCGCCTGACTTAATCTCCCCGGCAATCCCCTTGGCTTGATTCGGTGCCGGCATGACCCTGCGTGTTCTCTGCGTTTTCCTGTTGAGTGGCTGGCTGTCGGTGTCCGCCGCCGCTCTGCCGATCCCCGAAAACGGCCCGGCATTACGCATTCAGGGCTCCAACACCATCGGCGCCGAACTTGGCCCGGCGCTGGTCGAAGGCCTGTTGCAGGAACAAGGCCTGCTGAAAATCCACCGCGAAACCCCGGACACCGCCAACGAACAACGCATCGTCGGCCAGACCGCACAAGGGCAACGCGTGATCATCGAAGTCGCCGCCCACGGTTCCAGCACCGGTTTCGCCGCGTTGAAAAACGCCAGCGCCGATCTGGCCGCCTCTTCCCGTGAGATCAAGGACAGCGAACTGCTTGCCCTGCAAGCCCTCGGCGATCTGAAAAGCCCGGCGGCCGAGCAAGTCATTGCCATCGACGGCCTGGCGATCATCCTCAACCCGGCCAACCCGCTTGAGCAGTTGAACACCGAGCAACTGGCGCGGATTTTTGCCGGCGAAGTGAAAACCTGGGAAGAACTCGGTAGCCGTGGCGGCGCCATCCATTTATATGCGCGGGATGATCAGTCCGGGACGTACGACACGTTCAAGGAACTGGTCCTGAGCCGGCGTGGGAAAAGTCTCAGCAGCGCGGCGAAGCGTTTCGAATCCAGCGAGCAATTGTCCGACGCGGTCAGCGCCGATCCGCAAGGTATCGGCTTCATCGGCTTGCCTTACGTGCGTCAGGCCAAAGCCGTGGCGATTGCCGATGGCGCCTCGCAAGCGATGCTGCCGCTGAACAGTCTGATCGCCACCGAAGATTATCCGCTGTCGCGGCGCTTGTTCTTTTATCTACCGCCGGACAGCCGCAATCCGTGGGCGCAGGCGTTAGCCGCGTTCGCACAGAGCCCGCAGGGTCAGGCGATCGTCGCGGCCAGCGGTTTTGTCAGCCAGACCGTACAAGCCATGAGCGTGACGCCGAATGCGCTGATGCCTGAGGGTTACCAATCCCTCAGCCGGCATGCCCAGCGTCTGACAGTGAATTTCCGTTTTGCCGAGGGCAGCGCCAGTCTGGACAACAAGGCGCGGCAGGATCTGGCGCGGGTGCTCGACTATATAAAGCGCAATGGCAAGACCGAACGGGCGGTGACGCTGGTGGGGTTTGGTGATTTGAAGGATGACCCGGCGCGGGCTGATCTGCTGTCGAAGCTGCGAGCAATGGCGGTGCGGCGCGAGCTGGTCAAAAACGGTGTGGTCATGCGCGAAGTACGCGGCTTTGGTGCGCTGATGCCGGTGGCGACCAACAGCGCGGACGAAGGGCGGATCAAGAATCGGCGGGTTGAGGTTTGGGTGTATTGATCCTGACGCCTGATCGTTCCCACGCGCAGCAAAGGAACGCATCCCGTGACGCTCCGCGTCACAGTGGACGCAGAGCGTCCATGGCGGCATTCCCACGCAGAGCGTGGGAACGATCAGACTGGGGGGAATGTGAATGAGGCGACGCGGTGTTACTGACCGCTGCGCATCATCTCCTTCGGCACATACTTGCCGATCTCGAACTTGCCAATCGCCGCGCGGTGCACTTCGTCCGGGCCGTCGGCCAGACGCAGGGTGCGCTGCATCGCGTACATATAGGCCAGCGGGAAATCGTTCGACACCCCTGCCCCACCGTGCATCTGAATCGCCCGGTCGATCACCCGCAAGGCCACGTTCGGCGCGACGACTTTGATCTGCGCAATCTCGCTTTTCGCCACTTTATTGCCGACGGTGTCCATCATGTACGCCGCTTTCAAAGTCAGCAGACGCGCCATGTCGATCTCCATGCGCGAGTCGGCGATCTTGTCGATGTTGCCACCCAGACGCGCCAGCGGCTTGCCGAACGCGGTGCGGCTCACCGAGCGTTTGCACATCAGTTCCAGCGCACGTTCAGCCATACCGATCGAACGCATGCAATGGTGAATGCGGCCTGGGCCAAGGCGACCCTGAGCGATTTCGAAGCCGCGTCCTTCACCGAGCAGGACGTTTTCGTACGGCACCCGCACGTTATCGAACAGCACTTCGGCGTGACCGTGCGGTGCGTCGTCGTAACCGAACACCGGCAGCGGCCGGACGATCTTCACCCCGGGGGTATCGACCGGCACGAGGATCATCGAGTGCTGGGCGTGACGCGGCGCGTCGGGGTTGCTCAGGCCCATGAAGATCAGAATCTTGCAGCGCGGATCGCAGGCGCCGGAGGTCCACCACTTCTTACCGTTGATCACCCATTGATCGCCATCACGCACAGCACGGGCGGCCATGTTGGTCGCGTCGGAAGACGCCACGTCAGGCTCGGTCATGGCGAACGCCGAACGGATCTCGCCGCGCAGCAGCGGCTCGAGCCAGCGCTGTTTCTGTTCTTCGTTGGCGTAGCGCACCAATACTTCCATGTTGCCGGTGTCCGGCGCCGAGCAGTTGAACGGCTCCGGCCCCAGCAGGGAACGGCCCATGATTTCCGCCAATGGCGCATATTCGAGGTTGCTCAGGCCGGCGCCCAGCTCGGACTCAGGCAGAAACAAATTCCACAGCCCTTCAGCCTTGGCCTTGGCCTTGAGCTCTTCCATGATCGCGGTCGGCTGCCAGCGATCGCCCTCGGCGACCTGGCGTTCGAACACCGCTTCGGCCGGGTAAACGTAAGTGTCCATGAACGCAGTCACGCGCTCACGCAGTTCCTGAACCTTGGGCGAATAAGCGAAATCCATGGGTAGTTACCTTCTCGGGCAGAGGTTGTTCAAGTCATGCAATCGATGCTAGAACAGCGCTGATCATTTACCTAGCCTATTCTCGGCGTGTATAAACATTCATCACCAATATATGATCCGCTGATCGTCAGCCCCAAAACACTTGCACTTAATAACAAGAGAAGCCGCGTTATGAATCTGAGCAAGGTCGACCTGAACCTTTTCATCGTCTTCGACGCGATCTACACCGAAGCCAACCTGACCCGCGCCGGGCAGATTGTCGGGATCACCCAGCCGGCGGTGTCCAACGCGCTGGCGCGGTTGCGCGAAACCTTCAACGACCCGCTCTTCGTGCGTACCGCTCAGGGCATGGTGCCGACGCCGATGGCGCAGAACATCATCGGCCCGGTGCGCAACGCCCTGTCGCTGCTGCGCGTGTCGGTGCAGGAAAGTCGCATCTTCAACCCGGCGCAGGCGGTCAAGACCTACCGCATCAGCATGACCGACCTGACGGAAGCAATCATTCTGCCGCCACTGTTCCAGCGCCTGCGCCGCCTGGCGCCGACGGTGATCATCGAAAGCTTTCTGTCCAAGCGCCGGGAAACCACCAAGGAACTCGCGGCCGGGCGTCTGGATTTCGCCGTGGATGCGCCGCTCAACACCGACCCGCAGGTGCGCCACGTCAAGCTGATGGACGACCGTTACGTCTGCGCCATGCGCAAGGGCCACCCAATGGCGAGCAAGGAAAAACTCAGCCTCGATGACTACCTGTCGCTGACTCACATCCATATTTCCAGCCGCCGCAGCGGTCTGGGTTATGTCGATCTGGCGCTGGGCAAAATGGGCATCCAGCGCAAGATCGCCCTGCGCTCGCAGCACTATCTGATGGCCTCGCAAGTGATGCAGCAGACCGACATGGTCATGACCGTGCCGGAACGCTTCGCCCGCCGCCATGATTTGCAGTCGTTCAATTTGCCGGTGAATGATGTGCCGTCGGTGGAAACGCATTTGTACTGGCACGAAAGCACCGACCAGGACCCGGCGAATCGCTGGATGCGCGAGCAGATGATCGAGTTGTGCCAGCAGGTGACGGCGCAGGAGAAGAAGCTGGAGAAAGTGTAGGGCTTATTACCGCGTTATTGTTCTTCGCGAGCAGGCTCGCTCCCACAATGAATTGCATTTCATCTGAAGGAACGCGGTCGAATGTGGGAGCGAGCCTGCTCGCGAAGAGTCCGACAAACGCAGCGAGGATCCTGAGCCTTGACGTAAACGTAAACCACCGATTAGCTTAGCGCCATGCCCCTTTTCCGAGCGCTTTCATGAGCAGTCAGACCTATAGCATTTCCGACCTCGCCCGCGAGCTGGACATTACCACCCGGGCGATCCGTTTTTATGAAGAGCAAGGCCTGCTCAGCCCCGAGCGTCGTGGTCAGGAACGTATCTATTCGCCGCGCGACAAGGTCACCCTGAAGCTGATCCTGCGCGGCAAGCGCATCGGTTTTTCCCTGGCCGAATGCCGCGAGCTGATCGAACTCTACGACCCGTCCGGCGGTAACACCAAACAGCTCAACAGCATGCTGGCGAAAATCAGCGAACGCCGCGAACAGCTCGAACAGCAGTTGCTGGATATCGAACAGATGAAGCTCGAGCTGGACACTGCCGAAGAGCGCTGTGTCCAGGCGCTGGAGCAGACGCTCAAGAGCCAGCAAATAGCCCAGTAGTCTGCCAATACACCTTTCCCTGT
>NZ_JAPCIK010000037.1:0-100757 GCF_025910115.1 Pseudomonas sp. RG1
GGGCGTCGGGTCAGTCAACATCATTGCAGGATGTTCCGACCTCATCGCGGGCAAGCCCGCTCCCACAGGGATCACCACGAATCCACGAAGCAGGTCCCACCCATGTCCCTCCCCTCCCAAGTACGCCTGATCGAAGTCGGCCCGCGCGATGGCCTGCAGAACGAAGCCCAGCCGATCAGCGTCGCTGACAAGGTGCAACTGGTCGATGCGCTGAGCGCCGCCGGGCTTGGCTACATCGAAGTCGGCAGTTTCGTCTCGCCGAAATGGGTGCCGCAGATGGCCGGCTCCGCCGAAGTGTTCGCGCAGATTCAGCGCAAACCCGGCGTGACCTACGGCGCACTGGCGCCGAACCTGCGCGGTTTTGAAGACGCGCTCGCCGCCGGGGTCAAGGAAGTCGCGGTGTTCGCCGCCGCCTCCGAGGCGTTCTCGCAGCGCAACATCAATTGCTCGATCAGCGAAAGCCTGGCGCGGTTTGCGCCGATCATGGAGGCCGCCAAACAACACGGCGTTACCGTGCGCGGTTACGTTTCCTGTGTGCTGGGCTGCCCGTATGAAGGCACGGTTGCGCCGGAGCAAGTGGCGATGGTCGCGCGCGAGCTGTACGCGATGGGCTGCTACGAAGTGTCGCTGGGCGACACCATAGGCACCGGCACGGCCGGCGCGACCCGGCGCCTGTTCGAGGTGGTTTCGGCGCAGGTGCCACGGGACAGACTCGCCGGGCATTTCCACGACACCTATGGCCAGGCCATGGCCAACATCTACGCCAGCCTGCTCGAAGGCATTGCGGTGTTCGACAGCTCTATCGCCGGCCTCGGCGGCTGCCCGTACGCCAAAGGCGCGAGCGGTAACGTTGCCACCGAAGACGTGGTGTACCTGCTCAATGGCCTGGGCATCGAGACCGGTATCGACCTGGACGCCTTGATTGCCGCGGGCCAGCAGATCAGCGCAGTGCTCGGCCGCCCGAGCGGTTCGCGGGTGGCGAAGGCGCGCAGCGCGCAGTGAGGTGTTACCGCTGCGTCAGCGATGTGGGCAAAAGCGAGTAACACGGAAACAAATTGTCTGGCTTTGCCCCAAGCTGAAAAAGCCTCGAAATCCTAAGTGGTTGATTCAAAAGGATTTTTAAAAGTTGGCACGACACCTGCTATCTCTATCGCATAACAAGAATAAAAAGCCGCAAACCAATAAAAACAAGACGAAACGACTCTGACATAACAAGAACAACACGGCAGAGACGCAGCTAACAGATTTTTTTGGAGAAGGTGTGCTTTTCAGGGTGCTCTCAGGAGTGACCCGCAACCGGGCAGAGAACAATAAAACTACCTTCAGGTAGCTCCCGAATCGGTTGGATCGTTAAACGAGAAAGCAGATCAGCGCTCAAAAAAATACGTTTGCTCTTGACCCCGGATGGGGGTCGCCAAAAAGCTGTACAGGGCCACGGTTGCCAAAAACAACAACAGACCGACCCTCAATAATAAAAAGAGCACGCAACGACAAATTAAAGGGGGGCTTCGGCTCCCCTTTGTGCTTTCTGCGATTCGCCTCTCTATCACTGCATCCCTGTGGGAGCGAGCCTGCTCGCGAAAACGGTGTATCAGACACATTTACGCTGAATGACACACTGCATTCGCGAGCAGGCTCGCTCCCACAGAAGACGTGGTTATCGGTCGATTGTTTTCAGCTCCTCGATACTGATCTCGCGCATCCTGAATTTCTGGATCTTGCCCGTCACCGTCATCGGAAACGCGTCGACGAACTTGAAGTAACGCGGTGTCTTGAAATGGGCGATGCGTTCCTTGCACCAGGTTTGCAGCTCCAGTTCCGAGGCGCTATGGCCGGGGTGGAATTTGATCCAGGCGACGATTTCCTCACCGTAGCGCGAGCACGGAATACCGATCACCTGCACGTCGGCCACCGCCGGATGGGTGAAGAAGAACTCCTCCAGCTCACGGGGATAAACATTCTCGCCGCCACGAATGATCATGTCCTTGTTACGCCCGGCGATGTTGACGTAACCCTCCTCGTTCATGCTCGCCAGGTCGCCGGTGTGCATCCACCCCGCCTCATCGATGGCTTCGGCAGTAGCCTGCGGGTTGTTCCAGTAGCCGAGCATCACGCTGTAGCCGCGCGTGCATAGTTCGCCAATGGTGCCGCGCGGCACGAGGTTGCCGGCGGTGTCGATGATCTTGCTTTCCAGTTGCGGCTGGGTGCGCCCGACCGTGGTGACGCGCAATTCCAGCTCATCCGCAGGCCCGGTCTGCAACGACACCGGACTGGTTTCGGTCATGCCGTAGGCAATCTGCACTTCGCTCATGTGCATCTCGTTGATCACCCGGCGCATGACCTCGATCGGACAGGTGGCGCCGGCCATGATCCCGGTGCGCAGGCTCGACAGGTCGAAAGTCTGCCGCTGCGGCTGATCGAGCATGGCGATGAACATGGTCGGCACGCCGTACAGCGCCGTGGCCTGCTCTTCCGCTACTGCTTGCAGGGTCAGGGCCGGATCGAACGCGTCATTGGGGTAAATCATCGTACTGCCATGGGTGACGCAACCGAGGTTGCCCATGACCATGCCGAAGCAGTGATACAGCGGCACCGGAATCACCAGACGATCGGCAGCCGTCAGGCCGAGGCTTTCGCCGACCATGTAGCCGTTATTGAGAATGTTGTAGTGACTGAGGGTCGCGCCCTTGGGGAAACCGGTGGTGCCGGAGGTGTACTGGATGTTTACCGGTTGATCGAAATGCAGGCTGGTGCTGCGTTCGCGCAGCGGTTCGGACGAGACACTGGCGGCCAGATCGCTGAGCTGCGACCACGGCAGAAAACCGGGCGGCGGATTGGCATCGAGGCTGATCACGCCGCGCAGCTCCGGCAGGCGTTCGCTGCGCAGCTGACCGATGGCGTGCTCGGCCAATTCTGGCGCCAGGCTCTGGAGCATTGCGTGGTAATTCGAGGTTTTGAATGCTCCGGCGCAGACCAGCCACTGGCAGCCGGATTGCTTGAGCACGTATTCGAGTTCGGAGCTGCGATAGGCGGGATTGATATTGACCAGGATCACGCCGATCTTCGCCGTGGCGAACTGGGTAATGCACCACTGCGCGCAATTCGGCGCCCAGATGCCGAGGCGATCGCCGGTCTGCAAGCCCAGTGCGAGCAAGGCCCTGGCCTGCTCATCCACCGCGTCGGCCAGTTGCCGCCAGGAGTAACGCAACTGCTGATGGCGCACCACCAAAGCCTCGCCGTCAGGGTATTGCGCGACAGTCTGATCGAAGCGCTGACCGATGGTCATCGCCAGCAGGGCATGGTCCTGAGAGCCACGGGTGTAGCTGCGCTGCGGGTTTGCACTGGGTTGATCCATGACGACCCCTATTGTCTTTATTAGTGGGTTTTCCCGGTTTTGAATCCCTGTGGGAGCGAGCCTGCTCGCGAATACGCTGCGTCATTCACCCTTTAGGGCGACTGATACAGCGCTTTCGCGAGCAGGCTCGCTCCCACCAGAAACAAACCGATATCTGATCCTGAACTGCCCTTACTCTCGCCCAAGTTGACGCTTACGTAAAGCCGATTGACAGTCGAACTGTGGAAGCTTTACGTTAACGTAAAGCTGAACGCCGATTCGTCGTGCGCTCCACCCGATAAAAAAGCCAAAAGGTGACCCATGAGCTATCCATCCCTGAATTTCGCCCTCGGTGAAACCATCGACATGCTGCGCGATCAGGTGCAGTCCTTCGTCGCCGATCAGATCGCCCCGCGCGCCGCGCAGATCGACCACGACAACCTGTTCCCCGCCGACATGTGGCGCAAATTCGGTGACATGGGCCTGCTCGGCATCACCGTGCCGGAGGAGTACGGCGGCGCGGGTCTGGGTTATCTGGCGCACGTAGTGGCGATGGAAGAAATCAGCCGCGGCTCGGCGTCGGTGGCGTTGTCCTATGGCGCGCACTCCAACCTTTGCGTCAACCAGATCAACCGCAACGGCAATCACGAACAGAAAAGCAAATACCTGCCGAAACTGATCAGCGGCGAGCACGTCGGCGCCCTGGCGATGAGCGAGCCCAACGCCGGTTCCGACGTGGTCTCGATGAAACTGCGCGCCGACAAACGCGGCGACCGCTTCGTCCTCAACGGCAGCAAAACCTGGATCACCAACGGCCCCGACGCCAATACCTACGTGATCTACGCCAAGACCGACCTGGAAAAAGGCCCGCACGGCATCACCGCGTTCATCGTCGAGCGTGACTGGAAAGGCTTCAGCCGCAGCAACAAGTTCGACAAGCTCGGCATGCGTGGCTCCAACACCTGCGAGCTGTTTTTCGACGATGTCGAAGTACCGGAAGAGAACATTCTCGGCGTGCTCAACGGTGGCGTGAAAGTGCTGATGAGCGGCCTCGATTACGAACGCGTGGTGCTCTCCGGCGGCCCGACCGGAATCATGCAGTCGTGCATGGACCTGATCGTGCCGTACATCCACGACCGCAAGCAGTTCGGCCAGAGCATCGGCGAATTCCAGCTGATCCAGGGCAAAGTCGCCGACATGTACACCCAGCTCAACGCCAGCCGCGCTTATCTGTACGCGGTGGCCCAGGCCTGCGAGCGCGGCGAAACCACGCGCAAGGACGCGGCCGGGGTGATCCTCTACACCGCCGAACGCGCCACGCAAATGGCCCTCGACGCGATCCAGATTCTCGGCGGCAACGGCTACATCAACGAATTCCCCGCCGGCCGCCTGCTGCGCGACGCCAAGCTCTACGAAATCGGCGCCGGCACCAGCGAGATCCGCCGCATGCTGATCGGCCGCGAACTGTTCAACGAGACGAAATGAATCTCGTCAGCTGCAAGCCGCAAGCTACACGCTGCAAGAGAACCACGCTCTCGCCCCAACTTGCAGCTTGCCGCTTGTAGCTAGAAGCTGCTTACGGAGTAAGCCCCATGATTCTGCACACTCAGATCAACCCGCGTTCAGCGGAGTTCGCCGCCAACAATGCGGCGATGCTCAAACAGGTTGACGCGCTGCACACCCTGCTCGCTCAAGTCGCGCAGGGCGGCGGTGTCAAAGCTCAGGAACGCCACACCTCGCGGGGCAAATTGCTGCCGCGCGAGCGCATCAATCGCTTGCTAGACCCCGGCTCGCCGTTTCTCGAAATCAGCCAACTTGCCGCCCATGCGGTTTACGGCGAAGACGTCCCGGCTGCCGGGGTGATCGCCGGGATTGGTCGCGTTGAAGGCGTGGAGTGCATGATCGTCGCCAACGATGCGACGGTGAAAGGTGGCTCGTATTACCCGCTCACCGTGAAAAAACACCTGCGCGCGCAGACCATCGCCCAGCAGAATCGCCTGCCGTGCATCTATCTGGTGGATTCCGGTGGTGCCAACCTGCCGCGTCAGGACGAAGTGTTTCCGGACCGCGAGCACTTTGGGCGGATCTTTTTCAACCAGGCCAACATGAGTGCCATGGGCATCCCGCAGATCGCCGTGGTCATGGGTTCGTGCACCGCTGGCGGCGCGTATGTGCCGGCGATGGCGGACGAAGCGATCATGGTGCGCAACCAGGCGACGATTTTCCTCGCCGGCCCGCCGCTGGTGAAAGCCGCGACCGGTGAAGTGGTCAGCGCCGAAGATCTGGGCGGCGCCGATGTGCACTGCAGGACCTCCGGCGTGGCCGACCATTACGCCGAGAACGATGAACACGCCCTCGCCCTCGCCCGCCGCAGCGTCGCCAACCTCAACTGGCGCAAGCTCGGCGAGGTGCAGCAGCGCACGCCGATTGCGCCGCTGTACGCCAGCGACGAGTTGTACGGCGTGGTTCCGGCTGACGCCAAGCAGCCATTCGATGTGCGCGAAGTGATCGCGCGGCTGGTCGACGGTTCGGTGTTCGATGAATTCAAAGCGCTGTTCGGCACCACGCTGGTCTGCGGTTTCGCGCATTTGCACGGCTACCCGATCGCGATTCTGGCAAACAACGGCATCCTCTTCGCCGAAGCCGCGCAGAAAGGCGCGCACTTCATCGAACTGGCCTGCCAGCGCGGCATCCCGCTGCTGTTTCTGCAGAACATCACCGGTTTCATGGTCGGCCAGAAGTACGAAGCCGGCGGCATCGCCAAGCACGGCGCGAAACTGGTGACCGCGGTGGCCTGCGCCAAAGTGCCGAAATTCACCGTGATCATCGGCGGCAGCTTCGGTGCCGGCAACTACGGCATGTGCGGTCGCGCTTACGATCCGCGTTTCTTGTGGATGTGGCCGAACGCGCGGATTGGCGTGATGGGCGCCGAACAGGCCGCAGGCGTTCTGGTGCAGGTCAAACGCGAACAAGCCGAACGCAGCGGTCAGGCGTTCAGCGCCGAGCAGGAGACCGAGATCAAGCAGCCGATTCTCGATCAGTACGAAGAACAGGGTCACCCCTACTACTCCAGCGCGCGGCTGTGGGACGACGGCGTCATCGATCCGGCGCAGACCCGCGACGTACTGGCCCTGGCCTTGTCCGCGTCGCTGAACGCGCCAATCGAACCGAGCCGCTTCGGCGTGTTCCGGATGTGATGTTTTTTTGTGGGAGCGAGCCTGCTCGCGAATGCGCTCTGTCAGGCAGCGGATAGATCGACTGATACCCCGCTTTCGCGAGCAGGCTCGCTCCCACAAGAACCGTGGAGACGGATGAATATGAACGACTTCAATACCCTCGAACTGCAAACCGATCCACGCGGTTTCGCGACGTTATGGCTCAACCGCGCCGAGAAAAACAACGCGTTCAACGCCGAGATGATCCGCGAACTGATCCTCGCTCTCGACAAGGTCGCCAGCGATTCGAGCCTGCGTTTCCTGCTACTACGCGGGCATGGCAAGCATTTCAGTGCCGGCGCCGACCTGGCGTGGATGCAGCAATCAGCGGAACTCGATTACCACACCAACCTCGATGACGCCCGCGAGCTGGCCGAGCTGATGTACAACCTCGCCAAACTGAAAATCCCCACGCTGGCCGTGGTTCAGGGCGCGGCGTTTGGTGGCGCGCTGGGCTTGATCAGTTGCTGTGACATGGCGATCGGCGCCGATGACGCGCAGTTCTGCCTGTCGGAAGTGCGCATCGGCCTGGCGCCGGCGGTGATCAGTCCGTTCGTAGTGCAGGCGATCGGTGAGCGTGCGGCACGGCGTTACGCGCTGACGGCCGAGCGCTTCAGCGGACAGCGGGCGCGGGAGATCGGCTTGCTCGCCGAAAGCTATCCTGCGGCGGAACTGGAGCAACAGGTCGAACAGTGGATCGACAACCTGTTGCTCAACAGCCCCGCCGCCATGCGCGCCAGCAAGGACTTGCTGCGCGAAGTCGGCAACGGCGCGCTGACCCCGGCCCTGCGCCGCTACACCGAAAATGCCATCGCGCGGATTCGCGTCAGCCCTGAAGGCCAGGAAGGCTTGCGTGCCTTCCTGCAAAAACGCCCACCGAACTGGCAAGCCGCATCCACCAAGGAGTCGCGTTGATGAGCGCACCTGTGATTACCACCCTGCTGGTGGCCAACCGCGGCGAAATCGCCTGCCGCGTGATGCGCACCGCCAAGGCTCTGGGCCTGACCACCGTCGCCGTGCACAGCGCCACCGACCGCGATGCGCGGCACAGCCGTGAAGCCGATATCCGCGTGGATCTGGGCGGCAGCAAGGCTGCCGAGAGTTATCTGCAAATCGATAAATTGATCGCCGCCGCCAAGGCCAGCGGTGCCCAGGCGATTCATCCCGGCTACGGCTTTCTATCGGAAAACGCCGGATTCGCCCGCGCCATCGAAGCCGCCGGGCTGATCTTCCTCGGCCCGCCCGCCGCGGCCATCGATGCGATGGGCAGCAAATCCGCCGCTAAGGCGCTGATGGAAAAGGCCGGCGTGCCACTGGTTCCGGGCTATCACGGCGAAGCGCAGGACCTCGACACCTTCCGCGAAGCCTGCGAACGCATCGGTTATCCGGTGCTGCTCAAGGCCACTGCGGGTGGTGGCGGCAAAGGCATGAAAGTCGTCGAAGATGTCAGCCAACTCGCTGAAGCCCTCGCCTCGGCGCAGCGCGAAGCGCAATCGTCGTTTGGCGACTCGCGGATGTTGGTGGAAAAGTATTTGCTCAAGCCACGTCATGTGGAGATTCAGGTGTTCGCCGATCAGCACGGCAACTGCCTGTATCTCAACGAGCGCGATTGCTCGATCCAGCGTCGGCACCAGAAAGTCGTCGAAGAGGCCCCGGCGCCGGGTCTGACGCCCGAGTTGCGCCGGGCAATGGGCGAAGCGGCTGTGCGTTCGGCGCAGGCGATCGGTTATGTCGGCGCCGGCACCGTGGAGTTTTTGCTGGATGCGCGCGGCGAGTTTTTCTTCATGGAGATGAACACGCGGCTGCAAGTCGAGCACCCTGTGACCGAAGCAATCACCGGGCTGGATCTGGTCGCCTGGCAGATTCGCGTCGCCCGTGGGGAAGCGCTGCCGATCACCCAAGCGCAGGTGCCACTCAATGGTCACGCGATCGAAGTGCGCTTGTATGCCGAAGATCCGGCGAATGATTTCCTGCCGGCCACTGGGCGTCTGGACTTGTACCGCGAATCGGCACAGGGACCGGGGCGGCGGGTAGACAGCGGCGTTGAGGAAGGTGACGAGATCTCGCCCTTCTACGATCCGATGCTCGGCAAACTGATTGCCTGGGGTGAAGATCGCGAACAGGCGCGCTTGCGTTTGTTGAGCATGCTCGACGAGTTTGCGATTGGCGGGCTGAAGACCAACATCAATTTCCTGCGCCGGATCATCGCGCAGCCGGCGTTTGCGGCGGCAGAGCTGGATACCGGGTTCATTCCGCGCTATCAGGAGCAATTGCTGCCAGCGCCGGGCGCGTTGAGCGATGAGTTCTGGCAAGCGGCGGCGCAGGCGTTTGCGCAGAGTCTGCCGAAGCATGCGCGGGCGGATGATCCCGCCTCCCCCTGGTCTTGCAGCAGTGGTTTGCGCGCAGGTTTGCCGGCGCAAATCACCTTGCACTTGAGCTGCGAGGGACAGGATCGCGCGTTGACCTTGAGAACTGCGGCCCATGCAAAACTGCTGGGCGAGGCGCTGACCATCGAGCATGACGGCGTGCGCCGCACATTGCGGGCGATTCGTCAGGGTGGCGCGTTGTATCTGGAATGGGACGGCGAGTTGCGGCGCATCGAAGCGTTCGATCCGATCAGTGCCGTTGAAGCCAGCCACAGCCATCAGGGCGGTCTGACCGCGCCAATGAACGGCAGCATCGTGCGCGTGCTGGTCGAAACGGGACAGTCGGTTGAGGCCGGGGCGCAACTGGTGGTGCTGGAGGCCATGAAGATGGAACACAGCATCCGCGCGCCGCACGCCGGTGTGATCAAAGCGCTGTATTGCCAGGAAGGCGATATGGTCAGCGAAGGCAGCGCTTTGGTTGAACTGGAAGAGGGATGAAATAAAAGGATCGACCCTCGCCTTGAGCGAGGATCGATCCGCTCAGTAACGCGCCGTTGCCTGAACCACCACGCCGATGATCCGGCATTCATCGGTGAGCAGGGTTTTCGGCCAGGTCGGGTTGAGCGGCACCAGGTAGCGCTGGCCGGCCTGTTCGTCGAGTTTGCGGAAAATCGCTTCTTCGCTGTCCGGCCACTGGGCGATCACCAGTTTGCCAGGCACTGCCTCCAACTCTGGGTCAACCAGAATCAGCATGCCCTCGGCAATGCTCTGGCCGCTCGGCGCGGTCATCGAATCCCCCGTCACCGTCAGCCAGAACGCGGCACCGCCACGAGCGTGGTAATCCGTCAGTTCGAAGCGCTGCTTCGCTGATGCTCCGGGATAGCTCGCCGCAGTGTCACGCACTTCGCACGGTGCACGCCAATCGCAGACCGGATACCGGAAGTACGGGTTGTACTTCTGCGCCAGCGGCATTTCGTCTTCCGGCGTCGGCTGCGGCTCGCGAATCACCAGAACGACTTCCAGGAAGTCCATTCCCAGCGCCTTGAGCACGCGGTTCATTTCGGTAACACCGGGTTCGCGACGCTTGTTCAGCCAATGACCGATCCCGCCCTGGGACATGCCGACGCGCTCTCCAAGCTCTGTTTGAGTGACTTTGAGTTCACTCATCTTGGCCTTGACCAACTCAATCCATTTATCCATGTGCCGCACCTTACGCGGACGTCTTCGACCGGCAAAACACATATTGTAGTATTTAAATTCTCGTCACAAATACAGGCGGTACTATCCTAAGGAAACGGACTTTCAATCGAACATGGAGTGACGTTTCATGATGAACATCAGCAGCAAAGACCTGCCCGATCTGCAAATCGACACCAGCTTCACCTCCCCTCAAGGCAATGCCGCCGCACAGCGCGCGCTGGACTACTACTTGAAACCGGCTGTTTCAGAACCCGAGACGGACGAACGTTTTTTCAATGTCAAAGGCCATCTCAGCGGCGAGGAAGCGCTGGTGCATGCCTCGGATCTGTTGCGATGTGCAGCCGCCACCGCGTTCAAGGCCGCAGAAAACCTGCAAGGCACCAATCGCGATCTGGCCTTTTCGGTGGTGCACATGGTGGATATGGCGCGGGCGATGGTCGACCATTCGATCGACAACGACGAAGTCACGGCGGACAAGGTACGGGCGGACAGGAAAGAATTTTCCCATCGCGCAGATAAAAACATTTGACTTGCAAATGATAATGATTATTATTGCAAGCAGCTGGTCGCGAGATCAGTCGATGGACCAGAGACCTTAGGTCGGTCTTCTGGACTATCTCCTCATCAGGCTAATCACGGTTTTTGACCCGGCTTTTTGCCGGGTCTTTTTTTGCCCGTTTTTCGGGCTTGCGTCTTCAGGCTAATGAAGTCTTTGGGTGCTGCAAATTCGATGGCGCGGATAATATCAAAAGAATATTGATTGGCAAGCCGAGCCCGGCCACATTGGGCAAAACTAATGGCAATCAGCACTTGAGAATCAATCGCACAGCCTCTAAGCTGCTGGCGCGTCACGGAAGACGCCCCCCGCTACGCCCGCAATTCCCCTCGGTTTCAGCCCTGCCTGCGTGTAAAGTACCGGTCATAAAAATCCTGCTCTGGAAGCGATTATGACCGTGGCCAAATCTTCGTTCGACATCAGCGCCAATTTCGACAGCGGCAATATCCAAGTCATCGACATCAGCAACCCGCTCAATCCGGTTCTGGCCATCCGCCCGGACACCCGCAGCGCTCATTTTCAGTGGTTCCATTTCAAGGCCAGCGGCCTGCATGTGCATCAGGAACACTGGTTTCGTCTGGTCAACGCCAGCCAGTCCTCCTATAACAAGGCCTGGACCGGCTATCAGGCAGTCGCTTCCTACGACCACGTCAACTGGTTCCGCATCCCCACCAGCTTCGAAGGCGACAGCCTGCGCTTCTGCCTCGAAGCCGAACAGACCCACGCCTGGTTCGCCTACTTCGAGCCCTACAGCCGCGGCCGCCACGACTGGCTGATCGAACAGGCGCTGAGCAAGGCTGGCACCGAATTGCTGGCGACCGGCAAAAGTGTCGAGGGCCGGGACATTCAGCTGCTGCGCAAAGGCACCGGTGCCGAAGGCCAGCGCAAGATCTGGATCATCGCCCAGCAGCATCCGGGCGAGCACATGGCGGAATGGTTCATGGAAGGCGTGATTGAGCGTCTGGAGCGCCAGGACGATCCGGTCTTGAACAAACTGCTGGCCAGCGCCGATCTGTATCTGGTGCCGAACATGAACCCGGATGGCGCCTTCCACGGCCACCTGCGCACCAATGCCATGGGCCAGGACTTGAACCGGGCCTGGCAGAACGCCAGCCAGGACATCAGTCCGGAAGTGCTTTTCGTCCAGCAGCACATGGAAAAATATGGCGTCGATGCGTTTATCGACGTGCACGGCGACGAGGAAATCCCCCACGTCTTTACCGCCGGCTGTGAAGGTAATCCTGGCTTTACATCGCGCATCGAAAAGCTTGAAGAGCATTTCCGCAGCCATCTGAAGCACACCACCAAAGACTTCCAGACCACCTACGGCTACACCCGCGACGAACCGGGACAGGCCAACATGACCCTGGCCTGCAACAGCGTCGGGCAGAAATTCGACTGCCTGTCGCTGACCCTGGAGATGCCGTTCAAGGACCACGACGACCACCCGGACAAGATCACCGGCTGGTCGGGCAAACGTTCCAAGCAATTGGGCAAGGATGTGCTGACCACCCTCGCCGACATGGTCGACACCCTGCGCTGATCCCCTCCTCTGTAACGACAAAAGATCGCAGCCGACCTGCGATCTTTTGCGTTACAGGGTCAGCCGCGATCACGCCCGCGCAACATGCTGTCGAGCACTTCGTCACGACGCACCCAGCCATGAAACAGCGCCGCCGCCAGGTGCAGCAGCACCGTCAGAAACAGCAGATACGCCAGATAGCCATGGGACTTGCGCAGCACCGCAAACAGTTGCGCGTCAGCCGGCACAATCGACGGCAGATGCAGCGACGCCGTGAGCATCACCGGCTCGCCCGAGGCACTGATCATCGCCCAGCCGAGCAGCGGCAACACCAGCATCAACGCATACAACAAGACGTGGGAAGCCTTGGCTGCCAGCACCTGCCAGCCCGGCAGATCATCCGGCAGTGGCGGTTGTCGTGTGGTGAAGCGCACCAGCAGGCGCACGATCACCAGCGCCAGAATCGCGATGCCCAGCGGCTTGTGCAAATGAATCAGCCATTCATGGCGAGACGACACCGAAGTGACCATGCCCGCACCGATAAACAGCATGGCGATGATCATCAGCGCCATCAGCCAGTGCAGCAGGCGCGCCAGCAAAACGAAATGCGTCGGTTGCTTGCTCATGGACGAGCCTCCTGTTTGGCGGCGGGCAACTGGCTGACTTCGCTGGTGCGACGCAGGTAGGAATCGGCATAGCCGGCAGAACGCGCGGCCAGCAGTGGATCTTCCGAGCCTTGAATCCCGGCCGGCAGCACCAGCGGGTCGTAGTTGATGTCGCGGCATTCACCGCTGAGCTGCGGCTGGGTTTTCTCCAGCACCAGAGTCCCGGCGTTCAGCACTTTGCGATTTGCGGGCCATGTCTTGCTGGCATCGTTGACCGGGTCGTCGGCATTGGCCAGGGTGATGTTCAACTGGAAGCGCAAGGGTGCGGCGGCCAGGCGTTGCACCAGATCCTTCTCGAGAAAGTCCGCGCCTTCAGGGGCTGTGGCACCTGCTGCGTCCTGCGCCAAAGGGGTCATGCTCCAGCGCACGGCCTGTTTTTTACCGTTGCCATCGACCAGATAGAACGCATTGATGCTGTTATAGGTTTCAGTGGCGTAGCTGGCCGAAGGCTTGGCGGTCTTCACCCACGTCAAGAACGGCACGGCTTCCGGGTGTGCAGCGAAGAACGCCGGCACCTTCGTCGGGTCGGGCTTGCCAGTGGCTGGATCCGGCGACTGCGCCTGCTGCAATTGGTAGAACGCTTCAGGCGTGCCCACCGGAAACACCGGCATGCTGTTCATGCCGGTGCGCCATTGCTGACCGTTCGCCTGGGTGAAGCGCAGCGCCAGACTGCGGATCGGTACGGCGCTGTCCGGCGCATAGGGATTGCCCGCCGGCAAGGCAAAACGCCCCACCACCGGTGTCTGCGGCAGGTTGAACACCTGTGCCGTGGAGAACGCGCGCGCCTCGCCGCTGCTTTCGAAATGGCCGATCACGCAAACACCCTTGGCATGATTGCGACGAAAGCCGGGATGCACGCCGTTGTTCTTTTCCAGCACATCGACCAACGCTTTTGGCGTCAATCGTTGTGGGTCAAGGTTGCCATGCACGTAGGCAAACGCCCCGGCCACGGCGGCGACAATCACGGCAATGCCGCCCAGACGTAAAACCAGGCTCGCGGCGCTCAGTGGCTGGCGCGGCGGCCTGCCGGGCGGTGCAGCGTTGGGGGACGAGCGATCAACCATGAATATCTCCAGGCCATCGGCCACAAGTGGAAAGAGTCAGCAAGACGCACCCCGTCCGGGTTTATTCCACGGCGCGGTATTTATTTTTGCGCACGGGGAATAACCTGCGCTGACGGGCGTCTTCCTAGTTCACAGCGTAGCGACCAGCAGAAATTCATGAGCGAATTCGACGAACAGTTGAGAGAAATCATTCCCAGATTGCGCCGCTTCGCCGTGTCGTTGACGCGCAACAGCAGCAGCGCTGACGATCTGGTCCAGGCCAGCCTCGAGCGGGCGCTGTCGGCGTGGGGGGAAAAACGCGCCGAAGGCGACTTGCGCGCCTGGCTGTTCGCAATTCTCTATCGGCAATTTCTCGATGCGCACCGTCGCTCGCGGCGCTATGCGCGCATGCTGGAATTTTTCACCGGTCGCGACGATACCGAGCCGTCGGTGGAACGCACCGTGATTGCTCAGTCGACCCTGCAAGCCTTCGAACGCCTGCCCACCGAACAGCGCGCTTTGCTGCTGATGGTCTCGGTGGAAGGCCTGTCCTATAAAGAGGTCGCCGAGATCCTCGGCGCCCCGATCGGCACCGTGATGTCGCGCCTGTCCCGCGCCCGCCAGGCCTTGCGCCAACTCAGCGACGGCGAAATCAGCAGCCCTTCCTTGCGGATACTCAAATGATCAGCCTGCCTCCCAGCGAACGAGATTTGCACGCCTACGTCGACCACCAGCTCAGCGACGCCGATCGGCGCGTGCTCGAGACCTGGCTGGCCAGCCACCCTGAAGAAGCAGCGCAGGTGCGCGCCTGGCAACGCGACGCCCAGCAGTTGCGCGCAGCGCTGAGTGGCGCCTTGCAGCAACCGGCCAATCCGGCGCTCGACCCGATGATGATTCGCCAGCGCCGCCGCCAGCAGTCCCGTCGCCACCTGGCCAGCGCGGCGGTGTTGCTGATTGCCGTGAGCATCGGCGGTTTCAGTGGCTGGCAGGCGCGGGAAATGACCCTGGCGCGCCCTGCGCAATTGCCGATGACTGACGCATTGCAAGCCTATCGCCTGATCGCCCAGCAAGGCGTACTGCCCGCCGATTACAAGGTCGACAGCGACGGCGACATGCAGCGTTGGCTCGACCGCTACTTCAGCGGTGCCGGGCGCTTGCCGGACTTGAAAGCTGCCGGATTCGAGCCGGTCAGCGGGCGCTTGCTCAGCACCGATGAAGGCGCGGCGGCGATGGTGATGTATGAGGATGGCAGCGGTCACAAAGTGAGCTTTTACCTGCGTCCACCGGGGCCGAAAAACACCCTGCTGCCGCGTGGCTCGCGCAGCGATGGCGATCTGCAGGCCGATTACTGGTCAGGGCCGGGCTACAACTATGCGGTGGTCAGCCCGACCGACTCGCCGGCGGCAGAGTTGCTCAAGCAATCGCCACCGTTCTGATGGTGATATTTCATGGAGCCGACGCCCGGGCTCTGGTTACACTGGGGCCACCGCGCTCGCTGTGGAGCCGGTCTGAGAAACCAGGAGCCTGTCCCGCGTGCCCGCCCGAACGCCGAAACGATCACGACTGAGCCAACGCTGGCCGTTGCTGCGCCGCCTGTTCGGCAAAAGCCTGCCCGCCAGCGCCGGGCACGATGCTCATGCCGCGACCATCCGCGATTATTTCCGCGACAAGGCCAGAAGCCGGGGCTACACCCTCAGCCGCAGTCAGCAGCAAGTCATCGACTGCATGGCGCAGCAAGCCAGCGTGCTGCTCGGCGACAGCGGCCACACACCGCCGAGTCTGTACCTGTACGGCGCCGTCGGGCGCGGTAAAAGCTGGTTGCTCGACGGTTTTTTCCAGGCACTGCCGATCACGCGCAAACGCCGCCTGCATTTCCATCAGTTTTTTGCCCGGTTGCACGACGGCATGTTCCGTCATCGCCAGGAGGAAGACGCGCTGGAAATCACCTTGGACGAACTGCTGGAAGATTGCCAGGTGCTGTGTTTCGACGAATTTCACGTGCATGACATCGGCGATGCGATGCTGATCACGCGGCTGTTCAAGGCCCTGTTCAAACGGCAGATCATGCTGCTGGTGACCTCCAACTATGCACCCGAGGGCCTGCTGCCCAATCCGCTGTATCACGCGCGCTTCAAACCGGTGATCGAGCTGATCAACACGCGCATGCAAGTGATGGAAGTCGGCGGCGCCCACGACTACCGCGCACTCAACCGCCAACACACGCATCAAGTGTTTACCCAAGGACATTACGTGTGGCCGGCGACGGCAGCTCAACGTCAGACTCTGGACCTGCCACCGGCCGACGCGCCTGCCCTTGCCCTCGAAGTTGGCAAGCGCCAGCTTCAGGCCCGTTTTTGCCAAGGCCGGCGAGTCGCGTTCACCTTCAACGACCTGTGCGAACAGCCAACGGCAGTGATGGATTATCTGCAACTGTGCCAGCGTTTCGACCAGTGGATCATCGATGACCTGCCGCAGCTCGGCGAATGTCCGATCGCCGTGCAGCAGCGCTTCATCAATCTGATTGACGTGCTCTACGATCAGGACAAACACCTGACCCTGCTCGGCCAACTGCCGCTGGGCCAGAGCCTGGAAGGTCACGCCATCGACCTGGCGCGCACGCGCAGCCGGTTGGGGCAATTGCAGGAAATTCACGCTCCCAACTGACTCCCTACCCTGTGAGAGCGAGCCCTGTGGGAGCGAGCCTGCTCGCTCCCACAAGGTCCCGGGACAACTCAAAATCCGTTCAGCATCCGCTTTACCGCTATCATGTCGCCCATTCCAGCGCCCCCGCGTCGCTCCACCGATCAATAGCGAAACCAGACATGCACACCCTTGCTCAACTGCGCGCCGGCGAGCTGTCCGGCATCACCCGCCTCGACCTTTCCTGCGGGCTGACCGAATTCCCCAACGAAATTTTCCAACTGGCCGACACGCTGGAAGTGCTCAACCTCAGCGGCAACGCGTTATCCAGCTTGCCCGCTGACCTGCATCGCCTGACCCGCCTGCGCGTGCTGTTCTGCTCCGACAACCAGTTCAGCGAACTGCCGGCCTGCCTCGGCCAGTGCACCGCGCTGACCATGGTCGGCTTCAAGGCCAACCGCATCGTCAATGTGCCCGGTGCCGCCCTGCCGCCGCAGCTGCGCTGGCTGATCCTCACCGATAACCGCATCGAAAGCCTGCCCATCGAACTCGGTGAACGCCCCGCTCTGCAGAAGCTCATGCTCGCCGGCAATCGCCTGCAAACGCTGCCAGACTCCCTGCGCCACTGCCATCGGCTGGAATTGCTGCGCATCGCTGCCAACCAACTCAGCGAACTGCCGCAGTGGTTGCTGACCTTGCCGAGCCTGACCTGGCTGGCCTACGCCGGCAATCCGCTGGAGACCGAAGCCGATGCCGCTGCCCTTGAGGCCACGCCGCTGATCGACTGGTCGGCGCTGCGCCTTGAACAGCAATTGGGCGAAGGCGCTTCCGGGGTGATTTCCCGGGCAGTCTGGCAGCGCGACGACGGCACGGCGCAAGCGGTTGCGGTGAAGCTGTACAAAGGCGAGATGACCAGCGACGGCTCGCCGTTGCATGAGATGAACGCCTGCATCACCGCAGGCCTGCACCCGAACCTGATCCGCGTCGAAGGGCGCATCAGCGGCCATCCCGATCAACAGCAGGGGCTGGTGATGCAATTGATTGATCCGAGCTTCGGCAATCTCGCCGGTTTGCCCAGCCTGGACTCCTGCTCGCGGGATGTTTATGCCGAAGATTGCCGGTTCCCCGCCGAGGTCGCCCTGCGCGTCGCCAAAGGCATCGCCTCAGCGGCCGAGCACCTGCACCGCCAAGGCATCACCCACGGCGATCTGTATGGCCACAACATTCTGTTGAACGATCAGGGCGATTGTCTGCTCGGGGATTTCGGCGCGGCGTCGTTTCATGCCACCGGCGATGATGTGCAGACGCGCGCATTGCAGCGCCTGGAAGTCCGTGCGTTCGGTGTGTTGTTGGGGGAATTGCTGGAGCGTGTCGACTCAGGATTGAGTACGGAGCGCCGCGCGCAACTGCAGGCGCTGGAACGACGTTGCTGTCAGGCCGATGTGCTGGGGCGGCCGGGGTTCAGTGAAGTGATCGAGGTGCTGGAGAACCTGTGACCGCTGCACGGTCAATCGCCAGCAGGCTCGCTCCCACAGTTGAAATACATTCCAGTGTGGGAGCGAGCCTGCTCGCGAAGAGGTCATTACTGGCGCGACAGATCAGCCAGCCAGACCGACGAACATGTCCTGCACGTCATCATGGTTGTCGAGGCCTTCGAGGAACGCTTCGACTTCAGCCATCTGCTCGTCGCTCAGGCCGCTGACCGGGTTCTTCGGCTGGTAGCCGAGCTTGGCCGAGAGCACGGTGAAGCCTTGTTCCGGCAGTGCCTTCTGCACAGCGTCGAGGTCGGTCGGGTCGGTGAGGAACAGCGTCGCGCCCTCTTCACCCGGCTCGAAATCCTGGGCACCGGCTTCGATCGCAGCCATTTCCGGATCGGCATCCGGGCTGTCCGGCGAGGCTTCGATCATGCCGACGTGGTTGAACATCCACGCCACCGAACCGGAAGCGCCCAACTGGCCCTTGCGGAACGCCACGCGGATTTCCGCGACGGTGCGGTTGATGTTGTCGGTGACGCATTCGACGATCAGCGGCACCTGATGCGGGGCAAAGCCTTCGTAGGTCACGCGATGGTATTGCACGGTTTCACCCAGCAGACCGGCGCCTTTCTTGATCGCGCGATCGAGGGTTTCTTTTGGCATCGAGGCTTTCTTCGCCTGCTCGACCACCAGACGCAGGTGTGCGTTGGTGGCGGTATCGGCACCGTTGCGTGCAGCAATGGTGATTTCCTTCACCAGTTTGCCGAAGATCTTCCCTTTGGCGTTGGCTGCCGCTTCTTTGTGTTTAACCTTCCACTGTGCGCCCATTACTCACTCTCTTGATCTGTGGCGCCGAGACATCTATTGGCCGACGCGTGGCGGCAAGTTTATACGGCCTAAAGTCGGCAATCGACCAAAAAAACAGCCGACGGAATCGACATCTTCACCAAAGCATGTAGGGGGATTCTGAAAAGCGCCTTTGACATGACCATTCAGGCCGACGGTTTCGTACCCTTGAAACCCCGTATCGCCTGACAGGGCCTGCTCGAATGCTCAATGACAAGGAAAGTCCCTTCACCCTTACGCTGACCGACAGCGGATTGCGCCTGCCGGTGGTGCGTTTTCGCGGCGAGGAAGCGCTGAACCAGCCTTACCGTTTCGACATCGAACTGCTCGGCCTGGCCCCGGCCATCGTTCCGGGATCCTTCCTGCACCGGCCGGCCTTTCTGCGGCTCAGTGAGCAGCACGGGTTCCACGGCGTCATTTCCAGCGCCAGCTGCGAACATCGCGGGACCCATCGGGTCGGCTATCGACTGATTCTGGTGCCGCATCTGCAACAACTGGCGCAAACGCACAAGCGCCGCGTGTTTACTCACCTGAGTACGCCGCAGATCATCCAGCAACTGCTCGAAGAACATGCCCTGCCAGCGCACAGCTACCGCATTGAAATGAGCGTCGGTCACTACCCGGCAAGGGCGTTTTGCATTCAGTACGAAGAAAGCGATCTGGCACTGCTGCAGCGGCTATGCGAAGAAGAAGGCATCCACTATCACTTCGAACATGGGCCGGACGGACACGTCGTGGTGTTCGCCGACGACAGCCTGAGCCTGCCCCAGCAACCGATCGAAATTCCCTTCAATGTCGATGAGCAACCCCCATCGCCCTGCGTCAGCACACTCTATCAACAACATCGCGCGGCGCCGGTGCCGGTGCTGCATGCGGTGCGCAATCGTGGCCAGCCAACCGGCAACGCCGAAGCCGCCAACGAAGTCTCCACCGAGTTGCCGATGCCCGCGCGATCGCCGGAACGTCTGTACGCCGAACAGCGCAGCCGGCGCCATCTGCAACGCCAGCGCTGCCAGTTGCGTTCCATTCACGGGCGCAGTGATTGCAGCGATTTGCTCAGTGGACGACTGCTGCTTGTGGCCGACCATCCGATTCATCATTTCAACGAACAATGGCTGATATGCGCCGTGCGCCACCAAGGGCAGCACCCTTCGATACTTGATCCGGCGCCAAGCGTTCAGCGTTATCACAACGACTTCACTGCGCAGCCCTGGTCGACCGATTTCCGTCCGCCACTCAAACAAGCTCGCCCGAATATTGCCGGTTATCACTTGGCGAAAGTCGCGGGTGCGCCTGGGCAACCTGCGCAAGTGGACGAAAACGGCTGCCTCGCTGTAAGCCTGTGGCCGTCTGCGGATAAATCCGCCAGCGACGCCCTGTGGCTGCCGATCGCCATGAGCCGGTTCAGCGGCCCCGTCGCGGTCGATCAATTACCGCGTGCCGGCAGTGAAGTGTGGGTGAGTTTCCTCGACAGTGATCCGGACCGACCGATCCTGTGCCTCAGCCACGCACGCCAGCCGCCGGAGCGCGAATCAGAACCCGCGCGCGACAGCCTGTTGCTCGACTGGCTGAGCCACCGCGCCGAGCATTGATCGGCGCCTCAGCCTTTGTCCGCCTTGCCCGCCGCCGCCGCGAACTTGGCCAGCCGCACATCCAGATGCCGAGGCCGGCGCCCGTGATCTTCGGCGCGCTCCTTGCGGCGGATGGCGTTGCGCACCATCAGCGAGCCGAGGTAGCGAATCGGTTCCGGCGGGAAATAACCCAGCGGCCCGTTGACCAGCGGCGAACGGGTCCACGGGTTATCCAGGCCCTGCACCAGCGCGGCGAGAATCTGCCCGCCCATGTGACACGGGCCGACGCCGCTGCCGGAATAACCGAAGCCGTAAAACACGTTGCCCGCACCGCTCATCTGGCCGAAAAACGGCAAACCGGTCACCGAACGATCCGATGGGCCGTTCCACGTCGCGTCGATTTTGACCTCGGCGAAGGCCGGGAAGAAATCCGCGAGACTGCGCTTGAGCAATCCGGCATAAGGCGACGGCTGATCGAACACCGGCAGCATCCGCCCGCCATAGGCGAAGGTGTTGCCGCCCTTGCCGAGCATGATCCGGCCGTCCGGGGTGTTGTGGTAGTAATGCACGAAAATCCGCGAATCGAGGACGCTGACGCCGCTGGTCAAACCGATTTGCTGCAGCAGGTCCGGGCGCGGTTCGGTGATCAGCATGTCACTGGAAACGATCGCCACACTGCGCTCGAACTGAGGAAACGCGCGGGCCATCCACGCATTCATCGCCAGCACCACGCGGTCGGCGATGACCTTGCCGCCGGGCGTGTGAACACGTGCCGGGCGGCCCTCTTCCAGTCCGGTCATCGCCGTACCCTCATGGATTTTCACGCCCAATTGCAGCGCCACCCGGCGCAGACCGCGCACCAGTTTGCCCGGTTGCACGCTGGCGGCCGCCGGGGAAAACCAGCCTTCCAGATGTTTTGCCGAACCGGCCATACGCTGCACATCGGCAAGCGGGCGCTGGCTGAACGAGTTGATGCCATTACGCTCCAGCGCCGCGATCACCGCGTCAGTTGCGCCGACCTGGGCGCGATTGGTCGCGGTGTACAGCGTGCCGTCGAGGCGGTAGTCGGCATCGACGCCGTACTGCTCGCAGAACTCGCCGATCGCATGGATGCTGCGCTCCGATTCCTTGACCAGACGCACCGCCTCGTCGACACCGAACAAGCGCTCCAGGGTGAAATACTTGGCCGACCATGACAGTGCGCAACCACCGTTACGGCCACTGGCGCCGGCACCGCAGATGTCTGCTTCGATCAGCAGCACCTCCAGCTCCGGGTTTTGCTGCTTGAGCATGATCGCCGTCCACAATCCGGTGTAGCCGCCGCCAACGATGCACACATCCGTGCGCACCTCGCCTTGCAGCGGTGGACACTGCTCAGATGGGTCGGCCTGCAAGGCTTGCTCGAGCCAGAACGGTCGCATGGGAAATCTCCAGTCAGATAGCCACGACGCAGCCTGCCGCGCACCGCGCAGCAGGCCTCGGGGCGAAGGGTTTCAGGAACGCAGCGGTTTGACGCTCAGCGGGCAGTTGGGGATCGCCGCGCGCGGCTCCATCACGCCGACCGGCCGACTGTTCCAGTGCGGAATCAGCACCAGCGCCGAGAACAGCGCGCATCCGGCGAAGACGATAAACACCGTCACCGAGTCGAAGTAGCCCGGCAGCAAACCGCCGAGCACCGCGCCAACGGAGCCGCAGCCGTTGACGAAACCGGCGGCGGTGGCGCCGGCCTTGGCCTTGCCGAAATCGATGGCCGCTGCACCGCTGATCATCGAGTCCGGGCCGTACAACGTCAGGCCCATGACGAACAGCAACGCGACGACCAACAACACGCTGCCGGTGTTCAGCGCGGCCATGAACAACGCCAGCGTCACGGTCAGCGCCAGCAGACTCAGCACGCAGGCCGGCATGCGTCGGGCGCCGAAGAGTTTGTCCGAGGCCAGGCCGATCATGATCGGCCCGAGCAATCCGGCCAGTTCAAACGCGGTGGGAATGATCGCCGCGCCGACCTTGCCGACACTGGGCATCTGTTCGAAAACAATCACAGGACCCCACAACAGAATCGCGTAGCGCGCCGGTTTCAGCAGGAAATACGCCAGGCCCAGCACCAGCACCGTGCGGTTGCGCAGTATTTCCTTCAACGGCTCCCAGACGCTGAGTTTGCTGTTGGCTGCGGTTTCTTCGGCGGTCAGTTCCGGCTCGGGCTCCACCGCCGGCAAGCCGACGTCTTCCGGTTTGTTACGCTGGAAGATAAAGAACAGCACGGCGACCACCGCGACCACCGCCGCGCTGGAAATGAATGCCGCGTGCCAGGTGCCGACCAGCGTGTAGGCCCACCAGCCGGCGAACGGCGAGGCGACCAGACCACCGAACGCGTAGCAGGAACTCCACAAGCCGAGCACCCGCCCGCGCTGCTCAGACGGGAAGAAGCTGCCAAGATTTTTACACAGCCCGGACCAGCCAGTGGACTGCGCCAAACCTTGAATCAACATGCACGTGGCGAAGATCGGCAATGTAGCGAAACTGCCCATCACCAGCGCCGCAGCGGCGGATATCAGCAAACCGCCAAGCACCACCACTCGCGGACCGAAGCGATCGGCGAGCATGCCCCAAGTGAACTGTCCGAGGGCATACGCCGCCAGATAGATCGCGTCGAGGTTGGCCATGGCCATTTTGTCGAGGGTGAAATCAGAGTCCTCGGCGATGCCCAGTTTGGCTACCGAAAAGGCTTTGCGGGTGAAGTAGAACGCGGCGTACGCGAGCCAGGTAATAGCGAAGATCTGCACGCGCCAACGCGCCAGGGTGCCGATGTGCTTGTTCATGGTGGTTCTGACCTCAGGGTGTGAGTGTGCCGGCAGAATCGATTAAGAAAAACGCCTGTGTTTTTTATTGTTGAGCACTGCGTTACCGCCCCTTCCCTTCAGCGATACCGGTCAGATGAGTCTGCTGTTGCACGCACAGGCTCATGGGCCGGCGCTGCTGTTCGACCGAGCAGTCAGCGATGGCGTGAGCCGATCAAAGCAATTACTGTTTAATAAATAAAATCGATTTATCGTATTTCACACATAAGCTGAGCTTGTTACTGGAGCCACCATGTCCATCTCTCATGCCCAACTCAAAGCGTTCCATGCGGTGGCCGTCCATGGCAGCTTCACCCGCGCCGCCGAGCGGCTTTATCTGACGCAACCGGCGATTTCCGACCAGGTACGCAAACTCGAAGAACGCTTCGGCGTGCTGCTGTTTCACCGCAATAAACGTTCCGTACGCCTGACCGACCTGGGCGAGCGTCTGCTGACGATCACCCAGCGCCTGTTCGTGATCGAAGCCGAAGCGCAGGAATTGCTGCAGGAATCCCAGGCCCTGCAGACCGGCAGCCTGATTCTCGCGGTGGACGCGCCGATCCACGTGTTGCCGCAGATCGCACGGTTCTGCGAACGCTACCCGGGCATCAGCGTGAAAATCGAAACCGGCAATACCGATGAATCGCTGTTTCGCCTGTTCAACTATCAGGCCGATCTGGCGCTGCTCGGCCGCGACGTAACCGATGAACGCTTGCTGTGCGTGCCGTTGCGCAACGATCCGATGGTGGCGTTCGTTTCGCGCAATCATCCGTGGGCAGAGCGCGAATCGATCTGTCTGGCCGATCTGGATGACACGCCACTGGTGCTGCGTGAGATCGGTTCAGTAACCCGGCAGACGCTGGAAGAGGAAATGGCTCGAGCGGGCTTGCGCATACGCCCGGCGATTCAGGTTGAAGGTCGGGAAGCGGCGCGCGAAGCCGTGGTGGTGGGGATCGGGGTTGGTGTGGTTTCAGCGGCGGAGTTCGGCGCCGACTCACGGGTCTGCGCGTTGCCGATCACCGACTGCACGAGGCGCCTGACCGAAACCCTGGTGTGCTTGCGCGAACAGAGTTCGCGGCGGGTGGTGGCGACGTTTCTCGATATGGTTCGCGAGAGCCTGACCTGACTCACTCCCTGTCCTGATCGTTCCCACGCTCTGCGTGGGAATGCCTCAACGGACGCTCCGCGTTCGGCTATTGGATGGGACGCAGAGCGTCCCGGGCTGCGTTCCCACGCAGAGCGTGGGAACGATCACGGTGCGGCTAGCGCCAGATCAAAAAACGCCTGAATCAAGCGCAACTCGCGCCGGCGCTCCATGCAGCCAATCATGTGCCGGTTCATCAGCCCTTCCCCGGCAATCGGGATCGCCACCACGCGCGGGTCATGACTGACCTCCACCGATGACACCACACCGACACCCAACTCGGCCGCGACCGCTTCGGTCACCGCCTCGCGACTGTCCAGCTCCAGCAACACCCGCGGCTGAATCGACGCCTGCATACACGCCTGGTCAAACGTGCGCCGGGTAATCGAAGTCGGCTCGCGCAGGACCATGATCACTTGGTCCAGCTCCTTGAGTTTCACTTCCCCGGAGCGATTCGCCCAGCGATGCCCCGCCGGCACCAGCGCGCAGATCCGCGATTCGCTCAGCGCTTGCAAATGCAGGCCCTTGCGCGGCTCGACCTCGGTCAGCACCGCGACATCGGCGTGTTCCGACAACAGCGCCGCCAGGGTTTCCTGCGCGTTGCCCAGACGCAAGTTCACGGTGATGCCCGGATAGCGTGCGCGCAGGCTTGCCAGCATCGGCATGACCATGTGCGGCCCATCCGCCGCCACCTCCAGACGCCCGGTCAGTAACTGCCGATTGGCCTCGAGCAGCGTCTGCGCTTCTTCCGCCAGGCCGAACATGGCGCGGGTGATCGCTGCCAGTTTGGTGCCCTCCTCGGTCAGTTCCACCCGTCGCGCGGTACGCCGCAGCAAAGTGATCTGGTAATGCTCTTCCAGTGCCTTGATGTGTCCGGTGACCGCCGGCTGGCTGATGAACAACCGCGCAGCCGCGCGGGTGAAGCTGCCTTCGCGGGCCACGGCATCGAAGGCGCGCAGCTGAAACAGATTCATGGATAACCCTCACTGATGGCTGGCATAACAACAAACAATTTGATTGATGCAGCGGCGAATTGCAACGTAGGCCCCGTAGCTTCACCCCACAGCGTTTTCGCGAGGACACACGAATGAGTACCGCCGCACCGATTCTGCTCACTCCCGGCCCGTTGACCACTTCGGCCCGCACCCGTCAGGCCATGATGGTCGACTGGGGTTCGTGGGATGACCGCTTCAACCAGCTGACCGCCAGCCTGTGCGAGCAATTGCTGGCCATCCTCAACGGCGCCGCCAGCCACCATTGCATACCGTTACAGGGCAGCGGCACTTTTGCCGTCGAAGCGGCGATCGGCACGCTGGTGCCGCGCGACGGCAAAATCCTCGTGCTGATCAATGGCGCGTACGGCAAGCGCCTGGCGAAAATCTGCGAAGTGCTCGGCCGCTCGTTCAGCACCTTCGAAACCGCCGAAGACGAACCGACCACCGCCGCTGACGTCGACCGCTTGCTGCGCGCCGACGCTGACATCACCCACGTGGCGCTGATCCACTGCGAAACCAGCACCGGCATTCTCAATCCGCTGACCGAGATCGCCGAGGTCGTCGCGCAACACGGCAAACGCCTGATCATCGACGCCATGAGCTCATTCGGCGCGTTGCCGGTGGATGCGCAAAAAGTACCGTTCGACGCGCTGATCGCCGCCTCCGGCAAATGCCTGGAAGGTGTACCGGGGATGGGTTTTGTCTTCGCCCGCAAGGAATCGCTGGCCGCCGCGGCTGGCAACTCGCACTCGCTGGCGATGGACCTGTACGACCAGCACGTCTACATGATGAAAACCGGGCAATGGCGCTTCACCCCGCCCACCCATGTGGTCGCGGCGCTGCACGAAGCGCTACTGCAATACAGCGAAGAAGGCGGCCTGCCAGCGCGGCATGCGCGTTATGCGGCCAACTGTCAGGCGCTGATGGAAGAGATGAACAAGCTCGGTTTGCGCAGCTTCCTGCCGGCGGCAATTCAGGCGCCGATCATCGCGACTTTCCATGCGCCGCAGGATCCGCGTTACCAGTTCAAGGAGTTCTATGAGCGGGTCAAGGCCAAGGGTTACATCCTCTACCCCGGCAAGCTGACCCAAGTCGAAACTTTCCGCGTCGGCTGCATCGGCCACGTCACCCCGGACGCAATGCGCAAGGCCGTAGCAGCAGTGGGTGAAGTGCTGCGCGAAATGGAAGTGCTCGGCATCTGAGCCTCACCTCGCTCCCACATTTTGATCTCATATTCAAATCAGGAATTCACGCCATGAACTACACCAATCCAAGCAAGCTGCAAGCCGCGATCCTCGACTGGGCCGGTACCGTGGTCGATTTCGGCTCGTTCGCGCCGACGCAGATCTTCGTCGAAGCCTTCGCCGAGTTCGATGTCCAGGTATCGATCGAAGAAGCCCGTGGGCCGATGGGCATGGGCAAGTGGGACCACATCCGCACCCTCTGTGATCAGCCGCAAGTGGCCGAGCGTTATCGCAAGGTGTTCGGTCGCACGCCGACCGACGATGACGTCACCGCTATCTACAACCGTTTCATGCCGTTGCAGATCGAGAAAATCGCCGAGCACTCGGCACTGATTCCCGGCGCGCTGGACGCCATCGCCCAACTGCGCGCGCAAGGGATCAAGATCGGTTCCTGCTCCGGCTACCCGAAAGCGGTGATGGACAAAGTCGTCGAACTCGCCGCCAGCAACGGCTACGTCGCCGACCACGTGGTCGCCACCGACGAAGTGCCAAACGGTCGTCCATGGCCGGCGCAAGCGTTGGCCAACGTGATCGCTCTGGGCATCGACGATGTTGCAGCGTGCGTGAAGATCGACGACACCGTGCCGGGCATTCTCGAAGGCCGCCGGGCCGGCATGTGGACGGTTGCGCTGATTTGCTCGGGCAACGCGCTGGGTCTGGATTATGAGGGTTTCCGCGCGCTGGGCAGCGATGAACTCGCCAGTGAGCGCAAGCGCATCCACGCGCTGTTCGCAGATTCGCGGCCGCATTACATGATCGACACCATCAGCGATCTGCCGGAAGTGATCGCCGACATCAACAAGCGTCTGGCCAACGGTGAGATGCCGCAAAACGCTTGAGGCTGGAAAACTAAAACACCGCTGATTGCAATCAGCGGTGTTTTTTTTGCACTGTCTTGAGTAAAGACATCGCTTGATTATGACTTATTCGGAAATAAGGTTACCTTGCGCATCGTACGCAAGACCATCGGGATGTTTAACACTTCCGTCCGGCAATTGTTCAGTTCCATCTTCCCAGACAATACGCCCATCCGGATATTCAACGGTATTATCCGGCCAGACGATTCGCCCGTCCGGATACTCTACCCGGCCGTCTTCATATTGAATGATGCCGTCGGGACGCTTGATCGAAGTTTTATCTACAGCGACTACGCTGCCGTCAGGCAGTGTGGTGGAGCCATCGACATTGACTTTCGCACCAATTGTTTGAATCAGCGTTATCAAGGCCACAGGATCGATGTTGATGTTAAGGGTCGGCCATGGCATTGGCGGACGCTTGGTGTCAACCGGCGGCACTGGTTTGGTTGGCGCTACTGGCTTGGTTGGCGCTACCGGCTTGGTCGGCGCCACTGGCTTGGTTGGCGCCACTGGCTTGGTCGGCGCTACCGGCTTGGTCGGGGCCACTGGCTTGGTTGGCGCAACTGGCTTGGTCGGCGCTACCGGCTTGGTCGGCGCCACTGGTTTGGTTGGAATTACTGGCTTGGTTGGCGCAACTGGTTTGGTTGGCGCAACTGGCTTTGTTGTTACCGGCTTTGACGTAGTGGTAATAGGGCGAGGCTTCGAGATCGGACTTTTCATATTCACACTCAAATTGATAAATATAGTTTTGATCTTTAATAACAAACTAAAGAGCCGAGCCGACAATAATCACGCACAACCAACTATTCAAACCAAAAGAAACCACAAGATATAAACAACATAGAGTTACGCTGCGCAGACCAACGTACAACAATAACTTTCAATAAACAGAAGTCATAAACCGTAAAACTTGCACTTCGATTGATTGCAAATATCATCACGCCGCAGGTTGGCATGTATTGATCGCGACCATCGGCTACATCGCTGCAAATCCGCGTTGTCCCTGCAGGCCACCCGTGTGGGCAAAGACCAGACGCGTGCCGACCGCGAATTCGCCTGACTCGACATGCTGCTTGAGCGCCAGCAAGGCCTTGCCGGTGTACAGCGGCTCCAAAGGGATGCCGCTGGTTTGCTCGGTCTGATCGATGAAGGTCAGCAACGCCTGGTCAACTTTGGCGAAACCACCACGGCTGGCATCGATCAGTTGATAGTCCGCCGCAGGCTCGGTGGCGTGCGCGAGGATCGACTCGATGTTCGGCGCTACGCCGTGATCATCCGGCACTGCCAGAGCACCGTACACCACGCGCTTGCCTTGCTCGGCGAGCGCCAGTCCGGCCAGTGTCGTGCCGGTGCCACAGGCCAGCCACCAGGCGTCGAAATCATTCCAGCCGAGCTTGGCCAATTGCTCTTCGGCCTGCTGCCTGATCGCTGCGCAACCCAAGGCGCCGGCCAGTCCACCACCGCCCTCGGGCACCGCATGCAGCGTCGGAAATTGCGCTTGCCATGGCACCCAGAATCCCGCTTCGTGCCGCGCGCGGTAGCCGGCGTAACCGAGCCAATGCAACTGCATGCCGAACGTTTGCAAATCCCGCACTGTCGGCGTGTCCTGCAGGTGCCCGCGCAGCAGCCCCACGGTTTTGAATCCCAGCCGCTTGCCCGCCGCCGCCAGCGCGTGCAGGTGATTGGAATGCGCACCGCCAAGGCTGATGATGCCCTCGGCGCCGGCACGCTCGGCGGCTTTGAGATGTTCAACGAGTTTGAACCACTTGTTGCCGCTGATCAGCGGGTCGATGCGGTCCAGGCGCAGGACCGCAACCTCGATGCCGGCGTCTGCCAGCCAGCCTAGACGGAGCGGTTCGAGGGGGGCTTGGGCTAGCCAGTCGGGGGGAGGCAAAAGCATGGGCACTGCACAATCTGGAAAAGACCACATACTAGTAGGAGCTGCCGCAGGCTGCGATCTTTTGATCTTGCTTTTGAAATCAGGATCAACAGATCGCAGCCTTCGGCAGCTCCTACAGAATGTGTTTACAACTCAGCCGCCAGCCGTGAACCCTGATTGATCGCGCGCTTGGCATCCAGCTCCGCCGCGACATCCGCGCCGCCGATCAAGTGCACGTTCTGCCCGGCTTCAACCAGACCATCGTGCAACTCACGCAACGGATCCTGCCCCGCACAGATCACGATGTTGTCCACCGCCAGCAGTTGCGGCTCACCGCTTTCGCCGATGCGAATGTGCAAGCCTTGGTCATCGATGCTCAGGTATTCGACGCTGTTGAGCATCTGCACCTGCTTGTTCTTCAGACCGGTGCGGTGAATCCAGCCGGTGGTTTTACCCAGACCGTCGCCGACCTTGGTTTTCTTGCGCTGCAACAGGAACACCTCACGGGCCGGCGCATGCGGCGCCGCTTTGATTCCCGCCACACCACCACGGGCCTCCAGTTGCGTGTCGATGCCCCACTCTTTCCAGAACGCCGCGCGATCCAGACTGGTGGCCACGCCTTGATGAACGAGAAATTCCGAGACATCGAAACCGATCCCGCCAGCACCGATTACCGCGACACGCTTGCCGACCGGCTTGCGCTCGAGGATCACGTCCAGATAACTCAGGACCTTGGCATTCTCGACGCCCGGAATCGCCGGCACGCGCGGGGCGATACCGGTGGCGAGGATGATCTCGTCGTAACCGCCGTCAACCAACTTGGCCACGTCGACCCGGGTGTTCAGGCACACCTCGACATTGGTGGTTTGCAGCTTGCGGTTGAAGTAGCGCAGGGTTTCGAAAAACTCCTCCTTGCCCGGTACGCGCTTGGCAATGTTGAACTGCCCGCCGATCTCGCTGGCCGAATCGAACAGCGTCACCTGATGACCGCGCTCGGCGGCCACGGTGGCGGCGGACAAACCGGCAGGGCCGGCACCGACCACGGCGATTTTCTTGATCTGCTGCACCGGCAGGTAATTAAGTTCGGTTTCGTGGCAGGCACGCGGGTTGACCAGGCAACTGGTGAGTTTGCCGCCAAAGGTGTGGTCGAGGCACGCCTGGTTGCAGCCGATGCAGGTGTTGATTTCGTCGGCACGGCCTGCGGCGGCCTTGTTGACGAAGTCCGGATCGGCGAGGAATGGGCGGGCCATGGAAACCATGTCGGCGTCGCCTTCAGCAAGAATCTGCTCGGCAATTTCCGGGGTATTGATGCGGTTGGTGGTGATCAGCGGAATGCTCACCGAGCCGCGCAACTTGGCCGTGACCTTGCTGAACGCTGCACGCGGAACCTTGGTGGCGATGGTCGGAATCCGCGCTTCGTGCCAGCCGATACCGGTGTTGATGATCGTCGCGCCCGCCTGTTCGATGGCTTTGGCCAGCATGACGATTTCATCCCAGGTGCTGCCACCTTCGACCAGATCGAGCATCGACAGGCGGAAGATGATGATGAAATTCGGCCCGACCGCTTCGCGCACACGCCGGACAATTTCTACCGGCAGGCGCATGCGGTTTTCGTAGCTGCCACCCCAGCGGTCGGTACGGTGGTTGGTGTGGGCGGCGAGGAACTGGTTAATGAAGTAACCTTCCGAGCCCATGATCTCGACGCCGTCGTATTCGGCGGTTTGCGCCAATACCGAGCAGGTGACGAAATCGCTGATCTGCTTTTCGATGCCCTCTTCGTCCAGCTCTTTGGGCTTGAACGGGTTGATCGGCGCTTGAATCGCGCTCGGTGCTACCTGTTTCGGGCTGTAGGCATAGCGGCCGGCGTGGAGAATCTGCATGCAGATCTTGCCGCCCGCCTCGTGCACCGCGCGAGTGACGATGCGGTGCTTGAGCGCCTCTTCCTCGGTAGTGAGCTTGGCCGCGCCGGAATACACGCCGCCCTCGTCATTCGGGCCGATGCCGCCGGTGACCATCAGGCCGACACCGCCACGGGCACGTTCGGCGAAGTACGCCGCCATGCGCTCGAAGCCACCCGGCTTTTCTTCCAGGCCGGTGTGCATCGAGCCCATCAGGCTACGGTTGCGCAGCGTGGTGAATCCCAGGTCCAGCGGGGCCAGCAAATGCGGGTAATGAGCGGCGGTCATCGGTAACTCCACAACGAGCGATCACGGAAAAGTTGCGGGAGCTCTACGTCCCCCGTCAGTCATGTTCGACAGACTAAGAGTCGCACCGCTGTCACTCAATGACCGTAACTGACAAGTTATTGATCCAAATGCGCAGCGCCCCTTGGCAATCAGGGCCATGGGCCCTACCCTAGGCGCCACACTCTGTACCCGGCTGTTGTTGGTTTTCATGCGCAAACTTCTGTATCTGTTTTTCTCCATGGCCCTCATTGCCGCCCTGACCACCTACGCCATGTGGGCGGCAGACCGGCCGGCGGGACATTACCTGTCGGACCTGCGCATCAAGCTCGCCGTCAATCAGGGCACGCCCGCCGACCGTGGCAATCTGCTCGGCATTCAGCCCGAACTGTTCCCCACCGATTACCAAAGCTCCGCACGCCTGCACCGCAAACTCGCGGCGTATTTGCAGCAGGCCCGCGATCAGGGCTTGCTCAACGAAAAAACCGTGGTGGTGTTGCCCGAGCACGTCGGCACCTGGCTGATGATCAGCGGCGAGAAAGACGAGCTTTATCAGGCGCCAACGCTGGCGGAGGCAATGAACTGGCTGGCGGCGAGCAATCCACTGTTGTTTGCCCGAGCGTGGCTGCGGGCCAAGGGCGAGCAACGGCTGAACGATGCTTATCTGCGGATGAAAGCGAAGGCCATGGCCAAGGATTACCAGGCGCTGTTCGGCGGTCTGGCCAAGGAGTTCCAGGTCACTCTCGTCGCCGGCTCCATCGTGCTGCCGGAGCCAAGCATCCGCGACGGCCGGCTCAAGCCCGGCAGCGGCGCCCTGTTCAACAGTAGCGTGGTGTTTGGTCGCGACGGCGTACCGTTGGGCCAGCCGCAGCGGCAGATGCATCCGATCTTTGATCAGCAAGGTGTGATTCAGGCCGAAGACAAACACGCCATCCAGGTCGTCGACACACCGGCCGGACGCTTGGGCATCCTGATCGGCAGTGACAGCTGGTATCCCGGCAACTACCGCACCCTCGATGAACAAGGCGCGCAACTGGTGGCCGTGCCGGCGCAGGTTATTGGTCAAGGCGCCTGGGACAAGCCATGGCGCGGCTACAAGGGTTCGAGCACGCCGGGCTCGGTCAGCCTCAAGCCCGGCGACCTCAGTGAAGGTCAAGCTTGGCATCGACTGACCCTCACCGCGCAACCGCCAAGCAGCCACGCGATTGCCGGCATGAGTGTGTTCATGCGCGGGCAGTTCTGGGACAAGCCGAGTACCGGCACAAGCTTTCTCAGCAGCAACGGCCAGCAGTTCGCCGATGGCGAGGCCCGTGGTGCGCGCTTGCTGAACGTCTGGCTGTAAACCATGAAGCCGCAGCCGATGCGCCTCGGGGATCTGTCGGTGGGCTTCGTCCATAGTCTGGCCGACGCCGTGCGCAGCCACGGCACCGACCCGCTGCCTCTGCTCGAGCAATACGGCCTCGATGCCGCGCGAATGGCCGAGGCCGGGGCACGCTTGTCGATCCCGCGTTACATGCGCCTGGGCCACGCGGCGATTCAACTGACCGGCGATCCGGCCCTGGGCCTGCGCATGGGCCGGATGATCCGCTTGAATCAGGCTGGGCTGGCCGGCATCACCGCCGCGCAAGCACCCACCGTGCGCGAAGCGGCCCGCTGCCTGACGCGCTTCGAGCCGCTGTACGGTTCCAACTATCGCGGGCAGTCCAGTTTCCACGAAGACGCCAACGGTGCGTGGCTGCGCTTCTACTCGATCAGCCCGTACAACGCCTATAACCGCTTCGTGGTCGACTCGATCCTCGCCGGCTGGCTGCATCAGTTGTCGAGCCTGTGCGGCGAAACGTTGCGCGCCGAGCGAATCGAAATCGAATTCGAAGCGCCGGATTACCGCGACGCCTACACAATGCTCGGCGACTGCCCGATCCAGTTCAGCACCGAACGCAATCAGCTGCGCCTGAGCCTGAACAGCCTTGCCCTGCGCAATCCCGAACATTGCCCGAGCACCTGGCGACATCTGCTGCAATTGTGCGAGCGGGAGCTGGAACAACTGACCCGCACCCGCAGCCTGCGCGAGCGCATCACTCAGTTGCTCGGCCCGTTGCTCAACGGCGGCCGCGAGCCGGATCTTGAGGAAGTCGCGGCACGCCTGAAACTGCCGACCTGGACCCTGCGACGCAAACTAGCAGAGGAAGGCACGCAATTTCGCGCGATCCTCAATGACACACGCCGCGACCTGGCAATGACCTACATCCGCGACACCGAACTGGCGTTCGGCGAGATCGCCTACCTGCTGGGCTTTGCCTCAGCTGAAGCCTTCCAGCGTGCATTCAAGCGCTGGAGCGGGCAGACGCCCGGCGAATCCCGACGAAATTACCGCTCGGGAGCCTGAAGCTCAGAGCTCCGTCGCGTCGTCAGCCGGTTCTGGTTGATCCAGCTCAAAGGCCTGGTATTCGAGCAGTTCTTCCTGATACTCATCCATCGTATGAATCCCCCAACTACTCGCTATGAAAATGGCCTGATCAATCGACCTGTGCCCCGAGCATAAAGTGCCCGTGTGAAGGAAAAGTGAAACGCAGCCTTCATGAATAAAACGTAGCAGGTGGCTGGGGATTTATCGCGGCGCTGATGTCGCAGGTATGTAACCAGATCTTAAGCCAACCCGAAAACCACTGTGGGAGCGAGCCTGCTCCCGATAGCGGTGTGACAGTCTGATCATCTGTCGACTGATACACCGCTTCGCGAGCAGGCTCGCTCCCACAGGGTCTCGCTTGGTTTCTTATTGGCCCGACGCAGGCATCGCCGGAATCGGCTCGGACGGTGGAGGAATATCCGGGTTGGTCGGTGGCGTGATGGTTTCGCTGGTCGGCGCTGGCTCTTCCACGGGCGCTGGCGCAGGCGAAATCGGCGTCGACTCCGCTGGCGGCACCACCGGCTCGGAACTCACTGGCGCGGCTTCAATCGGGGCCGGTGCTGGTTCCGCAGCCGGCGCAGGGGCCGGTTCTGCTGCCGGTGTCGGCATCAGTGGCGCAGCAGCCGGAGCAGGCGTCACCTTCGGCTCAGGCACACCGAGGTCGGTTTTCGGTTTTTCTTCGATATGCGCCGCTTTCTTCGCATCGGCGGGCAGGAACTGCTCCACCAGCGTGAAGAAGCGCTCGTAGAACTTCTGCGCCGTGACCGTCTCACTGGCGACCTTGACCATCGAATCATCCGAGGAGCCGATCGGCATCGACACCGAGCCCAACACACCAACCCCGAGGCTGGCCGAGTTGTTGGTCTTCTTCAACGCATAACGATCCTGCAAGGCGTTGGCGAACACCGTCGCATGATGGCCGGCGCTGCCATCTTCGGCGCAGACCACGTTGAAGCTGATCTCGAGATGGGTCTCGCCGGTCTGCTGGAAGCTCTTGTGACCGCTGACCAGCTTCGGATCACTGCTGGTAATGATGTAGCCCTGACTGAGCAACGCGCGCCGGGCCGCTTCGCAACTGGCGGTGTCGGTTACCGGATAATTGCGCGAAAAGGTGCCGGAGTCATCGAAGTTCTCATGCTCATAGATCGGCTTGTCCTTCGAACAACCGGCCACCGCAGTCAACAAAAGCGCCAGCCCGACAACACGCATGGGAGTGAAAATCAACATTGAACATCCTGAGGGAAAACAGTCCGGGGCGTATTGTGCAACAGATCGCCGCCCCATGGCGCATGGAATAGTGTCAAGAATCGGTTACAACTTTACCGGTCATGGCCATCAGGAAAAAGCCGCGTGGACAAATGATCGATCAACGCGCGCAATTTCGCCGTGGCTTGTCGGCTCGACGGCCATAACACCCCAGAACCGACCGGCGTGTTCTAAATGCAAAAGAAAGGTAAAAATTCAAGATCAGGTCGGCTGTCAGGCCGCCTTCGCGAGCAGGCTCGCTCCCACAGAAAAGCAAAGCAGCGCAGCTGCCCGCGGCAAAGCCGCCCCACTCAACAATGAGCGCAAGCTCGAGTGCTTCTGATCTTGCTTTTGATCCATCGGCGACGTCGGAAGGCTGAGCGGAGGGATTGATCCGGGTGTGGGAGCGTAGCGACCGTCTGGCGCAGCCAGACACAGCGGAAGGAGGTGCAGCGAAGCAAACCGGAGCCGCTGCTCCCGGATCGATCCCGCAGCGAAGGAACCCGAGCCTGCGAGGGCCGAACGTAGGAGCAAGCCTTTTTGGGTACTTTTTCGGCGTCTGGAAAAAGTGCCTCGCCGTAAGGGCGAAACCGCCAGCTGCAGCACCCGAAGAAACGGATATTCACCCAAACCACCCAGAGCATGGCCGGCCCAAAGGCCGCCAAGCCACCAAAAACAAAAAAGCCCCGACCAACCAGGCCGGGGCTCCTTCAAACGTCAGTCAAAAGATCAGAACCGCTCGATCTCCGCCTCAGCTTCCAACTGCTTGCGATACGCCGCAAAGTCCTGCTGCCCTTCACGGGAAGCCAGGAAGCGACGATATTGCGCCTTCTCTTCATCAGTAGGCGCGGCAGCTTCGTTAACACCGTTGAGTCGCACAACCATCAGGCTGCCATCCGGCAACGTAACGCTGGAGAACGTCGGCTTGTCCTTGGCAGCCGGCTTCGGCATACGGAACAGTGCCTGCAGCACAGCCGGATCAACCCCTTCCTGACCACGGGTGGCCGCTTCGGTGATCTTCCAGTTCTGACCGTCAATGGCCTTGTCCAGCGGCGCCTTGCCATCGCGCAGATCAGCGATCAGCTTCTCGGCACGGGTCTTGGCCTCGGCACTGGCGTGCTCCTTGGTCAGCTGAGTGCGGATCGCCGCGCTCACACTTTCCAGCGGCAGTTGCGCAGGCTTCAGGTGCTCCTTGGAACGCAGCACGATCACGGTTTCCGGGTCCAGCTCGATGGCGGTGCTGTTGGCACCTTCATCAATCACTTCCGGGCTGAACGCGGCAGTGACCACGGCACGGTTGGCGGCAACACCTTCGCCACCTTCACGGCCGAACGGCTTGGAAGTGTGCACGGTCAGTTTCAGATCCGCTGCTGGCTGTGCCAGGTCAGAGGCTTCGAACGCCGAGTCTTCCAGTTGCTTGGTCGCCTCAACAAAACGCTGCTCGACCTGCGCGGCTTTCAGCTCGCGGGTCAGCTTGTCTTTCAGGCTGGCCAGGGTCGGCACTTCAGGCGCTTCCACGCCCAACAGCTTGATCAGGTGATAACCGAAGTCGGTACGAATCGGCTCGGACACCTGGTCTTTCGACAGCGAGTACAGAGCCTTTTCGAAGGCCGGATCGTAAACGCCAGGACCGGCGTAACCGAGATCACCACCATTGTTGGCGGAACCCGGGTCCTGCGAGAACTCTTTGGCCAGCGCTTCGAACTTCTCACCCTTGGCCAGACGCGCCTGGACTTCGTCGATCTTCGCCTTGGCCTGCGCTTCGGTGGTCTTGTCGTTCACTTCGATAAGGATGTGCGCGGCACGACGCTGTTCCGCCAGGTTGGCGATCTCTTTCTGATACGCCGCCTCAAGATCTTCATCCTTGACCGCAACCTGATCGAAGAACGACGACTTCTTCAGCTCGACGTAATCGATGATCACCTGGTCCGGCGTCATGAATTCCTTGGCGTGCTCGTCGTAGTAAGCCTTGACCTCGTCATCGGTCAGCTTGACCGCAGCCGGGTTGGCCTTGACGTTCAGAGTGGCGAAATCACGGGTCTGTTTTTCCAGACGGGCGAATGCCAGCACTTCGGCGTCGGTGACGAAACCGCTGCCGGCAACGCCTGCGCGCAATTGGCCGATGAGCATTTCCTGAGCCAGCATCTGGCGGAACTGCATGCGGCTGTAGCCCAGTTGACGGATCACCTGGTCGAAACGCTCCGAGCTGAACTTGCCGTCGACCTGGAATTCAGGCGTCTGCAGGATCACTTGATCCAGCGCGGCTTCGGAGAATGAGAACTTCGCCTGTTCGGCGCCTTGCAGCAGCAACTTGCGGTCGATCAGGCCTTTGAGCGCCGATTCGCGCAGCATCTTTTCGTCGAGCAAGGAAGCATCGAAGTCCTTGCCCAGCTGTTGCATCAGCTGACGGCGTTGCATATCAACGGCCTGGCTCAGCTCGTTCTGGCTGATTTCGTCACCGTTGACCTTGGCCGCCTCGTTCTTGTGAGTCGTGGCCTGGAAAATGGCATCGAAACCGGTCAGGGCCATCAGTGCAACGATGACCCCGATAATGGTCTTGGCAATCCAGCCTTGTGAATTGTCCCTGATATTCTGCAGCATGCGTCCCCCAGAAACGGTTGAACTTCAATTTAGGCAACCGTGGAGCGTGGGTAGAATCCGGATAGAAGAAAGGCGCATCCGAGGATGCGCCTTCTCGTAACTGGCGGAGCGGACAGGGCTCGAACCCTCGATCCCGGCGTTACAGGTGGCTCTTTCAGCCACCTGCTCTACCGCTCCGCTGCCAAGTCAGGCTTGACCCCGACCCGGATGGGTAAAAACCTGGAAACTCAGTTAACAGCTTCTTTCAGCGCTTTACCGGCTTTGAAACCTGGCTTCTTGGCAGCCGGGATTTCCAGAGACTTGCCGGTTTGCGGGTTGCGACCGGTACGAGCCGGACGGTCAGTCACGGAGAAAGTACCGAAACCAACCAGAACAACGGAGTCGCCAGCCTTCAGAGCGCCAGTGACGGATTCGATTACAGCGTCCAGCGCACGGCCAGCAGCAGCTTTCGGGATATCAGCGGATGCAGCGATAGCATCAATCAGTTCCGACTTGTTCACTCTAAGTCCCCTTATATCTATTTTGAGATGTTTCTAAGTTTTTTGGTGAAAGCAAAAACGAGTGCTGAATGGCCTACAGACACTTAAGAGCCGCTTTATAACAAGGGCTCTAAAATGCTGTCAAGGAAAGCCCCCCAGGCTAAAACGTATTAATGCGTGCTAATTCTTTCCTTGGCATCAGACTCGCGTTTTTCGTCCTTGGCAACTATCTCCGGAGCCACATCCGGCAAGGGCTCCGGCGCGTATTGCAGCGCAATTTGCAGGACCTCGTCAATCCATTTAACCGGTTTGATCTGCAGATCCTGCTTGATATTGTCAGGAATCTCCTTCAGATCGCGGACGTTTTCTTCCGGAATAATCACAATCTTGATTCCGCCGCGATGTGCCGCCAGCAGTTTTTCTTTCAAACCGCCAATTGCCAATACCTGACCACGCAAAGTGATCTCACCGGTCATGGCGACATCGGCGCGCACCGGAATGCCGGTCAATGCCGAGACCAACGCGGTGCACATGCCCACGCCAGCGCTAGGGCCGTCTTTCGGCGTAGCACCTTCCGGCATGTGAATATGGGTGTCGCGCTTCTCGTGGAAGTCCAGCGGGATGCCCAGGCTCTTGGCGCGGCTGCGCACAACGGTCTGTGCGGCAGTGATCGATTCGACCATCACATCACCGAGCGAACCGGTCTTGATCAGCTGCCCTTTACCCGGAATCACTGCGGCTTCGATGGTCAGCAATTCGCCGCCAACCTGAGTCCACGCCAGGCCAGTCACCTGCCCCACCTGATCCTGCTGCTCGGCCAGGCCGTAGCGGAACTTGCGCACGCCGAGGAAATGCTCGAGCAGATCAGCTGTCACTTTTACCGAGAAGCGTTTTTCCAGCGCATGCTCTTTCACTGCCTTGCGGCAGACCTTGGCGATCTGCCGCTCGAGGCCCCGCACGCCCGCTTCACGGGTGTAATAACGGATGATGTCGCGGATCGCTTCCTCGTCGAACTCCAGCTCGCCCTTCTTCAGACCATTGGCGGCGATCTGTTTCGGCGAGAGGTATTTCACGGCGATGTTGATCTTCTCGTCTTCGGTGTAACCCGGCAGACGGATGACTTCCATCCGGTCCAGCAGCGCTGGCGGGATGTTCATCGAGTTCGAGGTGCACAGGAACATCACATCAGAGAGGTCGTAATCGACTTCCAGATAGTGATCGTTGAAGTTGTGGTTTTGCTCGGGATCAAGCACTTCCAGCAACGCCGACGCCGGATCGCCACGCATGTCGCTACCCATCTTGTCGATTTCATCGAGCAGGAACAGCGGGTTGCGTACGCCCACTTTTGTCATCTTTTGAATCAATCTTCCCGGCATCGAACCGATGTAGGTCCGGCGGTGACCACGAATTTCCGCTTCGTCACGCACGCCGCCCAAGGCCATACGTACGAATTTACGGTTGGTGGCGTGGGCAATCGATTCCGCCAGCGAGGTTTTACCCACGCCTGGAGGACCGACCAGGCACAACACCGGGCCACGGATTTTCTTCACGCGCTTCTGCACGGCGAGGTATTCAAGGATGCGCTCCTTGACCTCTTCGAGGCCGTAGTGATCGGCGTCGAGAATGTCTTCTGCACGGGCCAGGTCGAGGCGTACCTTACTCTGCGCCTTCCACGGCACCTGCACCAGCCAGTCGATGTAGGAACGCACCACGGTGGCTTCAGCCGACATCGGCGACATCTGCTTGAGCTTGTTCAGCTCGGCAGTCGCCTTGGCCAGCGCGTCTTTCGGCAGGCCGGCAGCATCGATGCGCTTTTTCAGCTCTTCGATTTCGTTGTGGCCTTCATCGCCGTCACCGAGTTCTTTCTGAATGGCCTTCATCTGCTCATTCAGGTAGTACTCGCGCTGACTGCGCTCCATCTGCTTCTTGACGCGACCGCGGATGCGTTTTTCAACCTGCAACAGATCGATTTCAGCATCCAGCAGCGCCAGCACGTGCTCGACACGGGCCGACAGATCGATGATCTCGAGGATTTCCTGCTTCTGCTCGATTTTCAGCGCCATGTGCGCGGCCATGGTGTCGACCAGACGACCGGGCTCATCGATGCTGTTGAGCGACGACAGGACTTCAGCCGGAACCTTCTTGCCCAGCTGAACGTATTGTTCGAACTGCGACAGCAGTGTGCGCACGAAGACTTCCGACTCGCGCTCGGCGGCGTCGACTTCTTCGATCAGAGACACTTCGGCGCGGCAGTGGCCATCGACTTCGCTGAAGCGCTCGACAGTACCACGCTGCTCGCCTTCGACCAGAACCTTGACGGTGCCGTCAGGCAGCTTCAGCAGCTGCAGAACCGTGGCAATCGTACCTACGCGATAGAGAGCGTCTTCACCGGGATCATCGTCAGCCGGGTTTCGCTGGGCCAGCAGCAGAATCTGCTTGTCACCCGTCATCGCTGCCTCGAGGGCTTCGATGGATTTCTCGCGCCCCACGAACAGCGGGATAACCATGTGCGGATAAACCACGACATCACGCAATGGCAGGAGAGGCAATTCGATGGTTGTCTTCATGATTTCGCCTCTACGGCGGCCGTATGGCCGTAATCAGATGGAATTAAGCTTGAAACCAAGATGGGGGCTGCCTCGAAAAAAAACAAGCGCAAAGCGGAGGTAAAAAACGACTTAAAAAAAAAGAGGCCCGAAGGCCCCTTCTTTGTTGCGGCGCTGTGAACGCTTACGCGTCCGGCGCTGCCTTGGCCGTCGGCTCACTGTTTTCGTAGATATACAGTGGCTTGGACTTGCCTTCGATCACGCTTTCATCGATCACGACTTTGCTCACCTCGGACTGCGAGGGGATCTCATACATCGTGTCGAGCAATACACCTTCGAGAATCGAACGCAGGCCACGGGCACCGGTTTTACGTTCCAGGGCACGCTTGGCGACCGATTTCAGCGCGTCGGAACGGAATTCCAGATCCACGCCTTCCATCTCGAACAGCTTGGCATACTGTTTGGTCAGAGCATTTTTCGGCTCTGTGAGGATTTGCATCAGCGCAGCCTCGTCGAGCTCGTCCAGTGTCGCCAGGACCGGCAGACGACCGACGAATTCCGGGATCAGACCGAACTTGACCAGATCGTCAGGCTCGACTTCACGCAGGGATTCACCGACCTTCTTGCCCTCTTCCTTGCTGCGCACTTCGGCATTGAAGCCGATGCCGCCTTTGGTGGAACGGTTCTGAATGACCTTTTCCAGGCCGGAGAACGCACCACCGCAGATGAACAGGATGTTACGGGTGTCGACCTGCAGGAACTCCTGCTGCGGATGCTTGCGGCCACCTTGCGGCGGTACCGAAGCGACCGTGCCTTCGATCAACTTGAGCAAGGCCTGCTGCACGCCTTCACCGGAAACATCACGGGTGATCGACGGGTTGTCGGACTTGCGGGAAATCTTGTCGATTTCGTCGATGTAGACAATGCCCATCTGGGCTTTCTCTACGTCGTAATCGCACTTCTGCAGCAGCTTCTGAATGATGTTCTCGACATCTTCACCCACGTAACCGGCCTCGGTGAGGGTGGTTGCGTCGGCGATGGTGAACGGAACGTTCAGCAAGCGGGCCAGTGTTTCGGCCAGCAGGGTTTTACCGGAGCCTGTCGGGCCGATCAGCAGGATGTTGCTCTTGCCGAGTTCGACGTCGTCAGCCTTTTTGTCACGCTGGTTCAGGCGCTTGTAGTGGTTGTACACCGCTACGGCCAAAACCTTTTTCGCACGCTCCTGACCAATGACGTACTGGTCAAGGATGCCGCTGATTTCTTTAGGCGAAGGCAATTTATGCGCGCTGCTTTCGGCCTGTGCTTCCTGCACCTCCTCGCGGATGATGTCATTGCACAGGTCGACGCACTCGTCGCAGATAAAGACCGAGGGGCCGGCAATCAATTTGCGCACTTCATGCTGGCTTTTGCCACAGAAGGAGCAATAGAGCAGCTTGCCGTTGTCCTCGCCGTTGCGGGTGTCAGTCATTCGTTCGATCCAAATCCAATAGGCTTGCAACACAAGATGAAGGCTATTGCGGGCTTTTTCAAGCCCGCCGCTGATCGGACATGCCGATCAGGCCTGTTTTGCGCTGCTTATATTAAGCTGGACGCTGGTTGATCACTTCGTCGATCAGGCCGTATTCCTTCGCAGCTTCGGCACTCATGAAGTTGTCGCGATTGGTATCGCGCTCGATTTCTTCCAGAGTACGGCCGCTGTGCTTGGCCATCAGCATGTTCAGACGCTCGCGGATGAAGAGGATTTCCTTGGCGTGGATTTCGATGTCCGACGCCTGACCCTGGAAACCGCCCAGTGGCTGGTGAATCATCACGCGCGAGTTCGGCAGGCAGAAACGCTTGCCCGGTGCACCTGCGGTGAGCAGGAATGCGCCCATGCTGCAGGCCTGACCGATGCAGGTAGTCGATACGTTCGGCTTGATGAACTGCATGGTGTCGTAGATCGACATGCCGGCAGTCACCGAACCGCCCGGCGAGTTGATGTACAGATGGATGTCCTTGTCCGGGTTTTCCGCTTCAAGGAACAGCAGTTGCGCACAGATCAGGTTGGCCATGTAGTCCTCTACCGGGCCCACCAGAAAGATCACTCGCTCCTTGAGCAGGCGCGAGTAGATGTCGTAGGCGCGTTCGCCACGAGCGGACTGCTCGACAACCATCGGGACCAGGCCGCCAGCGGCCTGGATATCAGAGTTCTGCTGAATATAAGAATTACGGAACATGCTCTGCAGTCGCTCCCAAATAGTTATGTCTTGAATACGCATAAGCCAGCTCGAGAGCTGGCTTATGGTGTGCACTTCTAACGCAAAATCAATCAGTCGGCTGCTGGAGCTTCTACCGGCTTGACTGCTTCTTCGTAGGAGACCGATTTGTCGGTCACACTAGCTTTCTGCAGAACAGTATCCACAACTTGTTCTTCCAGCACAACCGAACGCACTTCGTTCAGTTGCTGCTCGTTTTTGTAGTACCACGACACGACCTGCTCTGGCTCCTGGTAAGCGGAAGCCATTTCCTGAATCATTTCGCGAACGCGAGCTTCGTCAGGCTTGAGGTCGAACTGCTTGACCACTTCAGCAACGATCAGGCCCAGCACGACGCGGCGCTTGGCTTGCTCTTCGAACAGCTCGGCCGGCAGCTGGTCTGGCTTGATGTTGCCGCCGAACTGCTGAACAGCCTGCACGCGCAGACGGTCAACTTCGTTGGACAGCAGAGCCTTTGGCACTTCGATCGGGTTGGTGGCCAGCAGACCGTCCATTACCTGATTCTTGACCTTGGATTTGATCGCCTGACGCAGTTCACGCTCCATGTTCTTGCGAACTTCGGTGCGGAAACCGTCGATGCCGCTTTCCTTGATGCCGAATTGAGCGAAGAACTCTTCGTTCAGCTCAGGCAGCTTAGGCTCGGACACAGTGTTGACGGTCACGGTGAACTCGGCGGTTTTGCCAGCCAGGTCCAGGTTCTGATAGTCCTCAGGGAAGGTCAGGTTCAGAACGCGCTCTTCGCCAGCCTTAGCGCCAACCAGGCCTTCTTCGAAGCCCGGGATCATACGGCCGGAACCCAGTACCAGCTGAGTGCCCTTGGCGGAGCCGCCAGCGAACACTTCGCCGTCAACCTTGCCAACGAAATCGATGTTCAGCTGGTCTTCGTTCTGCGCGGCACGGTCGGCCACTTCGAAACGGGTGTTCTGCTTGCGCAGGATGTCGAGCATCTTGTCCAGGTCAGCGTCAGCCACTTCAGCGCTCAGACGCTCAACGGTGATGCCTTCGAAGCCAGCAACGGTGAACTCAGGGAAGACTTCGAATACAGCAACGTACTCCAGATCCTTGCCCGCTTCGAGCGACTTTGGCTCGATCGAAGGCGAACCGGCAGGGTTGAGCTTCTGCTCGACCACAGCTTCGTAGAAGGAAGACTGGATGACGTCGCCTACCGCTTCCTGACGCGCATCAGCACCGAAACGGCGCTTGATTTCGCTCATTGGCACTTTGCCTGGACGGAAGCCAGCAATTTTGGCCTTTTGGGCAGTCTGTTGCAGACGCTTGTTGACCTGAGTCTCGATGCGCTCTGCCGGCACGGTGACGCTCATGCGGCGCTCGAGAGCAGTAGTATTTTCAACAGAAACTTGCATGGATATTCCTCGTTGCACAGACGTTAGCCGGCCGTTTCCGACCCCAGAATCAAGGGCATGCATTCTAGTGGGTCAAACTCAAGAAGTCACCCTACTGGAAACGGGTAAAAAAACAGCAGGCAATTTATAGGGAGCGCCGCACGAATGCCGTGCACTCCACTGGCGAATACAAGCGATCACGTCAGGGCTCTGCAGCAACGCTTCTATATATAGAAGCAACTATCAAATCCGCCCCGACAGGCGTTCCGGTAAAACCGGAACGACGAGCAGTTCAGCGTCATCCGATCCTTTAAAAGCGATGAAGTGCCCTGCCCTGCGCTTCGAAATCGGCCATGGCCGGATTTCGAAACCGCTAAAACAAAAAAGGCGCCAGACTGTTAAATCTGGCGCCTTTCGAAATATGGGGTGGACGATGGGGATCGAACCCACGACAACGGGAGTCACAATCCCGTGCTCTACCAACTGAGCTACGCCCACCATATTGCGTAACAAAAAAGCCAAACAACTTCTTTGTTGAAACTTCATCAGGCCGGAGGCACAGATGAAGCTTTATTTGGTGCGGATGAAGAGACTCGAACTCTTACGCCTCGCGGCGCTGGAACCTAAATCCAGTGTGTCTACCAATTCCACCACATCCGCGGATGAAGCTTTTAAAGCAAAGGCGCCAGACCGTTAAATCTGGCGCCTTTCGAAATATGGGGTGGACGATGGGGATCGAACCCACGACAACGGGAGTCACAATCCCGTGCTCTACCAACTGAGCTACGCCCACCATATCGCGTTACTTGTGCCAAAGCTGCCTAATGGCGCACCCGGCAGGACTCGAACCTGCGACCATCCGCTTAGAAGGCGGATGCTCTATCCAGCTGAGCTACGGGCGCCTTGTTAATCTGTACTCTTAAAGGACTACAAACTAAGTGCTTTCCAGCGTCGCAGAACCTTGATTCCGCTTCACCTTCTTAACCAGTGCTAGGCTGTGCCCGACAAGTGCGACGAATAGTATAGAGGGCTCCAAAGGTCGTCAAATCCTTTTTGAAAAAAATTCATTTAATTAAAGGAGTTAGAGGAATTTGCTGACCAAGCGCCTTTGCCCTCACCGCTCGACATGCGAGAATGCGTTCTCATTTTTTCCCCTCTCGATGGTTAATCACGCGCAATGACTGCACAACTAATCGACGGCAAATCGATCGCCGCCAGCCTGCGCCAGCAGATCGCCCAACGAGTTGCCGAGCGTCGCCAGCAAGGCCTGCGCACCCCCGGCCTCGCGGTGATCCTGGTCGGCAGCGATCCTGCCTCTCAGGTTTATGTCTCGCACAAGCGTAAAGACTGTGAAGAGGTTGGCTTCCTCTCTCAAGCCTACGACCTGCCCTCCGACACCACTCAGGAAGCCCTGACCGATCTGATCGATCGCCTTAATGACGATCCGGCCATCGACGGCGTGCTCCTGCAGTTGCCTCTGCCCGAACACCTCGATGCGTCCAAGCTGCTGGAACGCATCCGCCCGGACAAAGACGTCGACGGCTTCCACCCGTACAACGTCGGCCGCCTGGCCCAGCGCATCCCGCTGCTGCGCCCCTGCACCCCGAAAGGCATCATGACCTTGCTGGAAAGCACTGGCGCTGATCTTTACGGGATGGACGCGGTAGTCGTGGGCGCCTCGAATATCGTCGGTCGCCCGATGGCTATGGAGCTGCTGCTGGCCGGCTGCACCGTCACCGTGACTCACCGCTTCACCAAGGATCTGGCCGGTCACGTCGGCCGCGCTGATCTGGTGGTCGTCGCCGCCGGCAAACCGGGCCTGGTCAAGGGCGAGTGGATCAAGGAAGGCGCGATCGTGATCGACGTCGGCATCAACCGTCAGGAAGACGGCAAACTGGTCGGTGACGTCGTCTACGAAACCGCCCTGCCCCGCGCTGGCTGGATTACTCCGGTACCGGGCGGCGTTGGCCCGATGACCCGTGCCTGCCTGCTGGAAAATACCCTCTACGCGGCAGAAACCCTGCACGTCTGACCAGTTTTTTCCGCCGCACCAGAACCCCGCCTCGTGCGGGGTTTTTAATGCCTGAGAAAAAACTTCAACCGTTCGCCGGAAACCGCTCTTTTTACAGGCCTTTTCACGAGATTTTCAGGTCTTACAAACAACCATCGACAGTTCTTCAGCCATACTCCTAAAATGCGCCGGTTTTAAGAAATAACCCGTTACAAACTAACGGTATATCCAACCTTTTAGAGTTCGCCCGCGTGAAAATTCGTCTCTCGATTCTGAGCCTGTTGTTTGCTGTTACGGGCACATTCATCACGCCAACGATCAACGCTGCGGAAACCACCGCTGTCCCACGTGACGCTTCGACTTTGAAGATCGCGTCCGGCAGCGCCCTGCTCATGGATATGCAGACCAATAAGGTCATCTATTCCAGCAACCCTGACGTGATCGTGCCGATTGCTTCCGTCAGCAAGCTGATGACTGGCCTGGTCGTGGTGGAAGCTCGACAGAACATGGACGAATGGATCGATGTCGACATCAGGAACACTCCGGAAATGAAGGGCGTGTTCTCCCGGGTCAAACTCAAGAGTGAGCTGCCGCGCCGCGAGATGCTGCTGATCGCCTTGATGTCCTCGGAAAACCGCGCCGCCGCCAGCCTCGCCCATCACTATCCGGGCGGCTACGCTGCTTTTATTGCGGCAATGAACGCCAAGGCCAAGGCGCTGGGCATGACCAGCACGCACTTTGTCGAGCCGACCGGCTTGTCGGAGCGCAACGTTTCCACCGCCCGCGACCTGAGCAAACTGCTGGTGGCCGCGCACAAGCAACCGCTTCTGGTGCAACTGACCACCACCAAGGAAAAAACCGTGGCGTTCCGCAAACCCAACTACACCCTGGGCTTCCGCAATACCGACCACTTGGTCAATAAGGCCGATTGGGACATCAAGATCACCAAGACCGGCTTCACCAACCCGGCCGGCCATTGCCTGGTGCTGGTGACGAAGATGGGCAACCGTCCGGTCGCCCTGGTGATTCTCGATGCGTTTGGCAAATACACGCATTTTGCCGATGCCAGCCGCATCCGCAGCTGGGTGGAAACCGGGCGCAGCGCCAGTGTTCCAGCGGTGGCACAGCAGTACAAAGCCGACAAAAACCTCAAGAGCCGTCAGAGCGGCGTAGTCGAGGCGGCCAAGTAGATCCAGCGTTGATGAAAAAGCCCCGAATCTTCGGGGCTTTTTTTCGTCTGCGCATCAGTCGTTGGGCAGCGGCATCTTGTCGTCATCGGGGATGCCATCGCCCGAGCTCGGCTCTGGCGAAACCTCCGGCGTCAGCACATTGGGCCGGGCCAGCGGGTCACGCATCGGGCTGTCCGGGTCCAGCACCGGATCAACCTCAGGCTCCGGCGTGGTCGGCACGCTGTCAGGTTTGTGGTCATCGAAGCTTGAATCGGTACTCATACGCACCTCACATCAAGGTTTCAGATCGGCTAACGGATCATAGGGCTTGGCCGGTTTCTTCGGATCTTCACCGGGCTCGACATCCAGCGGCGCTTTAGCCGGACCGACCGGATCGACTTGCGGATCGTCAAGGTCCGGCGAATCCGGATCGAATCCCAGATCATCACCCGAGGAATGTTCGGACGAGTGCGGGCCTTTCGGGTTTGGGGAATCTGCCATGTTGCCTCCTTGATTCACCCGCGAAGCACGGGCATTAATCTTCAGAGGCTGGCCGGGCGCAGTCGTGCCCGGCAGATGACGAACGGAGGTTTATTGCGCTGCCAGAGCCTTTCGCGCCTGCGCCGCAGCGTTTTCTTCACCGGCCTGGGCCAGTTCATCGGCGGCTTTCAACCAACGGGAGCGGTCGACGGCTGCCGGGATCTGCGACGGTTTCTGAATCAGGATCGCCCAGCCACCGGCCTTTTCGAGCGCTGCTTGAAAGCTGCCGAAATCCATCAACTGCCGACGGTTCATGCCGGCGCGCAGCAGGACCTTCTGTTTATTGCGATCGTAGCCGGACAGGATCGCGTAACGCGGCTCGGCCCAGAATGCCGAACCTTCACTGAAACGCACCATGACCGGGTAGCCCGCTGCGACCTGGGTCAGCAAGGCCGGCAGCTTGCTGTCGAGCGGATAAACCACCAGACCGTACTCGCGGGCGAGGTTCTGCATGTTCTGCTGCAGCTTGTCCTCAGCGCCCGGCAAGTGCAGCGGTTTTTCCAGAAGTCCCGGGGTGATGACGATGCCTTGTTGCGACAGCAGACTGGCCAGCACCTGTGGCCCACTCTGGTTGGCTTCGCCACGATAGAAGGTGCCACTGAGCTCAACCCGCTCCGGCAAGCGTTTGACTTCTGGCGCTACGCTGCCCGCACATCCGCTCAGCACCACCGCGCAAGCGCCGGCAAGCAACGCTCCGCGCACTCGAGAAAATACCTGCACCATCAATCACTCTCTTCCAGACGCCGGTCATCGTGTTCCGGCAACGCCAGCGATCATAGAGCCGCACCAGCCTGCGGTATAGCCTTAAACCGCAGAGCGGGCGATTGCATAGAGCAAACTGATTGGTCACTAACGACCTTTGGTCAATAGCTTGAAACACCCCATTGACTAGACTGTCACTGAAATAGAGCGAATTGCGAAAAGCGGGCGCCCGATGCAGGGCGAAGAGGAGGCACCAATGAGCCTGACCATGACCATCGTGATGTTGATAGCCGGCTGGCTGGCCGTGGCGACTGCCATGTTGTGGGGCGTGCTGCGGATTTCGCGGCGCCATCATCATCCGGTGCAGACGATGCCGGTTGAGAAGACAGAGAAGCATCCAGTGCGACACGCTGCTGCGCATTGAAGACCAACAAGGTCCTTCCCTCATGAGAGCGCTCAGCAGCAGCGCGCTCTCGATAACTCAGCAAAAGGTGAATAAAAAAACCGCCTGAGCTCAACCAGCCCAGGCGGTTTTTTGTGTTCTCAGCAATTACGCCTGCTGAGCAACCTTCTTCTGCTTCGCCCGGCGCGACAGCATGTTCAACACCTCAATGCCCGCCGAGAACGCCATGGCCGCGTACACATAGCCTTTCGGTACGTGGGCGCCGAAGCCTTCGGCGATCAGCGTCATGCCGATCATGATCAGGAAGCCCAGCGCCAGCATGACCACCGTCGGGTTATCGTTGATGAACTTGGCCAGCGGGTCAGCCGCGAGCAGCATCACCAGCACCGACACCACCACCGCGATGATCATGATCGGCAAGTGTTCGGTCATGCCGACAGCGGTAATGATGCTGTCGATCGAGAACACCATGTCGAGCATCAGGATCTGACCGATAGCTGCGGCAAAACCAAGCGTTATGGTCGAAGTCGCTGTTTTCGGGTCTTCCGGCGACGGGTCCATGCTGTGATGGATCTCGGTCGTGGCTTTCCACACCAGGAACAGGCCACCGGCGATCAGGATCATGTCCTTCCAGGAGAACGCCTGGCCAAGAATTTCAATCACAGGCTCGGTCAACTGCACGATGAACGCGATGGTGCTCAACAACGCCAGACGCAGAATCAGGGCCATGCCGATACCGATACGGCGCGCCTTCTGCCGATGCTGTTCGGGCAGCTTGTTGGTCAGGATCGAAATAAAGATCAGGTTATCGATGCCAAGCACGATTTCCATTACCACCAGTGTGGCCAAAGCAACCCAAGCGGTGGGGCTGGCGGCGAGTTCTAACAGATATTCCATGGGTCAGTCCTGACTCTGTGTAAGACGGTTTAGATGGTCTTGGAGGAAGATTCGGATTCTTCCGCTTGTTTTTCCGGGGTTTCTTTTTTCTCGATCAAACCACCGGTGGCGTCACTGAGCGCTTGCTCAGCGGCTTTATGGGTGTCGTCAATCGCTTGCTTGGCAGTTTCAGCCGCCGCACCCATCAGTTGCTGGGCGCTTTTTTCCGCCTGATCACAACCGGCCAGAACCAGTAAAGACGCAAACATCACTGCGGGAAATGTGTATTTCATAAGGTTTCCTTCGAATGAACAGACAGGCGCACACACCGGCCGTCGATGGCTGGGCATTCTAGGGAGATGAACACTTCAGGAAAATTCGTATTTTTAGCGGCTATACTTCGGTTTTCACGAAGTGGCCATCACTATGCTCAATTACCGACAACTGCATTACTTCTGGGTTGTAGCCAAAACCGGCAGCATCGTCCGCGCCTGCGAGCAACTGAACCTGACGCCACAGACCATCAGCGGACAGATTTCACTGCTTGAACAAACCTATGGCGTGGAGTTGTTTCGCCGCGTCGGCCGGCAGCTGGAGCTCACCGAAGCCGGGCGCCAGGCCCTGCCCTACGCCGAGCAGATGTTTCAGCTGGGCGGCGAGCTGGAGCTGATGCTGCGTGCGCAGCCCAACGAGCAGCAGATCCTCTTTCGCGTCGGCGTGGCCGACGTGGTGCCCAAATCCATTGTTTATCGCCTGATCGCGCCGACCATGGAATTGAGCGAGCCGCTGCGCATCACCTGCCGCGAGGACAAACTCGAGCGCCTGCTCGCCGATCTGGCCATTCAGCGTCTGGATCTGGTGATTTCCGACAGTCCGATGCCTTCGCATCTGGACATCAAAGGCTACAGCCAGAAGCTCGGTGAATGCGGGATCAGTTTTTTCGCCACCGCCGAACTTGCCGCGCAGTATGGCCAGGATTTCCCGCGCAGCCTGCACGGCGCACCGTTGCTGATTCCCGGCGCGGAAACCGTGGTGCGCAGCCGTTTGCAGCGCTGGTTCGCCGAACAGCAGATCCAGCCGCAGATTGTCGGCGAATTCGATGACAGTGCTTTGATGCAGGCCTTCGGCCAATCCGGCAGCGGGATCTTTATCGGCCCGAGCGTGATTGCCGAGGAAGTGAAGCGCCAGTACGGCGTCGAGTTGATCGGCCAGACCGACGCGGTGAGCGAGTCGTTCTATGCCATTTCGGTGGAACGCAAGGTCAAGCACCCTGGCATCGTAGCGATTACCGAGGGTGCCCGACGCGAGCTGTTTACCGGGTTATGAAACGCAGACTTCCCGTGGCTTGAGTGTCATCAGCACCATGGCGAGGAACACCGAAAGCAAAATGAAGCCGGCAGCGGCAAAGCCGAGAAAGCCAAGACCGGCGCTGTCGATCACCCGGCCGCCGACCATCGCGCCCAGGCCGATACCGAGATTGGCCCCGGCGATGTTCAGCGACGCGGCGAAGGCCGGCGCTTCCGGTGCGGCTTTCATCAGGCGCACATGGCTGACCAGGAACAATGCGGCCTGGGTTACGCCCCAGATGCCCATCGCCACCGCCAGACCCACTGGCGAATGAATGTTCGGCACCAGCGAAACCATGCCGGCGATCATGAACGCACAGAACAACACCGACGCCCCCAGCGGATGCCGATCCACCGCACGCCCGCCGAGCGAGTTGCCGACCAGCCCGACTGCGCCAAATGCCATCAGGCACCAACCGACCACGGTGCCGTTGAAACCGGCAAGTCGTTCGAGGATGTCAGCAAGGTAGGTGTAAGCGGTGAACATGCCGCTGAACACCAGAATCGACAACAAGATATGGCCGAGCATCAGCGGGCTGCGCAGGATCTTGAACTGCGAACGGAAGCTGACCTGATGCTGGTGCAGACTGGTTTTCGGCAGGTAGACAAACAGCAGCAAGGCTTTGGCAAACGCGATCAGCGCCAGAATGCCGAATGCGCTGCGCCAGCCGAACGCGTCGGAAATCAGCGTGCCGACCGGAATGCCGAACACCGTGGCGCAGACGATACCGAAGCCGATCTTGGCGATGGCGCGGCCGGCGAAATCCGGGCCGACGATGTCGACGGCGGTTTCACTGGCCAATGCCCAGAACACTGGCAAACCCAACGCCGGAATCAACCGTGCGATGGCCATCACCCAGATATTCGGCGCCAACGCTGCCACGGTGTTGGCCAGACCGAACATGATCAGAATGCTGATGAACAGTTTGCGCCGTTCAAAACGGGCGAAATAAGCGGTCAGGAACGGGCCGAACAGCGCCACGGTAAAGGCGAACAAGGTCACCAGCAGCCCGGCTTGCGGGATGCTGACTTCGAGGTCTCGGGCGATCGCCGGCAACAGGCCGACAATGACGAATTCCGTGGTCAGCACCGTGAACCCGGCGGCGGACAACAGAAGAATAGGCAACAGCATGCGCAACTCCAGCAAAACGACGACGCCAGCGATGACCCGGAGGCCCGCTGGCAGAACTTGAAAATGAGGATGGCGAAGCTTAACAGACTGCGTCCGCACTGAGTTGCCCAAAACTGCCGATCTGCCGGGCCGATCCGGTGGCAGATCGTCACAGGCCTGAAGGTTCACGCCTACGCTGTGATAAAGTCCGCGCCCTGAAAATCGTACAGCTGTTCAACGTGCCGTTTGGCGGCGTTGATGTCACTTCGACAGGCGTTTCGTGACTGCCCACGACGCTTCGCACCCTATAAAAAACAGAGATGCCGTTATGACCGCTTCATCCCCTTCGTTACTGCAACGCCTGAAACGCCTGAGTCTGGTGACCCAGATCGTCATTGGTCTGATCGCCGGTATTGCCCTGGCCCTGATTGCACCGGAGCTGGCGAAGTCCACCGCGTTCATCGGCAAGGTGTTTGTCTCGGCGTTGAAAGCCGTGGCGCCGATTCTGGTGTTCGTGCTGGTGATGGCCTCGATCGCCAACCACAAGCACGGTCAGGAAACCCACATCCGCCCGATCCTGTTCCTCTACCTGCTGGGTACATTCAGCGCTGCGGTGGTGGCCGTGGTCGCCAGCATGGCGTTCCCGTCGAATCTGGTGTTATCGACCGAGAACGTTGCCGTGACTGCGCCCGGCGGCATCGGCGAAGTCCTGCAAAGCCTGTTGCTCAGCGTCGTCGACAACCCGGTCAGCGCGCTGATGAATGCCAACTTCATCGGCATTCTGGCCTGGGCGATCGGCATGGGCATTGCCATCCGCCACGCTGGCGACACCACTCGCGAAGTGCTCGGTGACTTGTCCAACGGCGTCACCGTGATCGTCCGTGTGGTCATTCGCTTCGCGCCGCTGGGCATCTTCGGCCTGGTCGCGTCGACATTGGCCACCTCCGGTTTCGGCGCGCTGCTCGGCTACGCGCACCTGCTGGCGGTGCTGCTGGGCTGCATGCTGTTCGTCGCGCTGGTGATGAACCCGCTGATCGTGTTCTGGAAGCTGCGCCGCAATCCGTACCCGCTGACCCTGATGTGCCTGCGCGAAAGCGGCATCACCGCGTTCTTCACCCGCAGCTCGGCGGCGAACATTCCGGTCAACCTGGAATTGAGCAAGCGCCTGGGCCTGCACGAAGACACCTACTCGGTATCGATCCCGCTGGGTGCGACCATCAACATGGCCGGTGCGGCGATCACCATTACCGTGCTGACCCTGGCGGCGGTGCACACCTTGGGCATCGCTGTGGACATTCCGACCGCAATCCTGCTCAGCGTCGTCGCAGCCATTTGCGCCTGTGGTGCTTCGGGTGTGGCCGGTGGGTCGCTGCTGCTGATTCCGCTGGCGTGCAGCCTGTTCGGCATCCCGAGCGAGATCGCCATGCAGGTCGTGGCGGTGGGCTTCATTATTGGCGTGCTGCAGGATTCGGCGGAGACCGCGCTGAACTCGTCGACTGACGTGCTGTTTACCGCGGCGGCTTGCCTGGGCGAAGAAGAGAAGGCTCAGCGTACGGCGTAACCGCCTTACCTTGTGGAAGCGACCCTGCTCGCGAAAGGGCCGAGACATTACAGATCGTTCCCACGCTCTGCGTGGGAATGCCTCAACGGACGCTCCGCGTTCGGCTCTGAATGGGACGCAGAGCGTCCCGGGCTGCATTCCTTTGCTGCGCGTGGGAACGATCAAACAAAAGCCCGCCAAGGCGCGAACCTTGGCGGGCTTTTTCGTATCGGGGTGTTTAGAACGCGCCCATGTAATCGCGCTTGCCCACTTCAACACCGTTATGACGCAGCAACGCATAGGTGGTGGTGACGTGGAAGAAGAACTGCGGCAAGCCGTAAGTCAGCAGATACGCCTGACCACTGAACCGCTTCTCTTTCGGCGTGCCCGGACGGGTGACGATTTCGATGCCTTCCTTGCCATCGATCTGCTCTGGCTTGATCTCGCCAATGAAGGCCAGGACCTTGGCGATCAACGCTTGCAGCTCGGCGAAGGTGGTTTCAGTGTCGTCGTACTTCGGCAGGTCGACTTCGGCCAGACGCGCCGACACGCCTTTGGCGAAATCCACGGCGATCTGCACCTGACGCACCAGCGGGAACATGTCCGGGTACAGACGCGCTTGCAGGAAGACGCTCTGGTCGATGTTTTTCGCGCTGGCGTGGGCTTCGGCCTTTTTCAGCACATCGCTCAGGGCGTTGAGCATTTGTTGAAAAACCGGGACGGATGCGGCGTACAGTGAAATGGTCATGGCAATCTCATGTGATGGCTGGGTAATACGTGGTGGCGATTATAGCCATGCTTGATGAGCACACGGCTTGCCTTTTGTTTGGCAAGGATTAGGCTAGGCGGCTTCGACTGCAGAGGGAACGCGCGATGAGCAACGAACAAGAATCCACCTCCGACCAGCCACGGCTCAATGCCACGGAAATCCGCATTCTCGGTGCGCTGATCGAAAAACAGGCCACCAGCCCGGAAACCTATCCGCTGACCCTCAACGCGCTGGTGCTGGCCTGCAATCAGAAAACCAGCCGCGAACCGGTAATGAACCTCAATCAGGGCCAGGTCGGCCAGAGCCTGCGGGCGCTGGAGGGGCGTGGTTTCACCCGGCTGGTGATGGGCAGCCGTGCCGACCGCTGGGAGCACAAGGTCGACAAGGCGCTGGAACTGGTGCCGGCACAGGTGATTCTGACGGGTTTGATGTTTCTGCGCGGTCCGCAGACCGTCAACGAACTGCTGACCCGCAGCGGACGCATGCACGAGTTCGAGGACGCCGAGCAGGTGGTTCATCAGCTTGAACGGCTGATCGCACGCGGTCTGGCGGTATTGATTCCGCGTCAGGCCGGGCAGCGTGAGGATCGCTACACCCATGCCTTGGGCGATCCGGCGGATATCGAGGCGATATTGGCGGCGCGGCAGAATCCTGGGGAGCGCTCGAGCGCTGGCGTTTCCCTGGAGCGTATCGAGGAACTGGAAGCGCGGATCGCCGCACTGGAAGAACGCCTGGCCCGCCTCGAATAATCACAACAGAACCTCTGTGGGAGCGAGCCTGCTCGCGAAAGCGTAGTGTCAGTCACCACGACCTCGAATGACCTGCCGCCTTCGCGAGCAGGCTCGCTCCCACAGGGTCTGCGCGATATTCAGCTGCCCGCTTCATTCCCCATCCCAATAATCCACTCCATCCACCTGCCGCGCGACAGCGACAAAGCCCGAGGCATTGCCGTCGGCATCCACCGTGAAATTATCCATCACCGCATACTTGTTCGAGTCCGGATACTCGCAGATCTCCGGCTGCTGCTGAGTGCTCACCGCCAGATAACTCAGTTCGCCCGCGCTGGTATTGATGATCTGATGTGCCTTCTCGGGTCCGCCCGGTGGGCAGGCGATCACATCACCGGCGCGGATCGGAAAACGCTCCCCTCCCAAGCGCACCTCGCCCTCCCCGGCCACCACGTAGAACATCTCCTCATTGACCCGATGGCTGTGGAATGGACTGCCGCGCATGCCAGCTGGCAGTGCATACAGGCGATAACCGAGTTTCTGCGCACCGAGTTGCTGGCCGATCCGCGCGAAACGCTGCTGATAACGCGCGGCGGTTTCGCCTTCAGGGGCCAGGGCTTCGGGAAGGGCTTCGAGTTCGACCTCGTTGAGGTTGAGGATGGGCGGATGCATGGGCGGCCTCGGTTATGGTTTTTGTGATGGGCACGTCTGTGCGTGCTGGCGAGGATTATAGATAGTGATCCAGAACCGCAGCGCGGCCTTCGCGAGCAGGCTCGCTCCCACATTCAATCGCATTCCAGCTCAACCTGTGGGAGCGAGCCTGCTCGCGAAGCGGCCAGACCCGCCACCACAAAACTCAATCAGCTACGCGCAAAATCCACCGCCGCCGCAAACTGCGCCTCATTCGGCCGCACCCCGGTGTACAGGACAAATTGCTCCAGCGCCTGAATCGCAATCACCTCAAGCCCGGTGATCACTCGCTTGCCCTCGGCCCGCGCCCGCACGATCAGCGGCGTTTCCGAAGGGATCGCCACCACGTCGAATACAGTCTCAGCCGCTTTGATCACTTCAGGCTCGAACGCCAGTTGCCCCGCCTCCGGCCCGCCGTCCATGCCTACCGGGGTGACATTGATCAGCATCTGCGGGCGCTCGTCACCCAGCTCGGCCTGCCAGCGATAACCCAGCGAATCCGCCAGGGCGCGGCCGGCGCGCTCGTTACGGGCGACAATCAAACCGTTCTTGTAGCCACCATCGCGCAGGGCGCTGGCCACCGCTTTGGCCATGCCGCCGCTGCCACGCAGGGCGAAGGTCGAATCTTTCGGCACCGCGTGGCTTTCCAGCAATTGCGCGACGGCGATGTAATCGGTGTTGTAGGCCTTGAGGTGGCCGCCAGTGTTGACGATGGTGTTGATCGACTGGATCGCCGCCGCCGACGCGTCCAGCTCATCGACCAGCGCAATGCAGGCTTCCTTGAACGGCATCGACACGCCGCAGCCGCGAATGCCCAGTGCGCGAATGCCGCCGACCGCGCCGGTCAGGTCCTGGCTGCTGAACGCTTTGTAATAGAAATTCAGGCCCAGCTGTTCATACAAATGGTTGTGAAAACGCAGACCGAAATTCCCCGGGCGCCCGGACAGGGACATGCACAGTTGGGTGTCTTTGTTCGGGTTCATCTGCATGAAACTTCTCCTTCAAACGCACTTTCGGATGGACGGGATTGGCCAGCCCACCGGGTTCTGAATCATCATTGGGGCTTGTTTGTGGCGCCGCGCAGCCGGGTAAAGAAGCCGGTACAGACCTTACACAAAATTTACCCAGCGGCTGTGCTGAATTTTGCAAATTTGCTGTCTTAGCTGTATCCCCGCGACAACTGTGGGCCTGATTCAGGCCGCGGCGCCGGGTCGAAGAACCGAGGACTTATCATGATTCGTAAACTTCCCATCATGGCTTTGTTGATTGGCGCACTTGCCGTCACCGGCCAGGCTGAAGCGGGTGGTGGCCATGGCTGGCAGGGCCCTGCAGTGTTTGGCGCGATCGTCGGCTCGGCCATCATCGGCTCGGCACTGATCAATCAGGATCGGCCGGTGTATGTGCAACAACAACCGGTTTATGTGCAGCCGCAACCGGTCTACGTGCAGCAACCGCCGCCACCGGTCTATTACCAGCCGGCGCCGGTGTATGTACAACAACCGGTCTACGTGCAGCCAGCCCCCGTCTATTACGGCCCGCCTCGTGGTTATTACGGTCGGCCCCACGGTTACTATGGCGGCCCACACGGCTACTACGGCGGTCCACGCTGGTAAGCGCAACACAGAGCCCTGCTTTCGAGCAGGGCTTTTTTATGACCGCTGGTCGGCCCACGTCTGAAAAAATCGCGCCAAGGTCGCTGTGAGGACAGTCCGACCAGCTAAAGTCGGCATGATGGAATCGACCGTCGGGCTTTTTTCATCGAACGGTCACCGCTTTGTCATGACGGAACCGCAATCTGAATCCGTCCGTAAACAACAGATCGATAACAACAAGGACGACTGTATGCCCACACAAAACCCGCACCGCATCGTCGGTCTGTGCACCTCGAGCAAGGTGTACAGCGCACTTACCGAGCTCAAGCATCTGGAAGGCCATCGCTGCGCCAAGCTGCTGTCGCTGCTCGCCGAAAACCTCGTGCACAAGGGCCTGCTCAATGAGCGCGAAGTCATGCACATGCTCGATCAAGTGGTGGAATGACGCCAGACCTCACTGGCATCAATGACCACTATCGAAAGCGTTGATTGTCCGTCGTGCCGGCAAATCCCTAAGGTAGCCCCATCAGTTTGATGGAGGTTTTCCCATGGCACAGGTTCAAATCATGTCGGTGATCGGCAGCGCAGTTCCCGCTTCGCTGCGTGCATCCGGTTTGCTCGCTTGCTGGTATCTGGTGCGCGATGGCGAGCCGATCAGCGGCCCGCTCACCTCGTTACCAGCAGCTCAGGCCTTGTCGCAACAGGTCGCCAGCAGCACGTTTCACGCTTAAGGCAGTTGCACCTTGGGCTTGGTCTCGACGAACAGCGCCCAGCTCGACAGGAACAATGCGGCAATCAGCGGCCCGATCACAAAGCCGTTGAGGCCGAAGACCGCGAGGCCGCCGAGGGTGGAAACCAGAATCAGGTAATCAGGCATCTTGGTATCTTTGCCGACCAGGATCGGGCGCAGCACGTTGTCGACCAGGCCAATCACGAATACTCCGAACAAGCCCAGCACCACGCCCTGCCAGATCATGCCGCTGAGCAGGAAGTACACCGCCACCGGCGCCCAGACAATCCCCGCGCCCACCGCTGGCAACAGCGACAGAAACGCCATCAGCACCGCCCAGAGCAACGCGCTGGGAATGTCGAGAAACCAGAAAATCAACCCGCCCAGCGCGCCTTGGGTCACGGCCACCACCACGTTGCCTTTGACCGTGGCGCGCACCACGCGGTTGAACTTCAGTTGCAGGCGGCGCTTGTGGTTTTCTTCCAGCGGCACGGCAGTGCGCATCTTGCGCGCCAGCTCAGGGCCGTCACGCAGAAAGAAAAACAGCAGATACAGCATGATGAAAAAGCTCACCACGAATTCGAATGTGCCCTGGCCGAAGCTGAACGCCTGAGTCGCCAGCGCCTGGCTGCCCTGCATCGCCGCTTTGACGATCTTCTCGCGCAAGCTGTCGAGTTCGCCCATGCCAAAGCGGTCGAGCAAGTGCTGAAAGTACGGCGGCAGGCTGTGCTTGAACTGCGCCAGATACGCAGCGATGTCCAGCTCGCCGCTTTCAATGTTCTTGTAGACCGTCGCGCCTTCCTGCACGAGCAGGATGCTGACGATGATCACCGGCAGAATCGCGATCACCAGGCACAGGCTCAAGGTGCAAAGCGACGTCACGTTGCGTTGCAAGCCGAACTTCTGCTGCAACCTGCGCTGTACCGGCGCAAACAGAATGCCGAGGATGACAGCCCAGAACACCGCGCCGTAAAACGGCAGCAGAATCCAGATAAAGGCCACCGTGACCAGCACCAGCAGCACTGTCAGGGATTTGAATTGCAGACTCTTTTCGTTCATATCCGGTCCATGTCAGTCAGGCGTCACGCACGCCCGCCCCACTTAGTCAGCCGCCGAGCGCGCGAGTGCCATGTTTATTTCATGGAGCATAGATCCAGATCAATAAACCCTCGCAACAGCTGCCCTACCCTGCGCGGCTTTTGCGACCGACACCCAAATGCAGACTCTCATCGCCCCCGAGCTTCTCGCCCCCGCCGGCACCCTGAAAAACATGCGTTACGCCTTCGCTTATGGCGCCGATGCGGTCTACGCCGGCCAGCCGCGCTACAGCCTGCGGGTGCGCAACAACGAATTCGACCACGCCAACCTGGCGCTGGGCATCCGTGAGGCGCAGGCGCAGGGCAAGCGCTTCTACGTGGTGGTCAACATCGCCCCGCACAACGCCAAGCTGAAGACGTTTCTCAAGGATCTGGCGCCGGTGATCGAGATGGCCCCGGATGCGCTGATCATGTCCGACCCGGGCCTGATCATGCTGGTGCGCCGGCATTTTGCGCAGATGCCGATTCATCTTTCGGTGCAGGCCAACACGGTGAATTGGGCGAGCGTCGAGTTCTGGCAGCAACAGGGATTGAGCCGGATCATTCTGTCGCGCGAATTGTCGCTGGAAGAGATCGGCGAAATCCGCGAGCAGGTGCCGGGCATGGAGCTGGAAGTGTTCGTGCACGGCGCGCTATGCATGGCCTATTCCGGGCGCTGTCTACTCTCCGGCTACATGAACAAGCGCGATGCCAATCAGGGCACCTGCACCAACGCCTGCCGCTGGAAGTACACGGCGCAGGAAGCCACGGAAAACCAGCTCGGCGAGATCGTCCAGACCTTTCAACCCGAGCCGACGCTGGGCCTCGGCGCACCGACCGATCAGGTCTTTCTGTTGCAGGAAGCCAACCGCCCCGATGAATTGATGCCGGCCTTCGAAGACGAACACGGCACCTACATCATGAACGCCAAGGACCTGCGCGCCGTGCAGCATGTCGAGCGGCTGACGCGCATGGGCGTGCATTCGTTGAAGATCGAAGGCCGGACCAAATCGCACTTCTACTGCGCGCGCACCACCCAGGTATATCGCCGGGCGATCGATGATGCCGTGGCCGGGCGCGAATTCGATCGCAGCCTGATGCTGGATCTGGAATCGCTGGCCCAGCGCGGCTTCACCGAAGGTTTTCTGCGCCGCCATGTGCACGACGAATATCAGAACTATCAGCACGGCAGTTCGGTGTCGGAGCGACAGCAGTTCGTTGGCGAGCTGACCGGCGAGCGCCGGGATCGCCTGGCCGAGGTGAAAGTGAAGAATCGTTTTGCCGTGGGCGATCATCTGGAACTGATGACGCCCAAGGGCAATTTCCATTTTGATCTGCATGAATTGCAGAGTGTCAGCGGCCAAGCGATCGAAGTGGCGCCGGGGGACGGGCATACGGTGTACGTGCCGATACCGGATGCGGTGGATTTGCGCTTTGGGTTGTTGATGCGGGATTTGCCGCGGACCTGAATCCCCTCACCCTAGCCCTCTCCCAGAGGGAGAGGGGACTGATCGGGGGATATTTCAGAGGTACGCTGACCTGAACGGGGACCGCTGAAGCCGCAAACTACACAGCGCTGGTTGTGCTCGTGAATCCATAATCGGCTCGGACTTTCAGGTCGATGTCTGACGCAAGACACCTCGGTCGACCCCCTCTCCCTCCGGGAGAGGGCTGGGGTGAGCGCCGCTTTTCTATTGGGCAAACTCCTCACGCAACATCCCTACAAACGCCTCGCGCGCCGGGTGCACACCGGCGTTTTCATGCCAGTAAAACAAATTCTCGATCGCCATCAGTTCAGCGAACTCGTAACCCTCGCAGCCCGCGCCTTTGGCGTACTGCTCGAACACGCCCCTGGGCACCAGCGCCACCCCGGCACCGGCGCTGACGCAGCCGACAATCGCTCCGTAACTGGCCAGACTGACAATCGGCAGCGCCTGCCCTCGGCGCAGCAACCAATGCTCAAGTGCCGCGCGGTATGGGCAACCCGGTGGCCACATGAACAGGGTTTTGCCTTGCAGATCCGCGATGTCACGCACCGGGCCGAATGAAGTCGAGGCGATCAGTAACAATTCCTCTCGATACATCGGCGTGCGTTTGAGCTGAGCACGTTCGACATCTACCGCCACGATCGCACCATCCAGGCGATGGTTGACGGTGTCGTCGAGCAACTGGCTCCAGGTGCCGGTGGTAAGTTCCAGTGCCACTTGCGGGTAGCGCTTGTGGAATTTCGCCAGCAGGCGCGGCAAGCGCCCGGTCGCCGAAGACTCGATGGCGCCGATGCGCAGCGGTCCGGACGGCTCGGCGGCCGGGTCGAGCGCGCGTTTGGCTTCGACGGTCAGCGCCAGAATCTTTTCCGCATAAACCAGAAAGGTCTGCCCCGCCGGGCTGATGCGCAGTCCGCGCCCCTCGCGCAAGAACAGCGCCACGCCCAACTCGGCCTCCAGCGCTTTGATCCGCGCAGTGATGTTCGACGGCACGCAGAACAGCTTTTCGGCGGCCCGGGCAATGCTGCCGACCTCGGCCACAGTCTTGAACATGCGGATTTGCGCCAGCTCCATAATCATCACTCCGAGTGAACAGTCGACGCAGTATAAGTCAGTTGTGGCGAATGATCGGGCGCCCGGATACTCGGCGCATCCACTGCCTTGGTGCCTCGATCATGACTTCCACTTCTACCTGCAAAATCATCCTGGCCATGGCGTTTGTCATCGGCTGCTGGGGTTATTCGCCCACCGGCATTCATCTCGGCTTGCAAGCATATGAGCCCGGACATCTGGCCTTGCTGCGTTTTCTGCTGGCGTCGCTGTTGATGGCGCTGATCGCAATTTTCAAAGGCATTCGCCTGCCGCAGTGGCGCGATGTGCCGTTGCTGGTTGCCTTGGGCTTCTTTGCCGTCAGCCTGCATCACGTCGCCCTGAACATCGGCCAGCAAGGCATCAGTGCCGGGGCTTCCAGCGTGCTGGCGCAGTCGAGCCCGTTATTCAGCACGCTGCTGGCGCGGTTTGTGTTCAAGGACCGCGTCAGCATCTGGCGTTGGGGTTGTGTGCTGCTTGGATTTGTCGGCGTGGTGATCGTAGTCAGCGGCGACAAGGGCCTGGGCTCTATCAATGCCCATGGCTTGTTGATCTTGTTGGCGGCGCTTTCCTGGAGCATCTATTTCGCCCTGCAAAAGCATCATGCGCGGCGCTACGACGGTTTCAGTCTGGGCTGCTACGCGGTGTGGTCGGGGACGTTGCTGTTGCTGATTTATCTGCCGGGGCTGGCTGACGCCGTGATGCACGCGCCGCCGCGTGCGCAGTGGGCGGTGCTGATGCTGGGGGTGTTTCCCAGCGCGCTGGCGTATCTGGCCTGGGGTTTCGTGCTCAAGCATGTGGACTTGAGTCGGGCGACGATGACCTTGTATCTGATACCGCCGACCGCCATGGGAATTGCGTCGTGGGGACTGGGTGAACGGCCGACGTTGATGGTACTGATGGGGGCGATGGTGGTGTTGATCAGTGTGTTGGCATTGAATCTGGAGCGTGGGGTTGGCGTCGTTCGGGCAGTTGAGAGCAAGGCTTGAATCTGCTGTGAAGTCGATGCCGTCCTCGCGAGCAGGCTCGCTCCCACAGTGGATGACACAAACTCCCTGTGGGAGCGAGCCTGCTCGCGAAGAGGCCGGCCCACTCAATGAATAATCCAGACCTCAGCGCATATCATCCGACAACGGTGTCGGCTCATCCGCCGGCGGTACATCCTCGTCATCCGGCGGATCCTTCCAGTCATCCGGGCGGTCGGCATCGCTCAGCGGATCGCGCCCCGGGTCCATGCCCGGCGGTGCATCGTGATCGCTCAGGGTCGGCTCGTCGGTGCCGGATACGGGGCGGGTCTGGTCGGTGGGCGCCATGCCACCGGGAACAAGCGAGTCATCAGCCATGCTGCACCTCACAATACTGGCCCGGATTATCCGGGGCGTATTGTTTGGAAGCGCGGGTGCTGAGGGCGTGCGGTCGATCAGACCAGCGGCATCAGCCTTGGGCGATAAAGCGATCACGACTGTTGGTCAGGTGCAGCCACATCGCGGCGCGGGCGGCATCGGCGTCCTGACGCTTGATCGCATTCAGAATCGCCTCGTGTTCCAGATTGGCCAAGTGGCCGAGCTTGCTCAGATCCGCCGCGCCGCGCTCGGCGGCATTCAGGCGATTGCGCGGGATCATCGCACTGCCCAGGTGCTGCATGATCTCGCTGAAACAAGCGTTGCCGGTGGCCTCGGCGATCAGCAGATGAAAACGCCGATCGGCTTCCACGCAACTGTCGTTGTTGGCCAGCAGCCGTTGATAGTCATCCAGCGCCTGACGCATCTGCTGCAACTGCTGCTCACTGCGCCGCTGCGCCGCCAGTGCAGCCGCTTGCGTCTCCAGACCCATGCGCAATTCGAGAATGCTGCGCACACCGAGCGCCGTATCGACGTTCAGGCGCAGGCCCTGCTCCGCTGCGCGTTCGATCACGAAAGTACCGATGCCATGGCGCGTCTCGACCAGCCCCGAGGCCTGCAACTTGGAAATGGCCTCGCGCACCACCGTGCGGCTGACCCCGTGCTCCTGCACGATGGAGTTCTCCGAAGGCAGCTTGTCACCGGGCGACAGTTGTCCGAGCAGGATGCTCTGGGTGAGCTTTTCCACCAGGTCATGAGCGAGGTTGTGCGTGCGTTTGCGCGCGGGCGCGTCGAGGTCTTCTTGCATGATCGGTTCCGGTGATCGGGGCTTGCCGATCGTAGCACTGCGGGATGACGGTTGAGATGGATTTTAGCGGTCGACGGGCTATCAACTTGTATGACAACACTCAATTACGTCGAATATCTTCGATAGCCAGCCATCACGCATCACCATTCATATCTCAAAAAGGCGCTGCGCTCGACTGGCGAAATACTCAATGAATACGAGCTAGAAACCGGTTTTCGCATAAAAAACCGAACAATCAGAAGAATTTGATCGCCCTCCCCACTTGTAGGACAAAAAACCACAGTTGTATGATGTCTATCAACAACGCAGCACCCAGTCCTACCCGCATAAAAATAATCAGTGGGAGAAACACACGTGAAAACCTCCATCTCCGGGATGCAGGACAGCGTCGATCCGACGCTCGCCTCAGCCATCTCCAAAGTCAAACGCCACGTCCTGCCGCTCTTCGTGATCATGTTCATCGTCAATTACATTGACCGGGTGAACATCGGTTTCGTCCGCACGCACATGGAAACCGATCTGGGCATTGGTGCTGCCGCCTACGGCTTCGGCGCCGGGCTGTTCTTTATCGGTTACGCGCTGTTCGAAGTGCCGTCCAACATGCTTTTGCAGAAAGTCGGCGCACGCATCTGGCTGACCCGCATCATGTTCACTTGGGGCATAGTCGCCGCCTGCATGGCGTTCATCCAGAACGAAACCCACTTCTATATCCTGCGCTTCCTGCTCGGTGTCGCCGAGGCCGGGTTCTTTCCCGGGGTGATTTATTACTTCACCCGCTGGCTGCCCGGCGTCGAGCGCGGCAAGGCGATCGCGATCTTCCTCAGCGGCTCGGCCGTGGCCTCGCTGATCTCCGGCCCGCTGTCCGGTCTGCTCCTGCAGATCAATGGGCTGGGCATGCACGGCTGGCAATGGATGTATTTCATCGAGGGGATGTTCTCGGTGTGCCTGTGCGTGTTTGTCTGGTTCTGGCTGGATGCCAAACCCCACGACGCGAAATGGCTGAGCCGCGCCGAACAGGATGCGCTGGTCAGCGCCATCGACGACGAGCAAAAGGCCCGCGAAGCCGCGACGCCGATCCGGCCGTCGCTGGGCAAACTGCTCAAGGACCGGCAGATCATTCTGTTCTGCCTGATCTACTTCTTCATTCAGCTGACCATTTACGCGGCGACTTTCTGGCTGCCGAGCATCATCAAGAAGATGGGCGAACTCAGCGACGTGCAGGTCGGCCTGTTCAACTCGATTCCATGGTTGCTGTCGATCGTCGGCATGTATGCCTTCGCCTCGCTGTCGGCGAAGTGGAAACATCAACAAGCTTGGGTCGCCACTGCCCTGTTGATCGCCGCAGCGGGGATGTTCATGTCCACCACTGGCGGGCCGATCTTTGCCTTCGTCGCGATCTGCTTTGCAGCGCTGGGTTTCAAATCCGCCTCGTCGCTGTTCTGGCCGATTCCCCAGGCTTATCTGGATGCACGCATCGCGGCGGCAGTGATCGCGCTGATCAACTCGGTGGGCAACCTCGGCGGCTTCGTCGCACCGACCACCTTCGGTCTGCTGGAGCAGCACACCGGCTCGATCCAGGGCGGCCTCTATGGTCTGGCCGCGACCTCGATCATCGCCGCAATCATTGTCTTCGCCGCGCGCACCACGCCGAAACCCGCTGCTGAAAAGGCTGTGGCCGACGCCGCGCCGAAACACGCCTGACTACGTCTCGACAAGGAAAACAACAATGACTGTTCATGACACCGCCAAAGCTCCGATCATCACCGACATGCAGGTCATTCCGGTGGCCGGTCACGACGGCATGCTGCTCAACCTGAGCGGCGCCCACGGGCCGTTTTTCACCCGTAACATCGTCATCCTCAAGGACAACGCCGGCCACACCGGCGTCGGCGAAGTGCCCGGTGGCGAGCGCATTCGCCAGACCCTGGAAGACGCGCGCAATCTGGTGGTCGGCAGCCCCATCGGCACCTACCAGAAGATCCTCAATCAGGTGCGCCAGACCTTCGCCGACCGCGATGCCGGCGGCCGCGGCCTGCAAACATTCGACCTGCGCATCACCATTCACGCGGTCACCGGCCTGGAGGCCGCCCTCCTCGACCTGCTCGGCCAGCATCTCGACGTGCCAGTGGCGGCGCTGCTCGGTGAAGGTCAGCAACGCGACGAAGTGAAGATGCTCGGTTATCTGTTCTACGTCGGCAATCAACACGAAACCGATCTGGCCTATCGCAGCGAACCGGACGCCGACAACGACTGGTTCCGTGTGCGCCACGAGAAAGCCATGACCGCCGAAGCAGTCGTGCGTCTGGCCGAGGCGGCGCACGCCAAGTACGGTTTCAAGGATTTCAAACTCAAGGGCGGCGTGCTCAGCGGCGATGCCGAAATCGAAGCGGTCACAGCACTGGCCGAGCGCTTCCCTGAAGCGCGAATCACCCTCGATCCGAACGGCGCCTGGTCGCTGAAAGAGGCGATTCGTCTGTGCCGCGATCAGCACCACGTACTCGCCTACGCCGAAGACCCGTGCGGTGCCGAAAACGGTTATTCCGGGCGCGAAGTCATGGCTGAATTCCGCCGCGCCACCGGCCTGAAAACCGCGACCAACATGATCGCCACCGACTGGCGTGAAATGGGCCACGCGATTCAGTTGCAATCAGTGGACATCCCGCTGGCCGACCCGCACTTCTGGACCATGCAGGGTTCGGTACGCGTCGCGCAGATGTGCCACGAGTGGGGCCTGACCTGGGGCTCGCATTCCAACAACCACTTCGATATTTCCCTGGCCATGCTCACCCACGTCGCCGCCGCCGCACCCGGCGAGATTACCGCCATCGACACCCACTGGATCTGGCAGGACGGTCAGCGCCTGACCAAGGCACCGTTGCAGATTGTCGATGGTCTCGTGCAGGTGCCGAAAAAACCCGGGCTGGGCGTGGAGCTGGACATGGATCAAGTGGCCAAGGCCCACGAACTGTACAAAGGCATGGGCCTCGGCGCGCGGGATGACAGCGTGGCGATGCAGTTCCTGATTCCGGGGTGGAAATTCGATAACAAGCGGCCGTGTCTGGTGCGGTGAGAAAAATCGAGGATTAAAGCCCGGCCCTGTAATTCAACTGATAAACCTGTGGGAGCTGGCTTGCCAGCGATAGCGGTGGGTCAGCCAGCATCAATGTTGGCCATTGCGACCCCATCGCTGGCAAGCCAGCTCCCACAGGGAATGAGGTGAATCAGGCAGAAACTTGCAGCAACCACGCCTTGAACGCTTTCATCGCCACCGTTTCCGCTCGCGACTGCAACCGCGTCAGCCAGTAACTGCCGGTGGTGATCTCGATCGCAAACGGCTGGCAGATCGCATCTGCCGCCAGTTGCCGGGCGAACATCAGCGGCGGCGCCAACGCCACGCCGCCGCCCTGCAATGCGGCTTCCATCATTGCCAGCGACGAATCGAACACGATGCTTTGCGGTGGCGCGGCCTGCGTCGCCAGGCCCGCTGCGTGAAACCACTCCGGCCATTCATCGGTGCGATAGGAACGCAGCAAGGTCTGCTGCAACAGGTCCGCCGGCGTGTGCAGTTGCCGGGCAATCTCCGGCACGCACAATACCGACAACGGCGCATCGAGCAAGCGTGTCGCCTCGATGCCATGCCAGGCGCCAGCACCGAAACGAATGGCGTAATCCAGTCCTTCCGCCGCCACATCCACCCGGTTGTTATTGGTCGACAGACGTAAATCTATAAGCGGATGTTTCCCCCGAAAGTCCGCCAGCCTCGGCAACAGCCAGCCCACGGCAAAAGTGCCCACCGCGCCGACCGTCAACATGTCGCGATACTGCCCACCGGCCAGACGCTCGAGCATCTGCGCAATATGATCGAATGATGTGCTGAGTACCGGCAGCAAGGTTTCGCCTTCACTGGTCAGCATCAGCCCACGGGGCAGGCGTTTGAACAGGGTCAGGTTGAGTTGCGCTTCCAGGCTTTTGACCTGATGGCTCACCGCCGCTTGTGTCACGCACAACTCGACGGCAGCACGGGTAAAACTCAAATGACGTGCCGAGGCTTCAAATGCGCGCAGAGCGTTGAGCGGCAGTTGCGGTCGAATCATGCGTTGCCCCAAATTTTTCTAATGGCTCATGCGAGTTTTCATCGTTTGTCGATGGCCGGCGAAGTGCCTAAATTGGCCGCGCTGATCGGCCGTCCGATGAAAAATCACCCGCAGTGTAGCGGGATACACCAATCGACACTCATGGAGAGTGATTCAATCATGTGTTCCTTAAAACCTAGCAAGGTCTTTTCCTACAGCGCTTTCGCACTGTTCGTCGGCAGCGTTGCCTGTCATGCCGCAACGCCGACGGATGCGCAATTGCAGGCACTGGTCAGCCAAGCCGTCACCCCGGTCATGCAGCAAAACAACATCCCGGGGCTGACCGTAGCGATCACCCTGAATGGCCAAGCGCATTACTTTAACTACGGGGTCGCCGCTAAAGACACCGCACAAAAGGTCAGCGAAAACACCCTCTTCGAAGTCGGCTCGGTGAGTAAAACCTTCACCGCCACCCTCGCCGGTTACGCCCAGGCCACAGGCAAACTCGACCTGTCGAGCATGGCCAGCCAACTCTGGCCGGAGCTCAAGGGCAGCGCCTTCGACAACATCAGCGTGCTGCAACTGGGCACCTACAGTGCAGGCGGACTGCCGCTGCAATTTCCCGCTGAGGCGGATTCTTCCGACAAGATGCTCGGCTATTACCAACAGTGGAAACCGCAGTTTCCCGCCGGCAGCCATCGCCTGTATTCCAACCCGAGCCTGGGCCTGTTCGGCTACCTGACGGCGAAAAGCCTCGGCCAGCCATTCGACCAGGCTATGACGCAAACCCTGCTGCCGAAACTCGGCCTTCAGCACACCTTCCTCAGCGTACCGTCAGCGCAGTCGAAGCTTTATGCCCAAGGCTACGACAGCGCCGACCAACCGGTACGCGTCAGCCCCGGCGCCCTCGACGCCGAAGCCTACGGCATCAAAACCAGCGCCGCCGACCTGCTGCGATACGTCCAGGCACAGCTGCAACCGGCCAGCCTTGCGCCTGATCTGCACCAAGCCATCGCCAACACCCACATCGGCTATTACCGCGTCGGCGACATGACCCAGGGCCTGGGCTGGGAACGCTACGCCTACCCGATCAGCCTGGAAAGATTGCAAAACGGCAACTCGACCCCCATGGCCATGGAACCGCACAAAGTCGAATGGCTGACTCCACCGCAAGCTGAACCGGCCAATGTGCTATTCAATAAGACCGGTTCTACACGGGGCTTTGGCGCGTATGTGGCGTTCGTGCCGTCGCGGGACATGGGCATCGTGATTCTGGCCAACAAGAACTACCCGAATGCCGAACGGGTGAAGATTGCGCATACGGTTTTCGCGGCGTTGGCGGATTAGGAGTGAGAGATCGTCCGATCGCGGCCCGAGCCTGCGGCAGCTTCTACAGGATCGGGTTTTCACTCGGTTAACGTTGGAGGTGTCGCAGGCTGCAACAACTTTCGATCAGAAGATGACTTGTGGGAGCGAGCCTGCTCGCGAATGCGCTCGATCAGTCACCTTTCAGCGCCTGAAAAACCGCTTTCGCGAGCAGGCTCGCTCCCACATTTGAACTGTGTATTTCACAAAAAATGTGGGAGCTGGTTTGCCAGCTCCCACAGGGATTTTGCTTCACTCACGCAACGCGCAATCAATCATCCGGCATCTGCGGCGGTTTGCTCGGTTTCGCCGGTTTGCTGCCCTTCGCGCCTTTGGCCGGTTCCGGCTCGGTGGCGGCAGGCGTTTGTGCGGCGGCGGCCGCAGCGGCGGCTTCTTTTTCGGCCATGGGCATGGCGTCGATGGTTTCGAAGATTTTCGCCAGGCTCAATGCCTTGGCTTCATCACCCGAGGCGGAGAGCTTGGTTTCGCCGTCCTTGCCCACCAGGAACACTTTGGGATAAGCGCCGGCACCGAGCTTCAGCGAACGCAGCAGGGCCATGGTGTCCTGCTGGCCCATGTCCTTGCCGTCGAGCTGTCCGGACATGCTGAGGATGGTGTAGACCTTGATGTTGCGGTCGGTGACGCCCTTTTTGTTGGCCGGATCTTCCAGCGACTTCTTCAGGCTCAGCCAGACCGGGTCGACAGTGCTTTGCGCAATCACGATCAGCGGGCGGGCGCGGCCCACGTCCCCGGCCAGGGGTGAATCGCTGTCGGCGGCGAACAGGGGGCCAGCGATTGCCAGCAAGAGGGTCAGGGTCAGGGACCTGATGAGCATGCGCATCTCCTTTTGATATCCACGCACTACTGATTGCGCATCGTGGCGATTGTTCCGGCGGCGTCTGGCAAAAAGGCATTGCCCTGTCAGAAGCTTAGGTCAGGGAGCGCTTTGCGCAACATGACGCAAGCGATCATCGGCAAATCCCTACGGCCGCTGCATTGGAAGTGTTTTCTCCAGGCTGAATCAGAACGCCAACTTATAACCAATCAACACCAGCATCGTCGCCAGGCATGGGCGCAGGACTTCGTCGGAGATGCGTCCGGTCAGGTGGCTGCCGAGCCAGATGCCGGGCAGCGAGCCCATCAACAGGAAGCCCAGCACGCCCCAATCCATGTTGCCCATGCTTGCGTGGCCGAGGCCGGCGACGAGGGTCAGGGGTACGGCGTGGGCGATTTCGGTGCCGACCAGGCGGCGGGTTGGCAGCAGTGGGTAGAGGATGAACAAGGCGACGGTGCCCAGTGCGCCGGCGCCGATCGAGGTCAGGGCGACCATGGTGCCGAGGATCAGACCGGTGATCACCGTCATGATATTCAGGCGCGAACCGCTCGGGTTGTAGTTGCCACCCGCGCGTTTGTGGGCGAATTCGAGCAAGCGTTTCTTGAAGAAGATTGCCAGGGCGGTGGCGAAGAGGACGAAGCCGAGCGCCTGTTTGATGATGGCGTTCATCGCGTCCGGCGCGGTGTGCAGGGTGCTGAGGAACCACAGGGTCATGGCCACCGCCGGCACGCTGCCGAGGGTCAGCCAGCCGGTGATCGCCCAGTCGATGTTCTTGTTCTTCCTGTGAACGAGGACGCCGCTGGATTTGGTGATCGCAGCGTACAGCAGATCGGTACCCACCGCCGTCGCCGGGTTGATGCCGAACCACAGCAGAATCGGCGTCATCAACGAACCGCCGCCGACACCGGTCATGCCTACGATAAACCCAACCACCAGCCCGGCAATCACCAGGCCGAAATTTGCCAATTCCATTCAAACGTCCAGAAAACGACAGGAAAATCTGGCCCGCAGCATAGCGATTTTTCTTATAACCACATATATCGATGCGGTCTATCGTTATGCCATATCGAATTCACCGCAGATCCCACAGTGGATCTTTGCGCTACAGCAAACCTGCAAGGCTCACTGCACCGGCAGGAAATTCAAGAACAGCAGGCTCTGCGCGTAATTCAGGCCGATCCTGCGATAGCGCTCATCGAGCATCTGCGTGAGCAGATCCAGGCGCGCGACGATTTTGCTGAATTCGGTGGCGAAGCTGAGGTTGCTGCCCTCCTCCGAGATTTCGTTGGAGAACAGCAACGGCTGGCCTTCCTTGTTTTGTCGTTGCGACAAAATCCACATGGCTTTTTCGATGTTGCGCGCGGCGTTGTGCACGAACGTCGGGTTGATCGCGTCGGTCATGTAGAACTCGGTGCGATTGCCGTGGGCGGTAACCAGCATGCTGCCGATCGCATAGATGAAGGCGCCGACGCGGTCGCCGAGGAATTCCGGACTCATCGCATAGCTCAGCGCCGCCAGGTCCTTGCGCCCGCCCAGCACGGGCAATGGCTGCTGTTGCTCGACAGCGAGACGCACCTGTTTCACGGCGGCGTTGACGGTGAGGAAGCCGGATTTGCGCAGTTCTTCCGGGTTGCGCAGGTAAAGCTTGCCCATCAATCGATAGAGGCTGTCGAGGTTATCGCGCATCGCCAGGGTGGCCATGCGGTCGACGCTGGTCTGCAGAAATTCCTGCGGCTGCCCTTCACGTATCTAATTGAAGAATCCGTTGCCGTTCTGGTGGCTGCAGCCGCTGAGCAACAGCGACAACAGGCAGGCCAGCAGCAGGCACGGGCGGCGGTGAGCGGCGGTGATCAGGGCAAAAACACTCGGCATGAAATCTCGGACAGGCACATTCCTGTGCGGCGGGAGTCACCGCATCCTGGCCATGCATAGAGCCGCCGATTGCGAAAAAGTGCAGTGCCCGGGCGGTTAGCCGACCTTCGGCGCTTTTCGCCATATCAATTAGTCGGACTTTATATTTGCCAACAGCGGTAAATCCGCTATAAATCTTCTGCGAAATATTCAATAGCCTGACTAATTGCGTTTTCTCAAAACAACAACAAAAAGGAAGGTCAACCATGCTTCAATCCCGTCACCTGCTCTCCGGCCTCGGACTGTCCCTGATGATCGCTACCCTTTCCGCCAACGCGGCGGGCCTGACCGCCGAACACAAAGCCTTCGGCAAAACCAATGACGGCACGCCTGTCGAACAGTACATCCTGCGCAACAGCCACGGCATGCAAGCCACCGTCATCACCTACGGCGCGACCCTGCAAGCGCTGAAAGTCGCTGACAAACACGGCAAGTTCGACGACGTCGTCTTGGGTTTTGACGATGTGCAGGGCTATCAGAAAGGCACCGCGTACTTCGGCGCGACCATCGGCCGCTTCGGCAACCGCCTGGCCGAAGGTGCTTTCGAACTCGATGGCAAGCGCTATCAAGTGCCGCAGAACGACAAATCCAACGCCCTGCACGGCGGCCCCGAAGGTTTCGACAAGAAAGTCTGGAAGGCCAGGGAAACCAAGGACAAGGATTCGGTAGGCGTGACCCTGACCTACCTCTCGACCGACGGCGAGATGGGCTTCCCGGGCAATCTGACCACCGAAGTCAGCTATCGCCTGACCGACAACAACGAACTGCGCATCGACTACAAGGCCAGCACCGACAAGCCGACCGTGCTCAACCTGACCAACCACAGCTACTTCAACCTGGCCGGTGCCGGCAATGGCGATATTCTCAAGCAAGTCGCCATGATCAACTCCAGCCATTACACGCCGGTCACCGCGAAACTGATCCCGACCGGGGAGCTGGCGCCTGTCGCCGGTACGCCGATGGACTTCAGCAAACCGACGGCGATCGGCACGCACATCAAGGCTGATCATCCGCAGCTGAAATTCGCCGAGCCGAAACAGGGCGGGTTCGATTTCAACTGGGCGCTGGACACCAAGGGCGATGTCAGCAAGCTCGCCACCGAAGTCAGCGACCCGCAATCCGGACGCGTCCTGCAACTGTTCACCAGCGAGCCGGGCGTGCAGTTCTACACCAGCAACTTCCTCGACGGCACGGTCAAGGGCAAGGGCGGCAAGGTCTATCCACACTGGGGCGCATTCACCCTCGAGACCCAGCACTACCCGGATTCGCCGAACCAGCCGGACTTCCCGAGCACGCGGCTTGATCCGGGGCAGACCTATGCCCATAGCGTGATCCTCAAGTTCTCCGCCAAGTAACCTGCCATGCCCCCCCTGTGGCGAGGGGATTCATCCCCGTTGGGATGCGAAGCAGCCCCAAAAACCTGCAATAGAACGCTGTCTGATACAGCGCGTGTTGCCGGATCGGGGCTGCTTCGCAGCCCAGCGGGGATAAATCCCCTCGCCACAAATCCCCTCGCCACAAGATCTCCTGACCACAATTGATCCGGTTTCATCCTCGACTCCCCCTTCCTTCCGGGAACCCTTGCTCTATCCTGCTGCCCACTAAAGATATCGACTCTTTAAGGCAGGAGGTTTGAATGCGTACCCTTGAGTTGGCCGGCGTGCAGGTTCCCGTGATTGGCCAGGGCACTTGGCGCATGGGCGAGGATCGTTCGGCGCACAGCCGTGAAGTGGCGGCGCTGCGCACCGGCATCGAGCTGGGCATGAGCCTGATCGATACCGCTGAGATGTACGCCGAGGGCGGTGCCGAAACGGTGGTCGGCGAAGCCATCGCCGGTCTGCGCGATCAAGTCTTTCTGGTCAGCAAGGTCTACCCGCACAACGCCAGCCGCCAGGGCATCCCGCAAGCCTGCGAGCGCAGTTTGCGTCGGCTCGGCACCGACTACATCGATCTGTATCTGCTGCACTGGCGCGGTCAGTATCCGCTGGAGGAAACCGTCGAAGCCTTCGAACGCCTGCGCGAGGACGGCAAGATCGGCCGTTGGGGGGTGTCGAATTTCGATGTCGACGACCTCGAAGAACTGTCCAGCTCGGCCTGCGCCACCAATCAGGTGTTGTACAACCTCGAGGAGCGCGGCATCGAATTCGATTTGCTGCCGTGGTGCCAGCATCAGCGCCTGCCGTTGATGGCGTACTGTCCGATCGGCCAAGGCGGCGCGATGCTCGCCGAGCCGGTCCTGCAAGACATTGCCAGCCGTCACAACGCCACTCCAGCGCAGGTTTCGCTGGCGTGGATCCTGCGTCAGGACGGCGTGATTGCGATTCCCAAAGCTGTGCGCCCGGAGCATGTGCAACTCAATGCCGAGGCGGCCCGGTTGCAACTGGACGCCGGGGATCTGGCGGCGCTGGACAAAGTGTTCCCGGCGCCACAACGCAAGCAGCGCCTGGCCATGGTCTGAGCTGCCGACTGCGAGGGCTTCGCGATGAGAAGCACAGATCTGCAAGACCCGTACAACCTGCAACGTTTTGTCCAGGCTCAGGACCCGGTGTTCGAACGGGTCCAGCGTGAACTCGAAACGGGCCGCAAGCGCAGCCACTGGATGTGGTTCGTCTTTCCGCAGTTCGCCGGATTGGGCGGCAGCGAAATGGCCCGCCGCTTCGCCATCGGTTCAGCCGAGGAAGCCCAGGCCTATCTGGCCCACGAGCTGCTCGGGGCGCGGCTGCGCACCTGCACGCAACTGGTGCTGAATGTGCCGCAGCGCTCGATTGCAGAAATGTTTGGCCATCCCGATGACTTGAAATTTCATTCTTCGATGACCCTGTTCGCCCAGTTCAGCGCCGAGGACAGTCTGTTCCATCAGGCGCTGGAGCGGTACTTCCACGGCATTCTCGATGAATGGACGCTGCAACTGCTCGACTCAAAACAGGCCCAGTTGCCCACCGATCAGGGTTGAGAAGTCGTCGTCGACAAACGGCAGAATCGCATCCGCCACCGGTTGCAGCTGTCGCGTGATGTAGTGGTCGTAGTCGATGGCGGCACGGCGTACTTCCAGCGGCTCCGGGCCGGCCAGGGTGATGACGTAGCTGATCCAGCCGCCGTTCTGATACTGCCGGGGCCGCCCCTGCTCGGCGTTGTATTCGTCGGCCAGCCGCGCCGCGCGTACATGCGGCGGTACGTTGCGTTCGTAATCGTCGAGGGTGCGGCGCAGACGTTTGCGGTAGATCAGCCGGTCGTCGAACTCGCCGGCGAGGGTCTTGCGCACGTAATCGCGGACGTAATCCTGGTACGGCTTGCGCTGGAAGATCCGCTCATACAGTTCTTGCTGAAATTGCCGCGCTAGCAGCGACCAGTCGGTGCGCACGGTTTCCAGACCTTTGTAGACCATTTCCTCGCTGCCATCGGCGCGGGTGACGAGGCCGGCGTAGCGCTTCTTGCTGCCCTCCTCGGCGCCGCGAATCGTCGGCATCAGGAAGCGCTTGTAGTGAATCTCGAACTGCAATTCAAGCGCGCTTTCCAGCCCGTATTCTTCGCGCACATGGGCGCGCCACCAATCATTGACGTGTTTGACCAGCGCATGGCCGATCTGCGCTGCTTCATCCTGACCGTGCAGACTGCGCAGCCAGACGAAGGTTGAATCGGTGTCGCCGTAAATCACCGCATGGCCCTGTTCTTCGATCAACTGGCGGGTGCGCAGCATGATTTCGTGGCCGCGCAAGGTGATCGACGAGGCCAGTCGGGTATCGAAAAACCGGCAACCACTGGAGCCGAGCACGCCGTAGAAGGCGTTCATGATGATTTTCAGCGCCTGGGACAGCGGCGCGTTGTGCTCGCGTTTGGCGGTTTCGCGCCCTTCGGCCACTCGCGCCACGATGGACGGCAGGCAATGGCGGGTGCGCGAGAAGCGTGCGCCACGAAAGCCCGGCACCGAGTCAGCGTCGTCCGGGTGCTGCAGACCCTCGATCAAGCCCACCGGGTCGATCAGAAAGGAGCGGATGATCGACGGGTAAAGGCTTTTGTAATCGAGGACCAACACCGATTCGTAAAGCCCCGGCCGTGAATCCATGACAAACCCGCCGGGGCTGGCCTGCGGTGGATTGGTGCCCAGATTGGGCGCAACGAAGCCCTGGCGATGCATCAACGGCATGTACAAATGGGTGAACGCGGCGACGGAACCGCCGCTGCGGTCGGCCGGCAAACCGGTAACGCTGGCGCGTTCAAGCAAAAACGTCAGCAGTTCGGTCTTGGCGAAGATTCGCGTGACCAGCTCGCAGTCCTTGAGGTTGTATTTGGCCAGCGCCGGTTTGTCTTCGGCGAACATGCGATTGATCTCGTCCATGCGCTGGTACGGATTGTTGATCGCCTTGCCTTCGCCGAGCAGCGTCTGCGCGACGTTTTCCAGGCTGAACGAGGGAAAACTCCAAGTCGCCGAACGCAACGACTCGATGCCATCGATGATCAGCCGCCCCGCTGCCGAGGCGAAGTAGTGATTGCGGCTGCCGTGCTCGCGCCACTGCATTTCTTCGCCGCCACGACCGATCTTCAGCGGCACGCCGAGACGCCGTGCGTGTTCATGGAGGATGCGCAAATCGAACTGCACGACGTTCCAGCCAATGATCGCGTCGGGGTCGTGGCGGGCGAACCAGTCGTTGAGTTTCTTCAGAATGAGCGTGCGCGAATCGCAGTATTCAAGGTCGAAATCGACAATGCTGGCGTCGCCGTTCGGCGCACCGAGCATGTACACCTGGCGCTCGCCACAGCCTTCCAGCGCGATGGAATACAGCTCGCCGTTTTCGGTGGTTTCGATGTCGAGTGAGACCAAGCGCAGTTTCGGCCGGTAATCGGGGTCGGGTTTCAGCTGGGCGTTGATCAGTACGCCGTCAGCATCCGGGGTGCCGCCAAACAGCACCGGCGCGGTGATGAAGCGCTCCATCAGATAGCGTTCCGGGGGACGCACGTCGGCTTCAAAGACGTCGACGCCGGCGCGGTTGAGCGCGGTTTCGAGGCGCATCAACTGGCCGTGCTGCTGGCAATACAGACCGAGCACCGGACGATGCTGAAAATCGAGCAAGGCCAACGGTCGCAATTCCACGTTCTTTTCATCGTGCAGCAGACGCTCGGCTGCTTCTCGCTGTGCGGCGGGAATAAATGCGACCGACGGCTGATGCGCCAGACGCACGCGGCGCGGCCCGGCGTCCGTTGCCAGCCAGAACTCGACTTCGGTGCCGGCCGGCGTATCGCGCCAATGCCGGGTCAGGACGAAGCCCTGCTGTAAATCCACCACTGCGACCTCAACGTTTCAATCAGAACGCCATTCTACGCAGCATTTGTGGCGAGGGGATTTATCCCCGCTGGCCGCGAAGCGGCCCCGCTTTTAATGAAAGGGCCTGCTGCGCAGGCCAGCGGGGATAAATCCCCTCGCCACAGATAAATCCCATCACCACAGACAAATCCCATCACCACAGATAAATCCTCTGCCACAGATACCCCCCTTGTTACAAATAAATCCCTTGGCCACAGATGCTTCATTTACCGATACAAAGATGTTTTTTCCGGCAAATGGCGTTTTTTGCACGCTAACTGCCGCTTTGCCACCTTGCTCTGCGCGGCTGCGTCTACGATGCTTGATGAACAACGACAACACCTGAGTAACCGCCATGAAGACCGTCGCCCAACTGCTCAAGCTCAAAGATCAGAAAAATCAGGAAGTGCACCAGATCAAACCCGATCACATGGTGCTCGAAGCGCTGATGAAGATGGCCGAGAAAAACGTCGGCGCCTTGCTGGTGGTCGAAGACGACAAAGTGGTCGGCATCATCAGCGAGCGTGACTATGCACGCAAACTGGTGCTGCACGGGCGCTCTTCGGTCGGTACGCCAGTGCGCGACATCATGGTCAAGGACGTGATCACCGTCGACACCCGGCAAACCGTCGATACCTGCCTGGGGATCATGTCGGACAAACGCCTGCGCCACTTGCCGGTGGTCGAGGACGGCCAGTTGATCGGCCTGTTGTCGATCGGCGACCTGGTGAAGGAAGCGATTGCCGAACAGGCCGAGCTGATCAAACAGCTGGAGCAGTACATTCGCGGCGAATGAGCCCACCGCCGTGACCCCTTGTGAGAGCGAGCCTGCTCGCGAATGCGCCAGGTCAGTGATGATCGTTCCCACGCTCTGCGTGGGAATGCAGCCCGGGACGCTCCGCGTCCCTCTATAGCCGAACGCGGAGCGTCCATTGAGGCATTCCCACGCAGAGCGTGGGAACGATCTCGCCGTCAGGCCGGCCAATGCCGCTCAAACACCGGTGCCAGCACCGGGTGCCGGTCGATCCTTTGCAGCCACGCATAAAAGCCCGGGCGGGTCTGGCGCAGGTGTTCGCGGCTGCCGGCCCAGCGGCTTACCACGGCCGCCAGCACATCCAGCGCGCCGGGCGTTTCGTCATCCAGATACAGCTCTCCGGAAAACTGATCGGCAAACACCTCCCAACTGAAGTGCAGGCGCTGGCGCGTGCCGGCGATCAGGTTTTGCCGTGCGCTCTCGTCGGGCGTGCTCAGCCAGCGCTCGGGGTAATCGATGATGCCGACCGCCGCATAGCAATTGCTGACGATATAGGCGAGACCGCGAATCGCCTGATCACGATCGGCTGCCTTGCTCGGCAGCAGGCCGGACTTGGGAAACGTCAGGCCCAAGTGAATCAGGATCGCCGCACTTTCGGTCATGGCGCTGCCGTCCGGCAGTTGCAGGGTCGGTATCTGTTTCAACGGATTGAGTTTGCCCAGCGCCTCGTCGGCCTCGGCGCTGGCTTCGGTATCAATGAAGCGATAGGCGATCTGGCACAACTCCAGTGCCGCCTCGATGGCAGCCGCGCCGGAATTCTTGTGCCCGTAGAGCTGGTACATGTCCGTTCCCCCGATAAGGCCTTCGCACAGGGTAGATGGCTGGCTGGCCTGACGTAGAAAATTCTGCAAATGTGTCGTGATTGGCACGTTTTTCCCATGCACTGCCGACTTGCGAAATCAACCTTCGCCAATCAGCGCTGGCGGTGCCCATCCCGCACCAAGAGCATTCATCGAACGCTATCCGCGTTCTTGTAAGGTGCGACAGCGAACCAAAAGTTCGCCTGTCCGAGCTGGCAACAAGGAGTTCACCTGTGAATCTTCAAATGCTCCGCCGTACGACATACCCCACTCACTCGCAAATCCAGGCCCAAGTTCAGCCGAGCCTATTCAGCCTGGCGCGTTTCTCCTTTATTACCTGAAACCCAATGCACACTTTGCGTGCCTGGCGATCGAGCGATCGCCGGGCGCCAAGTGTTATTTATTTTTTAAATACGGCAATTAATAAAAGGCACAACAACGAGATTGTCGAACAATGACTTTCCGTCATTGAAGTTGCACCAAAAGCGCACGCCCGAATGTGATGCAGTTAACCAATACTCCAGAATCAAAATAAGGAACATGTCCTGTGAACCGCTAATGACTGACCTGCACCAAATCGATTCGCTACGCACCGATAGGTGCTAAGCCTGATCACCGAGCAGCCGCTCTATCCCGCCGATTGGCGTGATACAGCGTTCCCTCTGACTCGCTCTGGAAAAAGCCCTTCTGCGAGGACTTGAGGACCGCTTCGCGCCGAATAAACAGTGGGCGAAACTGAAACTTATATAAATGCGACACCAGTAACACCGAAGATTTGCGTTCAACCGGTTTCAGCAACATCTGGCACACCTGTTGCAAACTGTAACAAACCTGAGACAGCTCACGTCTCCACACAACAACAAGCCACGGAATGGATAATGAACAATCGATATAGATGCTACTAAGCCACTAAGTTTGTTCGAGGCCGTTTAAACAGATAGTCCAACTATCGGCCCGCGTACACCTTGAAGAAAGTTGCACCCACTCACTCGAACATCAGCCATATGTTCGGACGGCACCTTATTGCCCTTCATCTGACCCGAGGGAGCTTTAATGAACGATGCGGTAAAGCACAAAACCCTGCCGGGGCCGTTGCAGCAAGCGCCGGTCTCGCCGGCAACGGGCAGGCCGGCGTTTACAGCCAATACGTCACGACCCGGCGGGTTGAACAAACCACAGATGCTCTTGCTGATCGCCGTGTCGGCGCTGATACACGGCGGCGCGTGGTGGTTCTTCCATCAGGCGCGGCCGGAGCCACTGCCGACGCCGCCGGAAATTCCGGAAATGACCGTCGAGCTGACCAGCCCGACGCCTCCGGCCCCGCCGACACCGGAACCACCACCACCGCCGCCCCCGCCTCCACCGCCGCCGGAACCCGAGCAGCCGGTGGAAGACGAGGACGCGCTCAAGCCGCCGCCCAAACCGGTGGAGAAGCCCAAGCCAATCGAAAAACCAAAACCGGTCGAGAAACCCAAACCGGTGAAGAAAGTCGAGCCACCGAAAGCGCCGCCGGCCCCGGCGCAACCTGCCGCACCTGCGGCGCCGACAACACCAAGCGCACCACCGGCACCCCCTGCTGCGCCCGCTCCGGTCAAGGAGTCGGCGGCGATATCCGGCCTGGCCAGCCTTGGCAACCCGCCGCCGGAATATCCGTCGCTGGCGCTGCGGCGCAATTGGGAAGGCACCGTGGTGCTGCGCATTCAGGTGCTGGCCAACGGCCGTGCCGGCAGCGTGACGGTGACCAAGTCCAGCGGCAAGCCGCAACTGGATGAGGCGGCCGTCGCGGCGGTGAAGAACTGGAAGTTCATTCCGGCCAAGCGCGGTGACACGCCGATCGACGGCTTCGCCACCCAGACCATCGATTTCAAATTGCCGCAATGACGGCGCAACCGACTCATTACTGATTAACGCAAGCGAGGTGTAGCCATGAACGATTCACTGTCTTCGATGATTGTCCCCGGTGTGCTCTGGGGCCTGGTGCTGTTTTCCGTGGTCAGTTGGGCGATCCTGCTGGTCAAGTCGGCCCAGTACCTACGCCAGAAAGCGCAGAACAAACAGTTCACCAAAGCCTTCTGGAGCGCGCCGGACCTGCTCACCGCCGCCGAACACGCCAGCCAGTATCCAGGCTCGCTGGCGCGCATCGCCAGCAGCGGTTTCGAAGCCCTGCTGGTGGAAGAGTCGCCACGCACCACGCAACAACTGGCGCACACCATCAACCGCTCCGACCGCCTGGAACGCAACCTGCGCCAGCAGATCCAGAAAGAACGTCGCTCGCTGGAAAACGGCCAGGCGATCCTCGCCAGTATCGGCAGCACCGCGCCGTTCATTGGCCTGTTCGGCACCGTGTGGGGAATCATGGAAGCCCTGCAAAGCATTGGCGAAACCGGCTCGGCCAGCCTTGAAGCGGTCGCCGGGCCTATCGGCCACGCGCTGATCGCCACCGGCGTGGGCATCGCCGTCGCCGTGCCGGCAGTGCTGATCTACAACTTCTTCCTGCGTCGGCTGAAACTCGCCTCGGCGGACATGGACGACTTCGCCCACGACTTCGACGCCCTCGCCTCGCGCAGTGCGTTTTCCATCAGCCGCCAGGCCATTGCCAGCAAAAGCACCAACGCCGTGCGGGAGGCCAGCTGATGTCCTTCTCTACCCAAGACAGCGATGAAGTGCTCAGCGAAATGAACGTCACGCCGCTGGTCGACGTCATGCTCGTGCTGCTGGTGGTGTTCATTGTCACCGCGCCGCTGATGACCAACGCGATCAAGGTCAACCTGCCGAAAACCGATGCCGTCGCCCCTGCCGAAAAGAAAGACCCGGTGGTGGTCAGCGTCGATCAGGACGGCAAGTTCTATCTGGCCAAGACCGAACTGGCCCCGGAATCCCTCGAGGCCAGCCTCAAGGAGGTCAAGGCCAAAGACGCCGAAGTGCGTGTGCAATTGCAGGCCGATGCCGCCGTCAATTACGGCCAGGTGGCCAAGGCGATGGCATCGATCGAACGCTCCGGCATCAGCAAGATTTCGGTGATGACCACCCACTGATGACGGTGCCGGGCGGCTGTTGAAAGCATCCGCCCGGCACCGCTGAAAAAAGAAATCCCGTCGCACCCGGCCGACCGAAAAAACGCCACGCGTCTTCGGAGGGGATCGGCTTGCTTGAAGAAAGTGGTTTTCCGCGCGCGGTATCACCGGAAGCGGAGCAATGAGCGGCTCACAAGGCCAATTCGATAACGTCTGAAAATCGGAAACAACCATGCTGATGAACACTCCACGCTTCACGCTCAAACCTTTGGTGGCAACCATGTCTCGCCACCGTTTCGTTCCGCTGTATCTGGTGGCCATGGGGATGGGCGCCGGGACCGTACAAGCGGCCGAGGACGACAACAGCGCCACGCCGGCAGCCGCCGTCGTGGCGGCGCCGACCACGCAACTGCAACGGGTCGAAGTGACCGGGTCGGCGATTCGCCGGGTCGATGCGGAAACGGCGGTGCCGATCACCATTCTCAAGGCTGACGAGCTGCGCAAACAGGGCGTGACTACCACCGCCGAACTGGTCCAGCGCATCACCGGCAGCCAGTCGATCAACAACAGCGCCGGCTCCGTCGGCGCGGCCACTGGCGGTGCGTCGTTTGCCGACATGCGCGGCATCGGCGCGAACAAGACGCTGGTGCTGCTCAATGGTCGACGCCTGGCCAACAACGCCCTGTCGGGGACCAACTCGGCCGGCGGCGCGGTGGACCTGAACATGATCCCGTTCGCCGCCATCGAGCGCGTGGAAGTGCTGCGCGACGGCGCCTCGGCCCTGTACGGCACCGACGCCATCGGCGGTGTGATCAACTTCATCACCAAAAAATCTCTCACCGATGGCGCCCTGACCCTGGGCGGCGAAACGCCGACCCACAGCGGTGGCGGCGCGACCGAGGACATGAGCGCCAGTTGGGGCTACGGCGATCTGGAAGAAGACCGCTTCAACGTCCTCGGCGTGTTCAACTACAACAAGCAGCAGAACCTCGACGCCAACGACCGCTCCTTCGCCACCGACTACGCGCCCGGTCGCGGTCTCGATCAGACCTCCGGCACCGCGTTCCCCGGCAACTACAGCCAGAACGGCAACGCCACCAACCCGTTGGCCAACAGCAATTGCAACGGCCCCAACCTGATCGCCCGCGACGGCTTGTGCCGCTTCAGCACCCGTGAATACATCGATCTGGTGCCACAGACCGAGAAGACCTCGTTCTTCGGCAAGACCACTGCCAAGCTCGGCGATGATCACAACGCCAACCTCGAATATTTCTGGTCGCGCAACAACAACGCCGTCGCCGTCGGCCCGGCGCCACTGACCGGTCTGAGCCTCGACAGCTCGTCGCCCTACTACCCCGGCAACGGCATCACCCCGGCGCCGACCGATTTCGCCCTCGATCCGACCCAACCGGTCGACGTCAACTGGCGTGAAACCGCTGCCGGCCCGCGTGAATCGAAAGACCAGAACACCAGCCAGCGCTTTCTGCTGAGCTTCGATGGTCTGGTTGGCGGCTGGGATTACAACGTCGGCGCCTCGTACAACCAGAACAAAATCGTCTCCAGCGTCACCAGTGGCTATGTCAGCGATCAGGCGATGATTGACGGCCTGGCCAGCGGTTTGCTCAACCCGTTCGGCCCGCAGACCGCTGCCGGCCAGCAGTACATCGACGCCGCCGCGTACCACGGCGCCTACTCCACAGCCGTAGGCCGCGTCGCCGGGTTCGATGGTCGCGTCAGCCGTGAAATCGGTGACTGGTTCGGCGCAGGTCCGTCCGGTCTGGCGCTGGGCGGCGAGTACCGCAAGGAGAAATTCCATCAGGACTTCGAGTCGTTCGCCGGCGACATCCAGAGCCTCGGCATTGACCCGGCCGGTAGCGTCGAAGGTGATCGCAGCGTCAAGGCCGCCTATGCCGAACTCAACGTGCCGGTGCTCGACAGCCTTGAACTGTCCGCCGCTGTGCGCCACGACAAATACAGCGACTTCGGCAGCACCACCAACCCGAAATATTCGTTCCGTTATCAGCCGTTGAAAGAGCTGGTGGTGCGTGGCGCCTACAGCGAAGGTTTCCGCGCGCCGTCGCTGTATGAACTGTATTCGCCGCGCAGCATCACCTTCACCCAGGGTTTCTACAACGATCCCGTGCTGTGTACCGGCGGTGTGGTGCAACCGGGCGGTAACGGCGGGCGTGATTGCGGTCAGCAATTCCTCAACCAGATTAGCGGCAACGAGGATCTGGCCCCGGAGAAGGCGCGCAACGTGACGTTGGGCTTCGTCTACCAGCCGATCAGCAATCTGTCCGTGGGTCTGGATTTCTGGTGGATTCACATCTCCAACCAGATCCAGCCGTTCCCGGAATCCACCGTGTTCGATCAGGCCGGATCCTACCCGGACCGCTTCGTGCGCAACGCCGACGGCACGCTCAACTACATCGTCACCGGCAACGCCAACCTCGGCATCGTCGAGACCAATGGCGTCGACGTGTCGCTCGACTATCGCTTCCCGAACACGCCGTACGGTCAGTTTGGTCTCGGCCTGCAAGGCACCTATGTCGACGAGTACGACTTCCAGAGCACCATCAAAGGCCCGTTCACCGACAAGGTCGGCGACTTTCAGGGTGACGGCGTGATCGCGCGCTGGAAGCACAACCTCACCGGCAGCTGGAGCCTGGGTGCGGCGCGAGCAGCGCTGACCAACCGCTTCACCACCGGTTACAACGACTATGACCGCGACACCCATTCGCGCGTGGCCTCGTATTCGGTGTGGGATCTGTCGGCCGGTTACACCTTCAACAAGGTGCTCGACGTCGATGCCGGGATGAAGAACGTGTTCGACCGCAACCCGCCGTTCTCCAACCAGGCCTACAACTTCCAGAGCGGCTATGACCCGCGCTACACCGACCCGCTGGGCCGGACATTGTTTGCGCGCATGACTTACCACTTCTAACCCCAAATAAAACGCATCCCTCTGTGGGAGCGAGCCTTTGTGGTGAGGGGATTTATCCCCGATGGGGTGCGAAGCGCCCCCAGGACCTGCCGACGCGGAGCATCAGAAGTAACGCATGCATTGATCTTGCGACTGCTGCGCAGTCGATCGGGGATAAATCCCCTCGCCACAAGGGCTCGCTCCCACCGGGGGTCCGGGTTCCTTCAGGGATTTCAAGGGTGACTTCATGAGTTTTTTGCGCAACATGGCTGGCCTGCTGCTCGGCAGTGCGCTGCTGTGCACTGGCACTTCGGCGCTGGCCGGCGGCAGTTATGCGCTGACGGTGTATGGCGAGGCGCCGAAGTATCCGGCCGGCTTCAAGCATTTCGATTTTGTTAACCCCGACGCGCCCAAGGGCGGTTCGCTCAGCCGTGCGTCGATGGAGATCGGTCAGTACAACTACATCACGCCGTATGCCGATCAGGGCATTTCCGTGGTGCAGGTCAATGACTGGGTATACGCTCCGCTGGCGTTCCGTTCGCTGGATGAGCCCTACACGGTTTACGCTCTGGTTGCGCAGCAGATCGAGCGCGATCCGGAGGGTTTGTGGGTGCGCTTCACCCTCAACCCCAAGGCACGCTTTGCCGACGGCACGCCGATCACCGCCGAAGACGTGCGCTACACCTTCAATTTGCTGATGACCAAGGGCAGCCTGAGCTATCGCCAGCAATATGCCGACGTGCAGGACGTGCTGGTCGAAGGTCCACGCCAGGTCCGTTTCACCTTCAAGAACAACCTCAATCGCACCCTTGCACTGGATCTGGCGACGCTGCGGGTGCTGCCCGAGCACTGGTGGAAAACCCGCGACTTCGCCAATGGCGGCGGCTTCGAGCCACCGCTGGGCAGCGGGCCGTACCGGGTGAGCAAGGTCGACGCCGGGCGCAGCATCAGTTTCCAGCGTGACCCGGACTGGTGGGGCAAGGACCTGCCGGTCAGTCGCGGCATGTACAACTTCGACAGCCTGACGGTGAATTTCTACGGCGACACCGACGTCGCTCGCCAACTGCTGCAGGCCGGTGCGTTCGACTACAACCGCGAGTTCTCCTCGTCCGGTTATGTGGTCGGCTATGACAGCCCGGCATTGCGCGACGGTCGTTTGCAACAGTCGATCCTCGCCCCGGACAAACCCACCGCCGCTCAGGGCTTCGTGTTCAACCTGCAGAACCCGTTCTTCAAGGATCGCCGCGTGCGTCAGGCGATCAGCCTGCTCTGGGATTTCGAGTGGACCAACAAACAGATGATGCGCGGCTTCTACGTGCGTCAGAACAGCTTCTGGCCCAAGAGTGAAATGGCCGCCAGCGCCCTGCCCGATGCCGAGGAATTGAAGATCCTCGAACCGTTGCGCGGCAAGGTTCCTGACGAGGTGTTCACCACGGTCTATGAAGCGCCGAAAACCGATGGCAGCGGCTACATCCGCGACAAGCAATTGCAAGCGCTGAAGCTGCTCGCCGAAGCCGGTTGGACGGCGAAAAACAATCGTCTGGTCAACGCCGCCGGCGAGCCGCTGGAATTCACCTTTCTCGATGGTCAGGGCGGCTTCGATCGCATGCTGCTGCCGTTCAAACGCACCCTCGCGCAGATCGGCATCACACTCAATCTGCGCCGCATCGATTCGGCGCAATACATCAACCGTCTCAACGCCCGCGATTACGACATGATCGTCTGCGCTTTCCCGCGCAGTGGCGATCCGATCGTCTCCCCGGGCCGCGAGTTGTACAGCCTGTATGGCTCGCAAAGTGCCACGCAAGTCGGCAGCTCGAACGCGATGGTGCTGGCCGATCCGGCAATCGATCAACTGATTGACGGGCTGGTCCAGGCCAACAGCCGCGAAGCCATGGTGCATTACGCCCGCGCCCTCGACCGGGTGCTGCAATGGGGTTACTACATGATTCCCAACTACTACTCCAAAGGCACGCCGACGGTGTATCAGAACCGCTTCGGCATGCCAGCCGTGCAACCTTCGTATGACGAAGGCCTCAACACCTGGTGGGAAGTCTCAGCCAAGCCGCTGACGACGCAGCAGATGAGCGCTCAGCTTGCGGGAGGCCAGTGACATGCTGCGTTATCTAAGTCGCCGTTTGCTGCTGATCATCCCCACGCTGTTGTGCATTCTGGTGGTGAATTTTCTTATCGTGCAGGCCGCGCCCGGCGGGCCGGTGGACCAAGCCATCGCCCGCCTGCAAGGCTTTGGCGGGCACAGCATGGGCGGCGGTGGCGAAGTCGCGGCGGTCGGCGGTGCCGGGCGCAGCAGTCGTGGGCTGGACCCGGCGCTGATCGAGGAAATCAAACACCATTACGGCTTCGACAAACCGCTGCACGAACGCCTGTGGCTGCTGCTGAAAAACTACGCACAACTGGATCTGGGCAACAGCTTCTTCCGCGGCGCCAAGGTCACCGACCTGATCGTGCAGAAGCTGCCAGTGTCGCTGTCGCTGGGCTTGTGGGCGACGCTGATCACCTACCTGATTTCAATCCCGCTGGGCATTCGCAAGGCAATCAAGAACGGCAGCGCCTTCGATGTCTGGAGCAGCACCGCGATCATCGTTGGCTATGCGATGCCGGCGTTTCTCTTCGCCATTCTGTTGATCGTGGTGTTCGCCGGGGGCAGTTACGTCAATTGGTTTCCGGTGCAGGGACTGGTGTCGGACAACTTCGACAGCCTCAGCACATTGGGCAAGGTCGGCGACTACCTCTGGCACCTGGTGCTGCCGGTCACGGCGCTGGTGATCGGCGGCTTTGCCACGCTGACGATCCTGACCAAGAACAGCTTTCTCAACGAGATCAGCCGGCAGTACGTGATTACCGCACGAGCCAAGGGCCTGACAGAGCGGCGCGTGCTGTACGGCCACGTGTTTCGCAACGCCATGCTGCTGGTGGTGGCCGGTGTGCCGTCGGCGCTGATCGAAGTGTTTTTCGCCGGCTCCCTGCTGATCGAAACCATCTTCAATCTCGACGGCCTCGGGCGCATGAGCTACGAAGCGGCGGTGTCGCGCGACTATCCGGTGGTGTTCGGCGCGCTGTTTCTGTTCACCCTGTTCGGCCTGCTGATCAAGCTGATCGGCGACCTCTGCTACACCCTGCTCGACCCGCGCATCGATTTCTCGGCGAGGACTGCCTGATGTTCACACTGTCGCCTCTGGGCCAGCGCCGCGTCGCGCAATTCAAGGCCAACCGCCGTGGGCGCTGGTCACTGTGGCTGTTCATCGGCCTGTGCCTGATCTGCCTCGGTGGCGAGTTGATCGCCAATGACAAGCCGCTGGTGATCCGCTACCACGACGCCTTTTACTTTCCGATCCTCAGCGATTACCTGGAAACCGATTTCGGCGGCGAGCTGCCGTTCCAACCGGATTACGCCAGCAGTTACGTACACAAACTGATCGAGGATCAGGGCGGCTGGATGCTGTTTCCGCCGATCCCGTTCAGCTACGACACGGTCAACTACGACCTCACCGAACCGGCGCCCAGCCCGCCGTCTTCGAGCAATTGGCTGGGCACCGATGATCAGGCTCGCGATGTTCTGGCGCGGGTGATTTTCGGCACGCGGATCTCGATTCTGTTCGCGCTGATCCTCACCGCCATCAGCGCGTTGATCGGCATTCTCGCCGGGGCCTTGCAGGGCTACTACGGCGGCTGGGTCGACTTGCTCGGGCAGCGCGTCCTGGAAATCTGGTCGGGGCTGCCGGTGCTGTATCTGCTGATCATTCTGTCCGGCTTCGTCTCGCCGAGTTTCTGGTGGCTGCTGGGGATCATGGCGCTGTTTTCCTGGCTGGCGCTGGTCGACGTGGTGCGCGCCGAGTTCCTCCGTGGACGCAATCTCGAATACGTGAAAGCCGCGCGGGCGCTGGGCCTGACCGACAGCGAACTGATGCGCCGGCACATTCTGCCCAACGCCATGACTTCCACCCTCACCTACCTGCCGTTCATTCTCACCGGCGCCATCGCCACCCTGAGCGCGCTGGATTTCCTCGGCTTCGGCATGCCCGCCGGCACCGCGTCGCTGGGCGAGTTGATCGGCCAGGCCAAACGCAATCTGCAGGCACCGTGGCTGGGGCTGACAGCGTTTTTTGCCCTGGCGCTGATCCTGTCTTTGTTGGTTTTCATCGGTGAAGCGTGCCGAGATGCCTTTGATCCGAGGAGCTGACATGCAAGACCATTTAATCGAGATCCGCGACCTGCGCGTCGCCTTCGCCGGGCAGGAAGTGGTGCACGGTGTGAACCTGGAAATCCGCCGTGGCGAGTGTCTGGCGCTGGTCGGTGAATCCGGCTCGGGGAAGTCGGTGACGGCGCATTCGATTCTGCGTCTGTTGCCGGGCAAGAACGTCAACAGCAGCGGCGCGATTCGCTACAACGGCGTGGATTTGCTGCACGCCAGCGAACAGCAGATGCGTGGTCTGCGCGGCAATCGCATTGCGATGATTTTCCAGGAGCCGATGACTTCGCTGAACCCGCTGCACACGGTGGAAAAACAGATCAGCGAAGTGCTGGAAATCCACAAGGGCCTCAAGGTCCGCGCCGCCCGCGCGCGGACGCTGGAGCTGCTGGAGCTGGTGGGTATTCGCCAGCCGTCGCAGCGCTTGAAAGCCTATCCGCATCAGCTTTCCGGTGGTCAGCGGCAACGGGTGATGATCGCCATGGCGCTGGCCAACGAGCCGGAACTGTTGATTGCCGATGAGCCGACCACGGCGCTGGACGTAACCGTACAGCAGAAGATTCTTGAACTGCTGATCGAACTGCAGCAGCGCCTCGGCATGTCGCTGTTGCTGATCAGCCACGACCTCAATCTGGTGCGCCGGATCGCTCAGCGTGTGTGCGTAATGCGTCAAGGCGAGATCGTTGAACAGGCCGATTGCGAGACGCTATTCCAGGTGCCGCAACATCCTTACAGCCGCTTGTTGATCGAGGCTGAACCGAGCGGCGCGCCAGTGCCCAGTGAGTACGAGCACAACCTGCTGGAAGTCGATGATTTGAAGGTGTGGTTTCCCCTGCCGAAAAAACTCTTCAGCCGTCAGCAGGATTACATCAAAGCGGTGGACGGGGTCAGTTTCACCCTGCAACGCGGCAAGACGTTGGGCATCGTCGGCGAGTCGGGTTCGGGCAAGTCGACGCTGGGCCAGGCGATCCTGCGACTGGTCGAATCAGAGGGCAATATCCGTTTCGGCAACAAGCAGTTGAGCCTGCTCAATCAGCGCCTGATGCGCCCGCTGCGCCGGCAGATCCAGGTGGTGTTTCAAGACCCGTTCGGCAGCCTCAGCCCGCGCATGTCAGTGCAGCAGATCATCGCCGAAGGCTTGCTGACCCACGGCATCGGCAGCGAGGCCGAGCGCGAGGCAGCGGTGATTCGCGTGCTGGAGGAAGTCGGCCTCGACCCGCAAAGCCGCCATCGTTACCCCCACGAGTTTTCCGGCGGCCAGCGCCAGCGCATCTCCATCGCCCGCGCACTGGTGCTGGAACCGGCGCTGATCCTGCTCGACGAACCGACGTCGGCGCTGGATCGCACGGTGCAGAAGCAAGTGGTGGAGTTGTTGCGCCAGTTGCAGATCAGGCATGGGCTGACGTACCTGTTCATCAGCCATGATCTCGCGGTGGTGCATGCGCTGGCGCATGACTTGATGGTGATCAAGGACGGCAAGGTGGTTGAACAAGGCTCGTCGCGGGAGATTTTCGCTGCGCCGAAACATCCGTACACCCAAGAGTTACTGAAAGCCTCGGGCCTCAAGCCTTACAGAGAGCCTTGTGGGAGCGAGCCTGCTCGCGAATGCGCTGCGTCAGTCACATAAGTGCTGACTGACCCGACGCTTTCGCGAGCAGGCTCGCTCCCACAGGTTTGATCGGTGGTGTTTGAAATTTATTTTTCCGGCACTGCATCCAATCGCCTCCGTCACGGGTAGTCCCTGTAACAGCCCACTCTGGTGCTGTCAGCGCCCTTCCCTTTTCGGAGAATCATCGGATGAACATCACCCAGCTGATTGGCTTCACCGGTTTGCTCGCTTTCACCGCGACCACCTTCGCCCAGAGCAGTTATCCCGACGCGATCAAGGTGCCGGACGGGCACAAGATTGCCCTGGAAACCACCGGGGTTGGCGAGATCACCTACGAATGCCGCGACAAGCCCAATATGGCCGGGCAGACCGAATGGACCTTTGTCGGCCCGAAAGCGGTGCTCAATGATCGCAGCGGCAAACAGGTCGGCACCTATTTCGGCCCGCCAGCGACCTGGCAAGCCAAGGACGGTTCGAAAGTCACCGGCACGCAACTCGCCGTGGCACCGTCGAGCCCGGGCAACCTGCCCTATCAACTGGTCAAGGCCAATCCGGCCGAGGGCAAAGGTGCGATGACCGGGGTCAGCTATATCCAGCGTGTCGCGCTCAAGGGCGGCGTCGCGCCGGGCAGTGAGTGCACCATGGCGAACAAGGGCAAGCAGGAAGTGGTGAAATACCAGGCGGATTATATTTTCTGGGCGGCGAACTGATATTCGGAAGCAGTGCACAATCCTGTGGGAGCGAGCCTGCTCGCGAAGACGGAGGGTCAGTCGCCTTATTACTTTCTGACCCACCGCATTCGCGAGCGGGCTCGCTCCCACAGGGAACAATGCGTCTGGATGTTTGGGAAATGTGAGCTAGATTGCACCCCATGCCTTTACCCGAATCCGTTTTCGATTACGAAGCCCGCCTCGCCGCCTGTGCCCGGGGCGAGCGCGCGGCTTTGCGCGATTTGTATGTGCAGGAAGGCCCGCGCCTGCTCGGCGTGGCCAAGCGGCTGGTGCGCGATACGGCGCTGGCGGAGGACATTGTGCATGAGGCGTTCATCAAGATCTGGCACGGTGCGGCCGGGTTCGACCCGGCGCGGGGTTCGGCGCGGGGCTGGATGTTCAGCGTGACCCGGCACCTGGCCTTGAATCAGCTGCGCAAGCAAAGTCGGGAAACGCCGTTCAGTGAAGAACATGAGGCAGCGGCGCCTGATGAGGCGGTCGATGTTCACTCGGCGCGCATTCATCGCTGCCTCGAACAGCTGGAACCGCAGCGGCGCAGCTGCATTCTCCATGCCTACGTCGACGGTTACAGCCACGCGCAGATTTCCGCACGCCTCGACACGCCGCTGGGCACGGTCAAAGCGTGGATCAAGCGCAGCCTCAATGCTTTGCGGGAGTGCATGGGATGACCGGCGAATCAGCGCAGGAACGGGATGAACTGGCCGGCGAGTATGTGCTCGGCACCTTGTCGTTCGAGCAGCGCATCGAGGTGCAACGGCGCCTGCCGAACGATCCAGAATTGCGTGCAGCGGTTGATGCCTGGGAGCGGCGTCTGCTGGAGCTGACCGATCTGGCCGAACCTCAGCAACCCTCGGCGCAGTTATGGCCTCGTATCGAACGCAGTCTCGAACGGCTGACGGTGAAGAAACCGCTAACCTCGTGGTGGAATCTGCTGCCGCTGTGGCGCGGCTTGAGCGCGGCCGGGCTGGCGGCGACATTGATCCTCGGCACGATGCTGCTGACCCAGACTGCGCCGAAACCGAGTTATCTGGTGGTGCTGGTGGCGCCGCAGGACAAGGCGCCGGGCTGGGTGATTCAGGCGAGCAATGCGCGCGAGATCCAGTTGATTCCGTTAGGAGTGGTCGAGGTGCCGGCGGACAAGGCGCTGGAGTTCTGGACCAAGGCTGACGGCTGGTCGGGGCCGGTGTCGTTGGGCTTGGTCAAGCCGGGGCAGGCGTTGTCGGTGCCACTGGACAAACTGCCGCCGTTGCAACCGAACCAGCTGTTTGAGCTGACCCTGGAAGGCGCCAACGGCTCACCGATCGGCAAACCGACCGGGCCGATTCAGGCGATCGGGCGTGCGGTCAAAGTCTTGTAATGTCCCCTGTAGGAGCTGCCGAAGGCTGCGATCTTTTGATTTTTCTTAGAATCAAGATCAAAAGATCGTCCGATCGCGGCCCGAGCCTTCGGCAGCTCCTACATCAATCATCATCGACGTCGATGTTCACCATCACGGCAATGAAGTTCTCATAAAAAATTCCGGGCGTAACATCAGCTCCATACCAACCAACAACACCCCGGAGCACACCATCATGAAACGCCAGACTCTTCTCAGCATCGCTTTCTCGGTTTTCGCAGTTAACGCTTTCGCCGCCACCCCGGCGCACACCATGATCGCCGAAGGCGGTTCGGACAAGCTGATCGAAAGCCGTCTGGCTGAAGGTGGTTCAGATCGTCTGATCGAGCGCCGTGTTGCTGAGGGCGGCTCGGATCGTCTGATCGAACGCCGCGTTGCCGAAGGTGGCTCGGATCGTCTGATCGAACGCCGCGTTGCCGAAGGTGGCTCGGATCGTCTGATCGAACGCCGTGTTGCCGAAGGTGGCTCGGATCGTCTGATCGAACGCCGTGTTGCTGAAGGTGGCTCGGATCGTCTGATCGAACGCCGCGTTGCCGAAGGTGGTTCGGATCGTCTGATCGAACGCCGTGTTGCCTGATGCATGACTGCAAGCGCAACACCGCAGAGAAACCCGGCTCCCGCAGCCGGGTTTTTTATGTCTGCGTGTTTTATCCGGCCTTGGCCATGCAGCGTTTGTAGCGCTCGTCCACGCGCTTGGCGAACCAGGCTGTGGTGAGTTTGCGGGTGATCTTCGGACTCTGCAGCACAATCCCCGGCAATACCGCGCGCGGTAACGCCTTGCCTTCGGCCCGCTCCGCCAGTTCGAACACGCGCTGATAGAGTTTGGTCTCTTCGAATTCCAGGGTTTTGCCCTTCTCCAGTTGATCGCGAATCGTCGGGTTGCGCATGCCCAGCGACTTGCCGAGGGTGCGCACCGCCAGTTCGGTACTGCCGGGCATGATCGAGTCGTAGCGAATCAGGTCGCCGTCCAGGGTCAGCGGGATGCCGGAAGCGCGGCTGACCGCATTCTGAAACGCGGCATTGCGACTGGCGTACCAGCCGGCGTTGAAATCGGCGAAACGATACAACGGCTCACGGTAACTCACCGGATAACCGAGCAAATGGGCGATGCCGAAATACATGCCGCCGCGCCGGCTGAACACTTCACGACGAATTGTGCCGTCCACCGGGTACGGATAATCCTTGGCGTGCTCCTCGGCGAATTCGATGCTGACCTGCATCGGCCCGCCGGTGTGCACCGGGTTGAAGCCGCCGAACAGCGTGCGGCCCATCGGCACCATGCCGATGAAGTCGTCGAAAATCGCGCTCAGCTCTTTCTCACTGCGCGCCGCATTCAGTCGTTCGCTATAGCTCTTGCCGTTGGGCGAGCGCACTTGCAGAGCGCCGCTGACCAGCAGGCTGGGGATGTGCACCTTGGCGGCGCGGCGATCGATTTCGTCGCGGGCGATCTTGCCCAGGCCGGGCACCGTCGGGTCGGCCTGGAAAGTCGATTCCTGCTCGGCCACGGCCAGTACCGAACACAGATTCTGCGTGGTGGTGTTGATGCCCTGTGCGGCGAACGCGGCGTAGATGTCCGTGGCCCAGCCCTGACGGTCGGCAGTTTTCGCCGGCAACAGCCGAACGATTTCAGCCTTCACTTCGGCCGGCGGACGCGGCGCCGGTTCGTTGCTGCGCTGGCTGGCGCAACCGGCGAGCAGCAGCACGGCGCCGAGAGTAATGAGTAATCGCATGTTGCTCCATCCAATCAAATTAGCCACAACACCATACACAACCCCCGTAGGAGCTGCCGCAGGCTGCGATCTTTTGATCTTGCTTTTTGCAGATCAGATCAAGATCAAAAGATCGCAGCCTTCGGCAGCTCCACGCTGATGACAAACTGATTGCAAAACGTTACTGCGAAACCCTATCATTCGCGCCTGGAGTCGCATTAGCGCAAGGAGTTCCGCGCCGCCCTTATTTTTTCATTGGCCGTTCGCCTCCAGGTATCCGACATGCCCGCTTCAGCTCGACTCGGCGCTCCATTTCGCCCGACTTTGCTTGCCCTGCTGTGCTCCCTGACCGTCACCGCTCACGCTGCTGAACAAAACAGCAAAGCGCTGGTGCTCGACGACGTCAACGTCAATGCCCAGGCCCCTGCGCCCAACGCCCTGCCCCCGGTCTACGCTGGCGGTCAGGTTGCGCGCGGCGGCCAGTTGGGCGTGCTCGGCAATCAGGACATGATGGACGTGCCCTTCAGCGCAGCGTCCTACACCGAGCAATTGATCCAGGATCAGCAGGCGGAAAACGTCGCCGATGTACTGCTCAACGATTCCTCTGTACGCCAGGCCTCGGGCTTCTCTAACCAGGCGCAGGTCTTCATGATTCGCGGCCTGCCGCTCAATGGCGACGACATTTCCTATAACGGCCTGTACGGCGTATTGCCCCGGCAGATCATTTCCACCGATGCGCTGGAGCGCGTGGAAGTGTTCAAAGGCCCCAACGCTTTCATCAACGGCGTGACCCCGACCGGTTCCGGCATCGGCGGCGGCGTCAACCTGCAACCCAAGCGCGCCGGCGACGTGCCGCTGCGCCGTTACACCACCGACATCAACAGCGAAGGCCGCATCGGTCATCACTTCGATATCGGCCAGCGTTTCGGTGAAGACAACCGCTTCGGCGCGCGGGTCAACCTGTCGCAGCGCGAAGGCGACACCGGCATCGATCACGAGAACCAGCGCTCAAAACTGTTCGCCATCGGCCTGGATTATCGAGGCGATGCGCTACGGGTTTCCGGTGACTTTGCATATCAGAAGGAACGCGTCAACGGTGGCCGCAGCTCGGTCAACCTCGGCACCGCCACGCACATCCCGGACGCGCCATCGGCGGACACCAACTACGCGCCGAAATGGGGCTACACCGACATCGAAGACACCTTCGGCATGCTCCGCGCCGAATACGACCTCAATGACAACTGGACCGCCTACGCCGCCGGTGGCGCCAAGCACACCCGTGAAGTCGGCCGCTACAACTCGACCACACTGGTCGGCAACAGCGGCGCGTCGTTCACCACTGGCTCGTTCGTCCCGCATGACGAGGACAACACCAGCGTCATGGCCGGTCTCAACGGCAAATTCAACACCGGCCCGGTCAGCCACAAGCTGAATTTCGGCCTGACCGGGATCTGGGCCGAGCAGCGCAGTGCCTATGACTTCGACCTGACCCGCTACTCGAACAACATCTATCACCCGATCACTACCCCAGCGCCGGTCGGCAACTTCGCCGGTGGCGATCTCAACGATCCAGGCATCGTTGGCAAGACCTTCAACCGCAGTGTGGCGATTTCCGACACCCTCGGGTTCTTCGATGATCGCCTGCTGGTCACCGCCGGTCTGCGTCGTCAGCAACTGGTGGTGCAGGGTTACAGCTACGCCAGCTACGGCAGCGGCCCGCGCTCGTCGAGCTACGACGAGTCGATCACCACGCCGGTGTACGGCATCGTGTTCAAGCCGTGGGAGCATGTGTCGTTCTACGCCAACCATATCGAAGGCCTGGCCCAAGGGCCGACTTCGCCGACCAGCTCCGGTGGTTTCCGCGTGACCAACGGCAACGAAGTCTACGCACCGAAACGCTCCAAGCAGACCGAACTGGGCGTGAAAGTCGACATGGGCACCTACGGCGCGAGCCTGGGCGTTTATCGCATCGAACAGCCGAGCGACGGCTACTGCGAAATCAACAGCGCCACCACTTGCACCTATGTGCGCGAAGGCGAGCAGATCAACAAAGGCGTGGAGATGAACGTGTTCGGCGAGCCGATCGACGGCCTGCGCCTGATCAGCGGCCTGACGCTGATGGACACTGAACTGAAAAACACCCTCAACGGCGCCAACGACGGTAACCACGCCATCGGCGTGCCGACCTTCCAGTTCAACGCTGGCGTGGATTGGGACGTGCCGGGCCTGCAAGGCGTTGCGCTGAATGCGCGGATGCTGCGTACCGGCGGGCAATACGCCGACGCGGCGAATAACCTCAGCCTGCCAACCTGGAACCGCTTCGATGCCGGCGCGCGTTATGCGTTCAAGGTGTCGGAGAAGGACGTGACCGTGCGGTTCGGTGTTGAGAACGTGGCGAACAAGAAGTACTGGGAATCGGCACAGGGCGGCTACCTGACCCAGGGCGAACCGCGAGTGGCGAAGTTGTCGGGGACGATCGACTTCTAAGCGTCATCGCGTCGTAAAAAAGGCCCCGCAGCTTCACGGTTGCGGGGCCTTTCTGGTTTTTGTGGTGCTTGATCCGGCCTCTTCGCGAGCAGGCTCGCTCCCACAGGGGTACGAAGTGCAGCTTAGATCCCGGCGAGTGCCAGATCCATCGCAAAGTAGGTGAAGATCAGATCCGCCCCGGCACGCTTGATTGCGCCAAGACTTTCGCGCACCACGCGCTCTTCGTCGATCGCGCCGGCCTGGGCGCCGAACTTGATCATCGCGTATTCGCCGCTGACCTGATACGCCGCCAGTGGCAGGTTCGAGGCCTGGCGGATGTCGCGGATGATGTCGAGGTAGGCGCCGGCCGGTTTGACCATCAGCGCATCGGCACCTTCCTGCTCATCGAGCAGCGATTCGCGCAGGGCCTCGCGGCGGTTCATCGGGTTCATCTGATAGCTTTTGCGATCGCCTTTGAGCGCGCTGCCGCCGGCCTCGCGGAACGGGCCGTAGAGTGCCGAAGCGAATTTGGTCGAGTAGGCCATGATCGGAATCTGCGTGAAGCCGGCAGCGTCGAGCGCTTGGCGAATCCCGCGCACCTGGCCGTCCATTGCTGCCGACGGTGCGATCACGTCAGCCCCGGCGCGGGCGGCGGCCACGGCTTGTTTGCCGAGATTGATCAGGGTCTGGTCGTTGTCGACCTCGTGGTTGTGCATCACGCCGCAATGGCCGTGATCGGTGTATTCGCAGAAGCAAGTGTCGGACATCACGATCATTTCCGGCACGGCGTCCTTGGCAATGCGCGACATGCGCGACACCAGCCCGTCTTCGCGCCAGGTGTCGCTGCCGTTGGCATCGAGATGATGGGACACGCCAAAAGTCATCACCGACTTGATGCCGGCACGGGCATAGCGCTCGATTTCGCTGGCCAGTTTGCGCTCGGGAATGCGCTGCACGCCGGGCATGCTGGTGATCGGCACGAAGTCGTCGATCTCTTCCTCGACGAAGATCGGCAGGACCAGATCGTTCAGGCTGAACTCGGTTTCCTGGAACAGACTGCGCAGGCTCGCATTGCGGCGCAGACGGCGGGGACGTGCTTCGGGGAACTGACTGGACATGGGGCCTTTCCTGAAAACAGCGGATGAGACGAAAGTCGTAGGGGGCGAAGCTTATGCCTTGCGGCGGGTGTGGGACAAACCTGGATCAATCAAGAGAGCGTTACCGGGCTTGTAATAATCCTGCTGCTGATCGCGCATTTCCCCCTGTGGGAGCGAGCCTGCTCGCGAATGCGCTGGATCAGACACGAAAATGGTGTCTGTTACGACGCTTTCGCGAGCAGGCTCGCTCCCACAGTGGCGACTGTGTTGGGTCAGGACGGGATGGTCAGGCCACGAATGACCGCCGGACGCGCGAGGAACCGCTCCAGCACTCGGGTGACATTGGGGAAACTCTGAATCCCGACCAGATCCCCGGCCTCATAGAAGCCAAGCAGATTGCGCACCCACGGGAACGTGGCGATGTCGGCGATGGTGTAGCGCTCGCCCATGATCCAGTCGCGGCCTTCGAGGCGGGTGTTGAGTACGTTCAGCAGGCGTTTGCTCTCTTCGACATAACGATCACGCGGGCGCTTGTCCTCGTAATCCTTGCCGGCGAATTTGTTGAAGAAGCCGAGCTGGCCGAACATCGGGCCAACGCCGCCCATCTGCCACATCAGCCATTGAATGGTCTCGTAGCGCAGCGCGCCTTCCTGAGCGAGCAACTGGCCGCTCTTGTCGGCGAGATAAATCAGGATCGCGCCGGATTCGAACAACGGCAGCGGTTTGTCTTCCGGGCCATGCGGGTCGAGGATCGCCGGGATCTTGTTGTTCGGGTTCAGCGAGAGAAATTCCGCCGAGGTCTGGTCGTTGGTGTCGAAACCGACGCGGTGCGGCTCATACGGCAGGCCAATCTCTTCGAGCATGATCGACACTTTGACGCCGTTGGGGGTCGGCAGGGAGTAGAGCTGAATCCAGTCCGGGTACTGCGCCGGCCATTTCTGAGTAATCGGGAATGCAGACAGATCGGTCATTGGAAGCATCCAGTCACAAATTGAAAACCGATCATAAAGTAGGCCTGCCGCTGCGCCTACACGAACCGTAACATCCTGTCGCTAACCTGCCTACATGCCCGCAAAGGTTGCCGCTAGAGTGCTGCGCACTGGCCTGGAACGAACCAAACGGCGTTACAGGACTCTGAGTTATGCCTTTCTCGCAGAGGAAGCTGTTCATGACAGGGAAACACCCGGTGCTGGGAGCCCGCGGTGCCAAGGTTTGTCAGCCTTAACTGATTTGCTGAAGAACCTTCAAATTGATGACGAATCTGATGAGTTTCGCCAAACGCTTCAAACATCGCGCGTACGTGGCCCTGCCCTCCCTGCTGGCAGTCAGCGCGCTGTTTCTGTCCCTCGAATCCAGCGAAAGCCGCGCACAACCAGCGGACGGCACGCAGACGCTGGTGTTCCTGCGCCACGCGGAAAAGCCCGAAGGCGGCCTCGGCCAGCTCAACTGCCAGGGCCTGAACCGCGCCATCGACCTGTCGACGCTGCTGCCGGAAAAATTCGGCAAGGCCGATTACGTGTTCGCCGCCAACCCGACGCGCAACGTCGAGGAAGGCGAGCTGGACAATTCCTACAGCTACATTCGTCCGCTGATGACCATCAGCCCGGCCGCGATCAAGCTCGGCCTGCCGGTGAACATCGAGTTCTCCGCCAACGACACCAGCGATCTGGCCCGCGAGCTGCTGGACGAGAAATACCACAACTCGACGATCTACACCGCCTGGTCCCACGGTTATCTGCCGGATCTGATCAACAAGGTCGCTGGCAACGCAGTGGGCGAGCGGCAGAAGATCACCGATGACTGGGCCGGCGATGACTTCGACTCGCTGTATGTACTGACCCTGAAGTGGCACAACGGCAAGGCCAGTTTGCAGAGCCATGTCTACAAACAGGGGCTGGATAACGGCAAGGACACTTGCCCGACCTGAGTTTTGCAGCGCCTGACCTTGCGTCTTGGGGGGGCGGGGGGGGGGGCCCCGGGCGCGGGCGTGGGCTGGGGGGGGGGGGGGGGGGGGGGGGGGGGGGCCGGGGGGGGGGGGGCGGGGGGCGGGGGG
>NZ_JAPCIK010000038.1:0-28702 GCF_025910115.1 Pseudomonas sp. RG1
GTTCGCGTGGGGGAGGGAGCGGGCGCCCGAAAAACGGTGTGTCAGTCGCCGACTGTTTAACTGATCCACCGTCATCGCGAGCAGGCTCGCTCCCACAAGTGTTTGCGCGAGTCAGGGCAGCAAAATGATCTTGTCACCACCGCCCTGATTGACCTCTGCATAGCGCGCCAGCCCTTCAGCCAGCGGCACTTGCACCAGGCCCTGCGGCAGTGGCAAGCGATCCTCATCGAAGAACCGCCCGAACTGCTCGAGCATCGCCGCGCACGCCTCAACGCCGTACAACAACGAGTTGATCCCGACCACCGAGCCGCCCTTGCGATACAGCGCCAGCGCCGGCAATTGCACGTGGCCGTCGACCGGCGCGGCGATGATGGCGATGCGGCCGAAGGTCGCCAGTGCGGCGACCGAGGCCGGCAGCCAGAAACCGGTGGTGTCGAAGATCACATCGGCGCCGCCGCGATACACCGCGTTGACCTGGGCACCGAGGTCTTCTGGCTTATCCAGTTGAATCGTCTGATAGCCCTGCTTCTGCAAATCGGCTACCTGCTCGGGCCGGCGCGCCGCCGCCAGCAATTGCGCGCCGCGCACTTTTGCCAGGGCCAAAGCCGCAGTTGCCACTGCCCCGCCGCCGATCACCAGCAAACGCGTATCGGCGCTGACCAGGCTGCGTTCCAGCGCATCCCACGCCGTGGTGTACGGCACGCCAAGGCTGGCCGCCTGAGCAAAACTCAAATGCGCCGGTTTTTGCGCCACGCCGCTGGCCGGCAATTTGACGAATTGCGCATGGGCGCCGTCGGCGAAGAAGCCCAGCTCGCGCCCGGTACCCCAGACTTCCTGACCGATCAGTGCTTGCGGCCCCTCGACCACCACCCCGGCAAAATCCCGCCCCGGAACCCGTGGCAGCGTGGTGTAAGGAAAACGCCCGAGGACGTTTTTCACATCGCTGGGATTGAGGCCGGCAGCCTTGATCTGCACCAGCACTTCATCGGCGCCGGGCACCGGGGTCGGAACGTCGACGAAACGCAGGGAAGACAGGTCGCCGGTCTGATCGAATTGCAACGCTTTCATGGGCACATCCACCGAAAGGAAAAAGGGAAATTCAGGACAACCAGCCAGCGACCAGTTGCCGGCCCAGCGGCCACAACTGCTCACCGGCCAACATGCCGAGCAGACCGATTAGCGCGATCGCCGGTGGTGCGGGAGAACGGAAATCGAGCGCGCCATAGAGCAGGCCGACGCCCAGGCCGATGGCCAGAGAAATGAGGTAGTTCATGGGGGAACTCCGCCGCGATAAGTGATGGGCAGAGTCTAGGGAAACGGGCGGAGCGGTATCGGCCAAGGACTTCTGAATTTCGGACAAACCTTCTGCAGCCGCCATAGAACCGTGTGGGAGCGAGCCTGCTCGCGAATGCGGTCTTCCAGTCAGCACTTCATTGCCTGGTGCAAAGCTTTCGCGAGCAGGCTCGCTCCCACATAGATCTGTTCAAGTTGCCGAGAATTGCGAAGGCGCCACCCCCAGCTCTCGGCGAAACATGTCGCTGAAGCTGCTCGGTGAATAACCCAGTTCGCGAGCAATGACGCTCACCGCCACGCCCTGAATCAACGCTGCCACCGCCGTCGCCAACTGCACCTGGCGCCGCCATTCGGCGAAGCCCATGCCGAGGCTGTCCTTGAACAACCGCGCCAGGGTACGCACGCTGGCCCCGGCGTTCTGCGCATGCTGCTCGAACGGGATCTCCAGCGACGGCGCGGCCATCACGGCCTGACACAGATTCATCAGACGCCGGTCGGACTCATCCGGCAGCGGAATCTTCAGTTGCGAACGCCTGGCCCGGCGCAGTTCCAGCAACGCCAGCCCGACCAGTGCCTCGTAATACTCGGCCTCGCCGGCATCGCCCTGCGCCACCAGCCCGACGATCAACTCGCGCAGCAACCCGCCGACTTCGATCACCTGAACCGTCGCATCCAGGGTCGCCGCCAGCGCCGGGCGCAGGTAGATATTGCGCATCTGCAAATCCGACACCACACGAATCCCGTGCGGCACTCCCGGCGGCAACCACACCGCCCGCTGCGGCGGCACCACCAGCGCTTCGTGCGGGGTTTCGACCCACATCACCCCGCTCATCGCATACAGCAACTGCCCCCAGACATGCTCGTGCGGCTCGATGAACAAACCACGCGGATAGGTTCGCGCCAGCGGTTGCACGGGCACATCGGTGTCGGTCAGATCAGGGGGCGCGGCGAGGGCCATGGCGAGCGTTCACAGGGGGGTTGGCGAAGCCGCCATGGTAACCAGCCTGCCCCGCCCTCGCCAACGATAGCTACCGTCGGACAATCCGAATGAATTTTCCCGGCACAGCGCGATCCGTTTAATACCACAGGGAGGAATTCGGGCTTTATGAACAACGCAAAACTTTACGTCATCGACTACACACTGCATGGCACCCCCAAGTCGTTCATTATCCGCTCGGACAAAATGGACAATGCCGAAGCCTGGCATTGGGCAAGCTGCGACGCGGGCGTGGGTCGCATCCCGCGCTTCGGTCGCGAGAAAGTGCAAAAGACCAGCAAACCGATGGCAGAAAAATTCGGCCTGGAAAACGTCACCTGGCGCCAGACCAACTGACCCCACCGCCCTCACCGCAGGCTTGGCAATCGACAGGGGGAATCGACCGATGACCGACACTTATCACCCGGCCCGACTGGACTACGGCCTGACCACCTTCTTCGGCCAGATCACCAAAACGGTGAATTGCCAAGTCGCACTGGAAACGGTCGCGGATGACCCTTATCGCTTCACCTTGTGCGTCCAGGCACCGGTACCCGAAGACCTCGACCAAGCGAAGATTGTGGTGGTCAAAGTCGAAGGGCGAACCTTGCAAGGCACGGTGAGGCACTTTGAGCGACAGGAAGACGACAGTCTGAAAATGGAAGTGGAGCCTGATTAGGCTCCACTTTTTTTTGCCGTGCTTATTTCGGATGAGCGCAACCGCAACCCTTCATCGCACACTCTTCACCGTGTTTGTGGTGATGAGCGCAAGCCTCGCAGCAATAGTGTTTGCCGTGCACAGCGTAGGAATGTTCGCCTTCTTTGATCGTGCAGTTGCAGCCCGGGCAGTCGCATTTTTTGTCGGACATGGGACAGACTCCTTGCGTAGTGGTTGTCTGAGGCTTGCGAGCAAGCCATAAGGGACAGTGTAGAAGGTGGTGTTACAGGCTGGCCAACTGTTGAGAGATTGGTCGACCCTGAGATGGCTTTCGCGAGCAGGCTCGCTGCCACAGAACAACTGCGCGCAGCACAGACCTGCGCAGACATCAAAAGCCCCTCACCCTAGCCCTCTCCCGGAGGGAGAGGGAACTGACCGAGATGATTGCGAGAAACCCGCCGACGTGGAATACCGAGTCGAACGCAAATTTTGAAAAGCCCGAAAATCGGCCCCCTCTCCCCCGGGAGAGGGCTGGGGTGAGGGGCGAATCCCAGCACAAAACCAAAGCCAGACACCACCCGCTCCTAACCATTCAAAACAATAAGCGCAAGCTCGAGTACCGCTTTTGATCTTGATCTCAGAGCCCGTCGGCAGGCTGAGTGGAGGGATTGATCCGGACGTGCGAGCGCAGCGACCGAACGACGCAGTCGTACACAGCGGAACCGCCAGAAGCAACACCCGCAGCAACGGATATGTACACAGTCAAACAAATAAAATCACTGCGCCTGCCGCGAACTCCGATACATAAAAACCAAAGCCACCGCCAAACACACCATCGCCAACATCCGACTCGGAGACAAGCCGATCGCCGGATTCCCCAACCAGCCAAAATTGTCGATCAACATCCCCATCCCCAACTGCCCGACAATCACCGCCACCGTCGCCACAGCCGTCCCGACCACCGGCACCGCACCCACCATCACCATCATGTACACCACGCCGAACAGCGCCCCGGTCAACTGCCACTTCGGCACCTCAAGCAGACTCACCGCCTGCGCCGGCTCGAAAAACAGAATCAACAACCCGGTCACCACCGCGCCCATCGCAAAGGTCAGCAGACTGGAGCGCAGCACACCGACCGTCTCACCCAGACGACCATTGATCGCAGCCTGCACACTCAACACCGCACCGGCCAATACCACCACCGCCAACAAAATCACCAGACCCATCACTCACCCCCGCGCAATCAGAACCAAAGCCACCACAATCAAGCCCAACGCCAGCCAGCGCTCGCCGTTGACCTTCTTGCGCGTCGCGCCGAACCAGCCGAAATGGTCGATCAGCACACTCTTGCCGACCTGACCGGACAAAATCGCAATCATCGTCATGGCGATGCCGATATGCGGCGTCGCCAGCGTCAGCACCACCACGTAGATCGGCCCGAGAAACCCGCCGATCAACTGCCAGCGCGGCAGTTCGGTCAGCGCCGGACCTTTTTGCGGACCGGCAAACAGCAGGAGCAAAAACAGGATCGCCGAACCCACGCCGAAGATGCTCAAAGTCGCCCACAAATGCCCGACCTGCTCACCCAGCGGCCCCAGCAATCCGGCTTCTACCGATAAGCCCATGCCAGCGAGAATCACCAGCGGCAGCAACAGCAGACGCAACACCGATCTTTTCACCGGTGCAGCAACCACCCCTTCATCCAACGTCTGCATACATAACCTTCCACGCTCAAAAACAATGGCGCGGATTATCGGCTGGCGCCGCTGTGCGATAAATGGGAGCATCCGGACAACACTTTTGCGCAACACGCACAGCGAGACAAGGCATGCACGGGCTCAACGAACTCGGATTCAAAGCGTTAAGGCTGTTTTTGGCGGTCCTCGACCACGGCAGTTTTTCCGAAGTCGCCCGCCGCGAAGGGGTCGCGCCCTCCTCCATTTCGCGGCAGATCCAATTGATGGAACAGGCGCTCAACCAGCAATTGCTCTACCGCCACACCCGCGCCGTCACCCCGACTGAAGCCGGGCGCACGCTCGGGCACCATGCGCGGTTACTGCTGGTGCAATTGGAAGAAGCCGAACAGGCGTTGCAGGAACAGCAAAGCGAACCCACCGGACTGGTGCGCATCAACGCGCCAGTGGTGTTCGGCCAGCGCCATCTGACACCCTGGCTGGGCGAGCTCTGCGCGCGCTATCCGAAGCTGCAACTGGATATCCAGCAAACCGACCATTACGTCGACCCGCTACAGGAAGGCGCCGACCTGCTGTTTCGCATCGGCGCGCTGCACGATTCAAGCATGCAGGCACGCATTCTGGCGCCGCACCGTTTTCAGGTCGCCGCCAGCCCGACCTATCTCAAACGCCACGGCACGCCGCAGCATCCCGACCAACTCGCGCAACATCAGTGCCTGGCCTACAAAGGCGCGGCCGGTCAGCAGCGCTGGTTTTTCCGCCGTGATGGCGAGGACTGGACGCCGTACACGGTCAGAGGCCCGATCACCGGCAACCACGCTGACACCCTGACCCAGGCCGCCCAGCAAGGCTTAGGGCTGGTGATGTTTCCGTCGTGGCTGATTGGCGAAGCGGTACGCGAGGGCACACTGGTCCCGGTGCTGGGGGAATATCAGGTGTCGAACAGCCTGGAACCGCAGCAGATCGCCGTGCTGTGGCCGGGGAGCCGACGGCTATCGGTGAAGGTGAGGACGGTGATTGATTTTTTTGTCGAGTGTTTTGGCGAGATTCCTTATTGGGACAGAGCCTGAAGATCTAGAGCCCCTCACCCTAGCCCTCTCCCTGAGGGAGAGGGAACCGACCGAGGTATCCCACCTACTGCATCGACCTGAAAAACCGCGTCGATTATGGATTCAAAGCAGGACTTTCAGGTCGGCGTAATCCCGCAATATTCCCCAATCGGTTCCCTCTCCCTCTGGGAGAGGGCTAGGGTGAGGGGCTTTTCAGGCCATCAGATACGGAACTGCCCGACCAGCTTGCCCAACCGCTGGCCCAGCTCCGCCAGACTGCGCGAAGTTTGCGCGCCCAGTTGCGTTTCATCGGCGACGCTGTCCACCGCCACCGCAATCTGATGCACGCTGCGGTTGATCTCTTCGGCCACGGCCGTCTGCTCTTCCGCTGCGCTGGCGATCTGCGCGTTCATCGAGTTGATCGTGGCGATCAACTGCGCCATCGCGTCCAGCGATGCACCGGCCTGATTGGCTTGCTGCGAAGTGCCGTCGCCGGCCTCGCTGGAACGGCGCATCGCTTCGACCGCCTGCTGCGTGCCGGCCTGCAAGCGGTCGATCATGCCCTGGATTTCCTGGGTGCTGATCTGCGTGCGGCTGGCCAGTGCGCGTACTTCGTCCGCAACCACCGCAAACCCGCGCCCGGCCTCACCGGCGCGCGCCGCTTCGATCGCGGCGTTGAGCGCCAGCAAGTTGGTCTGCTCGGCAATCGAACGGATCACCCCAAGCACGCCGACAATCGAACTGACGTCCTGCTGCAGGCTGTCCAGCGATACGCCGCTGTTGCGGATGTCGTCGACCAATGCATGAATCTGCTTGATGCTGCCCGCCACTACGCGCTTGGCGCTCTGGCCTTCTTCGTCGGTCTGCTGAGCGGCGACGGCGGCGTTCTGTGCGCTCTTGGCGACTTCCTGGGCGGCGGCGGACATTTCGTTGATCGCCGTGGCGACCTGATCGGTTTCGTGGCGCTGACGCTCCATGGCCTGATCGGAACGCTGCGCCTGTTCCGAGACCTGGGTGACCAGACCGGTCAGTTGCGTGGTCATCTCGGTAATCTGCCGCACCAGGCCGTGGATCTTGTCGACGAAGCGGTTGAACGAGCCGGCCAGTTCGCCGAGTTCGTCCTGGCTGGTGATGTTCAGGCGCCGGGTCAGGTCGCCCTCGCCCGCCGCGATGTCGTCGAGGTTGGCTTTCATCAGGGTCAGCGGGCGCAGAATGGTGTTGGCCAGCAGCATCCCCGCCGCCGCGATCACCAACAGCACCAGCACCGCAACGCCGACAATGCTCAGCACCACGCCTTGCACGCGCTCCTGCACTTGCGCCTCGACCTGCGCCACTTGCGCTTCGATGCCGTCGAGGTTGACCGAGGTACCGACCGCCATGTCCCACTTCGGCAGGTATTCGGTGTAGCCGAGTTTCGGCACCAGCACCTTGGCGTTACCCGGCAGCGGCGAGCTGTATTGCAGATAGTGAGTGCCGTCCTTGGCCACTTTGACCAGGCCGAGGTTGACGTAGACGCCGTTCGGATCGCGGTTGTCCTTGAAGCTTTTGCCCACGCCGTCGGGGTCGTTGGCCTTGAACAGACGCACGGTCTCGGAGTCGTAGCCGAAGAAGTAGCCATCCTTGCCGTAGCGGATGCCCGAGAGCAATTTGATCGCCTGCACCCGCGCCGCGTCATCGCCCGGTGCGGCGGCGTCGTACAGCGGTTTGATCGTGGTCATGGCCACGGCGACGTAACTTTGCAGGGTGGCCTTGGCGTCGCTGAGCAGCCGCTCGCGGGTCTGTTCGACCTCCTTGCGCGCCTGTTCCTGGAGGATGAACAGCGTGGTCACGCTGATGACCAGCGCAAAGAGCAGCACCGGCAGAACGGCAAGGGACAGGACTTTAGCCTTGAGACTCAGGCGCATCGGGGGACTCACTCTTTTGATTTTGTTGGCGTGGTTAAAGGCTTTAACGGCACGCCGGAGCAAAAGTTGAGTCTTGAAACATCGCCGCCCCCCCTGTGGGAGCGAGCCTGCTCGCGAAAGCGTTGGCTCAGCAACCTGTGTGTCGACTGACACGACGCCTTCGCGAGCAGGCTCGCTCCCACAAGGGGCAATTGTGGATTCTTACAGAACCATTGCCGCCACCCAGCCAAACACCAGCAGCGGCAGGTTGTAGTGCAGGAAGGTCGGTACGACGGTGTCCCAGATGTGGTGATGCTGGCCGTCGATGTTCAGACCCGAGGTCGGGCCGAGGGTCGAGTCCGAGGCCGGCGACCCGGCATCGCCGAGCGCGCCGGCAGTGCCAACGATGCAGACGATGGCGATCGGGCTGAAGCCCAGTTGCACGCACAACGGCACGAAAATCGCTGCGAGAATCGGCACGGTGGAGAACGACGAACCGATGCCCATGGTCACCAGCAAGCCCACCAGCAGCATCAACAAAGCCCCGACGCCTTTGCTGTGATTGATCCAGGCCGCCGACGATTCGACCAGCGTCTGCACCTGCCCGGTGGCCTTCATCACCTCGGCAAAACCTGAGGCGGCGATCATGATGAAGCCGATCATCGCCATCATTTTCATGCCTTCGGTGAACAGGTCATCGGTCTCGCGCCATTTGACGATGCCCGACACCGAGAAAATCAGAAACCCGACCAGAGCGCCGATAATCATCGAGTCCAGCAGCAACTGCACCACGAATGCCGAAGCAATGGCCACACCGGCGATCATCAGGCTCAGCGGGTTGTAGTGCACCGCCGTCTGCTCGACCTGTTCGATCTTCGCCAGGTCATACACGCGCTTCTTGCGGTAGCTGATGAACGCCATCGCCAGGCCGAAAACCATGCCCAGTGCCGGAATACCCATGGCGTGGGTGACATTGATGCCGCTGATGTCGACGCCGCTGCGGGCGACGTTGGCCAGCAGGATTTCGTTGAGGAAGATGTTGCCGAAGCCCACCGGCAGAAACATGTACGGAGTGATCAGGCCGAAGGTCATGACACAGGCGATCAGACGGCGATCGAGTTGCAGCTTGGTCAGTACATATAGAAGTGGCGGCACCAGCAGCGGAATGAAGGCGATGTGGATCGGCAGGATGTTCTGCGAAGCAATCGCTACCACCCACAGCAGGCCGATCAGCAGCCATTTGACGTTACCGCCGCCGGTTGCATGCTGCCGATCCACCATGGCCAGGGCCTTGTCGGCCAGCGCATGGGCCAGGCCGGATTTGGCAATCGCCACGGCGAAAGCGCCGAGCAAGGCGTAGGACAACGCCACGGTCGCGCCGCCGCCCAAGCCGCTGTTGAACGCCTTGAGTGTTGCGTCGATGCCCAGACCGCCGGTCAGGCCACCGACCAGCGCCCCGACGATCAGCGCGATCACCACATGCACGCGCGACAGGCTGAGGATCAGCATGACGCCGACGGCTGCTATGACTGCATTCATTTCACTACCTCAAAAAACACTGCGGGTGCAAACACACCGCCAGACAGGATGAGTCCGCCCGGGGTTGGCCGGCGGAGGTGTACAGAGGGTCTTGTTAGAGGGCGCGCACTGTGCCGCAGAGTGGCGGCGGTGTCAAAGCCCTGTGGCGAGGGGATCTATCCCCGTTGGGTGGCGAAGCCGCCCCCGGCAAACTTCAAAACAACCCTGTACGCAGGTGTCACGACTGCTTCGCAGCCGAACGGGGATAAATCCCCTCGCCACAGGACCACAGGACCACATCACTACAGGACTACAGGACTACAGGACTACAGAACCACAGGACCACAGGACCACAGGCCCCGCATGCGGCAATCGGTCATATTGCGCTCACGGCATAAAGAAAGCCGAAACGCGGCCGCTACAGTGCAAAGTCTCAGATATTTATCGGATAAGGATGTTTTCCATGTCGCTCAGACAACTTTCCATCCAATGGAAAATCACCCTGCTCGCCGGCCTCTGCCTGGCCGGTATCGTGACCCTGTTGGTCGGTCTTTCGCTGTATCGCATGGAACACAGCTCGGCGCTGGTCAAGGCCTCGAGCATGGAGATGCTCACCGAATCGGCGCAGGCGCGGATCGAGTCGCAAGGTGAAGTGCAGGCCGCCGGCATTCGTCAGCAGTTCATGGACGCCTATCAGTACGGCCACGGTTTCTCGCGGCAGGTGCTGTTTTTGCGTGAGCAGGCCGAGAAGCGTTTTCTCGATGCCTTCGACCTGCGCGAGGACATGACCCGTCAGGTCAAATCCGCGCTGCAAGCCAACCCGGACCTTCTCGGCCTGTCGCTGGTGTTCGAGGCCAACGCGCTGGACGGCAAGGACGAACTGTTCGCCGATCAGGCTGAACTGGGCAGCAACGACAAGGGCCGTTTCGCCCTGTACTGGTCGCAGCCGACCCCGGGCAAAGTCACCTCGATGGCGCTGCCGGAAAGCGACATGAGCGACACCAGCACCGGCCCCAGCGGTCAGGCCGCCAACGCCTGGTTCACCTGCCCGCGCACCACGCTCAAACCCTGTGTGATCGAGCCGTACTTCTATGTCATTGACGGCCAGAAAGTGCTGATGACCAGCATCGTCTTCCCGCTGCAGGTCAATGGCAAAGTCATCGCCTCGCTGTCGGTCGACATCAACCTCAATAGCCTGCAAGCGATCAGCCAGAACGCCAGCCGCAAGCTTTACGACGGTCAGACCGCCGTCAGTATTGTCAGCCCCGCCGGCCTGCTCGCCGGTTACAGCCCGGATGCCGGCAAACTCAGCCAGCGCCTGGATGCGGTGGATCAGGCCAGCGGCAGCGAGTTGCTGCGCCTGCTCGCCGCGAGCACTGGCGTGAGCAGCCTGCATAGCAACGGCCAGTTGAAAGTGCTGTCGCCGTTCCAGCCGATTCCCGACGGACCGGCGTGGGGCGTGTTGCTCGATGTGCCGGAGAAAGTCCTGGTCAGCCGCGCCGAAGCGCTCAAACAGCAACTGGATGCGAGCAATACCTCGGGCACGCTGATCGAACTGAGCCTCGGCCTGCTCGCCGCGCTGATCGGTCTGCTGCTGGTGTGGCTGATGGCGCGCAGCGTGACCAGGCCGATCCTTGGTGTGGCGCACATGCTTGAAGACATCGCCAGCGGCGAAGGCGACCTGACCCGGCGTCTGGCCTACGACAAGCAGGACGAGCTTGGCCAGTTGGCCGGTTGGTTCAACAAGTTCCTCGACAAGTTGCAGCCGATCATCGCCGAGGTGAAGCGCTCGGTGCAGGATGCGCGCAAAACCGCCGACCAGTCCTCGGCCATCGCCACCCAGACCAGCGCCGGCATGGAGCAGCAATATCGTCAGGTCGATCAGGTCGCCACCGCTTCCCACGAAATGAGCGCCACCGCCCAGGACGTTGCACGCAGTGCCGCCCAGGCTGCAGAAGCCGCCAAGGACGCCGACCGCGCCACCCGTCAGGGCCTGACCGTGATCGACCGCACCACCGCAAGCATCGACACCCTCGCCGCCGACATGAGCGCAGCGATGGTTCAGGTCGAAGGGCTGGCCGCGAACAGCGAGAAGATCGGCACGGTGCTGGAAACCATCCGCGCCATCGCCGAGCAGACCAACCTCCTGGCACTCAACGCCGCCATCGAAGCCGCCCGCGCCGGTGAGGCCGGACGCGGCTTTGCCGTGGTCGCCGACGAAGTGCGCAACCTTGCGCGCCGCACTCAGGAGTCGGTGGAGGAAACCCGCCAGGTCATCGAGCAATTGCAGAACGGCACGCAGGAAGTGGTCGGCTCGATGGGCAACAGCCATCGTCAGGCCCAGGGCAGTGTCGAGCAGGTGGGCCAGGCCGTGACCGCGCTGCGGCAGATCGGCGATGCGGTGACGGTGATCAGCGACATGAACCTGCAAATCGCCAGTGCTGCCGAAGAGCAGAGCGCGGTGGCTGAGGAGATCAATAACAACGTGGCGACGATTCGCGATGTGACCGAATCGCTGTCCGGGCAGGCGAATGAATCGGCGCGCGTCAGCCAGTCGCTTAACAGCCTGGCGAATCAGCAGCAGCGGTTGATGGATCAGTTTCGCGTTTGACAAGTGCGGGGTGTCAGTTGCAATCCCCCCTCACCCCAGCCCTCTCCCCCCAAGGGGGGCGACGGGGAAAGGGAGCCGATCTTCATGCCATTCAAGTCCTGAGTTCGACTCGGATTTCAAGTGGGTGCATCTCTCAAGAACAACACAATCAGTCCCCTCTCCCTCTGGGAGAGGGTTAGGGTGAGGGGCTTTTCAAGGGCTCACCGCCGAGGCAGTTCAATCACCACTTTCAACCCGCCCCACTCGCTTTCGCCCAGCACCAGCAAGCCACCCCAGGTATCGACAATATCCCGCACGATCCCAAGGCCGAGCCCATGCCCGTGGGTCTGCTCATCCAGCCGCGTGCCACGGCTGAACACCTGAGTGCGCTGCTCTTCGGGAATCCCCGGGCCGTCATCTTCCACGCTCAAGGCAAAGCCGTCAGACCTTTCGATCACACTCAAGCGCACCTCGGCATCGGCCCATTTGCAGGCGTTGTCGAGCAGGTTGCCGAGCAGTTCGAGCAAATCCTCGCGGTCCCACGGCAGTTGCAAGCCCGGCGGTGCAACGTAACTCAAGGCCAAATGCTCGCCGTGAATCATGTTCAGCGTCGCCAGCAACCCCGGCAGCTCGGCATCGCAATCGAACAACGCGCCGGGCAGCGCATCCCCGGATAACCGCGCGCGATTGAGTTCGCGATTGAGGCGCTGCTGCACCTGTTCCAGTTGTTCCTTGAGAATCCTGCGCAGCTCGGGATGGTCATCGAGCTTGTCGCTGGAGGCCAGGCTGAGCAGCACCGCCAACGGGGTTTTCAGCGCGTGGCCGAGGTTGCCCAAGGCATTGCGCGAGCGCTTGAGGCTGTCTTCGGTGTGGGCGAGCAAATGGTTGATCTGCGCCACCAGCGGCTCCAGTTCCACCGGCACCTGATCGTCGAGTTGCGAGCGCTGGCCCTGTTGCAACTGAGCGATCTGCTCGCGCGCGCGTTCCAGCGGTTTCAGCGCGCGGCGCACGGTCAGGCGTTGCAGGAACAGAATCAACAGCAACGCCGCCAGCCCCAGGCCGAGGCCGATCTGGCGCATGCGCTGGAAGCTGTCGCTGACCGGCGTGTAATCCTGGGCGACGCTGATCGAGATCGACTGACCCAGGCGCCGATAGTCCGAGCGCAGTATCAGCAAGCGTTGCCCGCCCGGGCCCAGTTGCAGGTTGCTGTGCAGCCCCGGGTGTTGCAGCAGCGGCAGTTCCTGATCCCACAGCGAGCGCGAACGCCAGTGGCTGTCGGAGAAATCGATGCGAAAGTAATGTCCGGAAAACGGCCGCTGATAGGCCGGCGAGAGATGCCGCTCATCCAATTGCAAACCTTGCGGGCCGCGCACCAGCGCCACCAGCAGGCTTTCGCTGTCGTTGCGCAGGCCGGCTTCGAGGTAGCGCTGCAAACCGACTTCGAACAACCACAGGCTGGTTTGCGCCAGTACCAGACCGACGATCACCATCACACTGATCAAACCCAGGCTCAAACGGCGCTGGATTGATCTCATGAAGCTTGCCCGCCGAACAGGTAACCCTGACCGCGACGGGTTTCGATCACGCTTTTGCCGAGCTTGCGCCGCAGGTGATTGACGTGCACTTCGAGGACGTTGGAGTCGCGCTCGGTCTCACCGTCGTAGAGGTGTTCGGCGAGGTGGCTTTTCGAGAGGATCTGTTCGGGGTGCAGCATGAAATAGCGCAGCAGACGGAATTCAGCGGCGGTCAGCTGAATGTCGGCGCCGTCGCGAACCACGCACTGGCGACCTTCGTCCAGATGCAGGCCGGCGGCTTGCAAAGTCGGCTGGTTGGCCTGGCCCTTGGAGCGGCGCAACAGTGACTGAATGCGCAGGTACAGTTCTTCCGGATGGAACGGTTTGGTCAGGTAATCGTCAGCGCCGGCCTTCAGCCCTTCGATGCGCTCGGCCCAGGAATCACGCGCGGTGAGGATCAGCACCGGAATCGCCAGGCCGGCGGCGCGCCACTGCGCCAACACGTCCAGCCCCGGCACGCCGGGCAGGCCGAGGTCGAGGATGATCAGGTCATAGGGCTCGCTGCTGCCCTGATACACCGCATCGCGGCCATCGGCCAGCCAATCCACCGCGTAGCCTTGGCGTTGCAGGCCGGCGAGCAATTCGTCAGCCAGCGGTACGTGGTCTTCCACCAGAAGCAAACGCATCGATCAATCTTCCTTGTCTTTGACTAACTCGCCGGTATCGGCCTTCAGGTGCAGCTCGCGCGCCACGCCCTCGACCGTCAGCAATTCGACTTCGTAAATGTACACGTCGTGTTTTTCTTCCAGCTCGACTTCCAGCAGCTTGGCGCCGGGGTAGCGATCCATGGCCTGCTGCAGCACTTGCTCCAGCGGCAGGATCACGCCATCGCGACGCAGGGCCAGCGCCTCGTCCTGATCGAGGTCGCGAGCCATGGCTGTACTGCACAACAACACCAGCACCAGCGCCGTCAGGCGGGTGGCGCGACTATTCAGCTTCATTACGTATCCTGATGATCCCTGAGCACTTCACCATCGACCGCGTTCAACTCCAGATCCCACTTCAGCCCTTTCGGGTCGCGCAGTTCGATCTGGTAAATGAACTTGCCGTACTCTTCCTCCAGCTCTGTTTCGGTGATTTCCGAACCGGGGTGTTTTTCCAGGGCGATGGCGTTGAGCTTCTCGAAGGAGACGATAGTACCAGCGTCGCGCAAACGAAGCGCTTCGTCGGGTCCGAGATCGCGCGCCAGCGCAGTGTTGGCGCCAAGGCCGAGGATCGAGGCAGTGGTCAGGGCAGTCAGGGTTTTCATGGGTGTCTCCGAATTCTTATATGTTGCTTACGGTGGGCACCATAGCGGGATCAACTTAACTGAAACTGAATGGCCATCATTGTGCCCCTCAGTCCGATCGTTCCCACGCTCCGCGTGGGAATGCCTCAAGGGACGCTCCGCGTTCCAATGGGACGCAGAGCGTCCCCGGCTGCATTCCCACGCAGAGCGTGGGAACGATCTGTACGCCGTCGTCGCGGGCCCTCCCACAGGATTCGGCGGTGTGCTTATAATCGCCAGCTTGCTAACGATCGAGACCGGTATGACCGCCATCCACATCAAGTTTCCCGCCCTCACCCTCAAGGCCGGCCCACGGGCCATGGCGCGGATTCGTGCGCAGGGATTGCACGCCGCAGACGTCGGCACCCTGCCCGGTGCGGCCGGTGGGCCGAAGGCGTTGGGAATTCAGGGGCTCGATCTGGCGTTGTTCGGCGAGTGGCTGCCGAGTGCGCCGCGTGAGCGTTCGCTGATCGGCGCCTCGGTGGGTTCCTGGCGCTTCGCCAGCGCCTGCCTGCCGGACGCCGCCGAGGGCATTCGCCGCCTCGGCCAGCTCTACGCCGAGCAGAATTTCAACAAAGGCGTGAGCATGGCCGAGATCAGCCAGAGCTCGCAGCGCATGCTCAATGACCTGCTCGACGGCCGCGATGCGAGCATCCTCGAAAACGCCGGTTACCGCCTGAACATCATGGTGGTGAAAAGTCAGGGCCGCCTCGCTGAAGACCATCGCGGGCGCCTCGGTCTGGCGCTGGGTTCAGTGATCGCCGACAACCTGCGCGGCCGTGCACGGCTGTCGCGACACTTTGAGCGGCTGATCATCCACGATCCGCGCCTGGCGCCGCCGCTTGATGCCTTGACCGATTTCCCCTCGCGCTTCGTTGCCCTCAACACCGGCAACCTGCGCCAGGCCCTGCTCGCTTCCGGATCGATCCCGATGGTCATGGAAGGCGTACGCGACTTGCCCGGCGCCGGCGCGGGTACGTTCCGCGACGGCGGTTTGCTCGACTACCATCTCGACCTGCCCTACAGCGGCGACGGTATCGTGCTCTATCCGCACTTCACCGATCGAGTGATTCCCGGCTGGTTCGACAAGACCCTGCCATGGCGCCGCGCTTCGGTGCAGCGTCTGCAGGATGTGCTGCTGGTCGCGCCGTCGAAGGAATATCTGGCGCGCCTGCCCTACGGCAAACTGCCCGATCGCAACGACTTCAAACGCTTCATGGGCGATGCGCCGAGCCGACAGAAATACTGGCACACGGCGATGGACGAGAGCCGCCGACTGGGCGACGAATTTCTCGAACTGACGGCCAATGGTCGCCTCGCCGAGCGCTTGCTGACCCTTTAGTCAGCACGGCCAAAGACAAGCTGATAAACTCGCCGCCTGCCCGAATCGCTGCGGCGAACGCCATCTGAACAGAGCCGAAAATACCGTGGAAATCTTCAAAGAGTTTACTTTCGAATCCGCCCACCGCCTGCCGCACGTCCCGGACGGCCACAAGTGCGGACGCCTGCACGGCCACTCGTTCAAGGTCGCGCTGCACCTGAGCGGCGACCTCGACCCGCACACTGGCTGGATTCGCGATTTCTCCGAGATCAAAGCGATTTTCAAGCCGCTGTATGAGCGTCTTGACCACAACTACCTGAACGACATTCCCGGCCTGGAAAACCCGACCAGCGAAGTGCTGGCCAAATTCATCTGGAACGAGATGAAGCCATTGCTGCCGGAACTCAGCGCGATCCGCATTCATGAGACGTGCACCAGCGGCTGCATCTATCGCGGCGAATAGCAACAAAGATCTCCTGCCAAAGCCATCGCCGCTGCCCTCATGCGCTTCTTCTGACCCAACATTACTCCCCCTGACACCGATCGTTCCCACGCTCTGCGTGGGAATGCCTCAAAGGACGCTCCGCGTTCGGCTTTGGAATGGGACGCGGAGCGTCCTGGGCTCCCACGCAGAGCGTGGGAACGATCAGATCGTCCGATCGCGGCGCGAGCCTTCGGCAGCTCCTACATTGGGCTTCGGTGTGTTTGGGTGCACCGTTTTCGCGCCTGACTTCGCCGTGTCGTCTATACATACCCGGCCCGACCGCGCTTGGCACGACCGCTGCAACCCTTCTGCGTCTTCCCCTTCCAGCAAGGACTGCCCCATGACGCAGAACGCCTCCGGCAACGATTACCCGCTCAGTGAAGTCCCCATGCACGCGCGCAAAGGCCTGGCCTCGACGGCGATGGTGTTACTGGGCTTCACGTTTTTCACCGCGACCATGTTTGCCGGCGGCAAGCTCGGGGTCGCGTTCGGTTTCGCCGAGATGATGGCGGTGATCATTGTCGGCAATCTGCTGCTCGGTCTGTACGCGGCAGGCTTGGGTTACATCGCCTTCAAGAGCGGCCTCAATTCGGTGCTGATGGGCCGTTTCTGTTTTGGCGAAGTCGGCAGCAAGCTCAGCGATCTGATTCTCGGCTTCACCCAGATTGGCTGGTACGCCTGGGGCACGGCGACGGCAGCGGTGGTGATCGGCAAGTATTTCAATCTCGATGAAACCACCGTGCTGGTCCTGATGGTGCTGTTCGGTCTGGGTTTCTGCGCTACGGCGTACATCGGTTATCGCGGCCTGGAAATTCTCTCGTACATCGCGGTGCCGGCGATGATGTTGCTGCTGATGCTGTCGATGTGGGCAGCGACCGTGAAAGTCGGCGGTTTCGAAGGCTTGCTCAGCGTGGTGCCGACCGGTTCGCTGGACTGGTCGACGGCGATCACGCTGGTGTTCGGCACCTTCGTCAGCGGCGCAACGCAAGCCACCAACTGGACGCGATTTTCCCGCTCGGCAAAAGTCGCGGTGCTGGCCAGCCTGATCGGTTTTTTCATCGGCAACGGTCTGATGGTGCTGATCGGCGCGTATGGCGCGATCGTCTATCAACAGCCGGATGTGGTTGAAGTGCTGCTGTTGCAGGGCTTCGCCATGGCCGCGATGGCCATGCTGTTGCTGAACATCTGGAGTACGCAGGACAACACCATCTACAACTTCGCCGTCGCCGGCTGCAACCTGCTGCGTACCGGGCGGCGCAAGACCGTGACCCTCGGCGGCGCGGTGATCGGCACCCTGCTCGCCCTGCTCGGCATGTACGACATGCTGGTGCCGTATCTGATCCTGCTCGGCACGGTGATTCCGCCGATTGGCGGAGTGATCATGGCTGACTTCTTCTACCGCTGGCGCGGGCACTATCCGCGCCTGGCCGACGCACGGTTGCCGGCGTTCAACTGGCCGGGGCTCGGGGCCTACGGGGTGGGCACCGTCGCTGCGTTCAGTTCGCCCTGGGTCGCGCCGCTGGTAGGGATTGCCGCTGCCGCGCTAACGTATGTCATCGTCACCGGTGTGCTCGGCGCCCGTCGCGTCAGCGCACCACTACAAGACCTATAAAAAGGATTCGCCTGATGCACATCATCAACGCCCGCCTGCGCAACCAGGAAGGCCTGCACGAATTGCACCTTGAAGACGGCCTGATCCACAGCATCGCCCGTCAGACCGAAGCGCCGACCCTCGGCCCGGATGACCTCGATGCCGGCGGCAATCTGGTGGTGCCGCCCTTCGTCGAGCCGCACATCCACCTCGACGCCACCCTCACCGCTGGCGAGCCGCGCTGGAACATGAGCGGCACGCTGTTCGAGGGCATCGAATGCTGGGGCGAGCGCAAGTTCACCATTACCGAAGAAGACACCAAGACCCGCGCCAAGAAGACCATTCAGGCCCTGGCCGCCCACGGTATTCAGCACGTGCGCACCCACGTTGACGTCACCGACCCGCAACTCACCGCGCTCAAGGCCATGCTCGAAGTGCGCGAGGAAAGCCGTCACCTGATCGATCTGCAAATCGTCGCGTTCCCGCAGGAAGGCATCGAGTCGTTCCGCAACGGGCGCGAGCTGATGGAAGAGGCGATCCGCATGGGCGCCGACGTGGTCGGCGGCATTCCGCATTTTGAGTACACCCGCGATCAGGGCGTCAGCTCGGTGAAGTTTCTGATGGACCTGGCCGAGCGCACCGGCTGCCTGGTCGATGTGCATTGCGACGAGACCGACGATCCGCATTCACGCTTCCTTGAAGTGCTTGCCGAAGAAGCGCGCAGCCGCGACATGGGCGCCCGCGTCACCGCCAGCCACACCACGGCGATGGGCTCTTATGACAACGCCTACTGCGCCAAACTGTTCCGCCTGCTCGGCCATTCCGGGATCAGTTTTGTTTCCTGCCCGACCGAAAGCATTCATCTGCAAGGGCGCTTCGACAACTTCCCGAAACGCCGGGGCGTGACCCGCGTCAATGAACTGCTCGAAGCCGGGATGAACGTGTGTTTCGGCCAGGACTCGATCGTCGACCCGTGGTATCCGCTGGGTAACGGCAACATCCTGCGCGTGCTTGAAGCCGGTCTGCATATCTGCCACATGCTCGGTTATCGCAACCTGCAAAGCGCGCTGGATCTGGTCACCGACAACAGCGCCAAAGCCATGCACCTGGGCGAGCGCTACGGACTGGAACAGGGCCGCCCGGCGAACTTGCTGATTCTATCGGCGGACAGCGACTACGAAGTGATCCGCAGCCAAGGCCTGCCGCTGTATTCGATTCGCGGCGGCAAGGTTTTGATGAAGCGGCAGATGCCGGTGGTGGAGTTCAGTTGAGATTGCGCTGGGGCTGATGGCCTCATCGCTGGCAAGCCAGGCTCCCACAGGTTTTGTGTTGAGCACATGATTGGGCCCTCATGCAAAACCTGTGGGAGCCTGGCTTGCCAGCGATAGCGTCGGTCGAATCAACCCGCCAACCGCGCCGTGCCAAACAATCTCACGCGCAGCAACTCCCCTCCCGAAACCTCAAGCAAAACCGGTGCGGTGCCACCCGGCATGACCACCCGCACCTCCCCTGCCTCGACCCAACCCACCCGCCACGCCGCACACGCGACCGCACTGGCGCTGGTGCCGGATGACGCGGTTGGACCTTCGCCACGCTCGAATACCCGCGCAGCGATTTTCTGCGGCGACGCCAGCACGGCCCATTGCAGATTGACGCCCGCCGGGCAGGGATTGCCGGCACCGGTGGGCATGGCATAGGCAATTGCCGTCAGCCTCTCGTTCAGCGGTGATTCACCCATCTGTTCGTTGCTAGGCAACGCGCTTGCATCGCTGAGCAGCGTTACACAGTGCGGATTGCCGATACGGACGAATTGGCTGTGGCTCCAGTCAGGATCGAGTTCCGCCAGCGGCTGGACATGGCTGACGTCGCGATTATTGATTTGAACGCTCTCGACTGCCTGCGCCCCAACGGCTTGCGGGCCGAATCCGGGCTGGCCGAAGTCGAGCCAGAAACCGCGAACGCCTTCGACTTCGGCCGGAGTCACCGAGGTTGTTACCGGCTCACCTTTGTCATGATGGACACGCAACACTGCACCCTGATCCGGCAGCAAGCCTTGCTCGGTCAATGCCTGAGAAAAAATCGTCAGGCCGTTACCGCTGCGCTCGGCGAGGCTGCCGTCTGTGTTGACGATCAGTACATCGAACGGCGCAGCTGCCTGGAACGGGCCGATCAGCAGGCCGTCGCTGCGGTGGGGTTTGCTGTTGGCCGGGCGTTGGCCTTCGGGCCAGTGACAGCACAAGGCGATGGCGGCCTCGCTCCATTGCTGCCTGGATACGGCGCACTCTGCGGCCCTCGCTGGCAAAGCGATTCCGGCTTCGCGCAAGGCTTGGGGCGAGACCACAGCGTAGATATTGCCGCGTGCGTCGTAGAACTTCGTCATGCCTTGTTCCCGTATTCCATGCTGGCGAAAATCCGACTGTAAACCGCAATCCAGTGTGGGAGCGAGCCTGCTCGCGAAGGCGGTGCGTCAGTCGACAATTCCATATTTGACCCACCGCTTTCGCGAGCAGGCTCGCTCCCACAGGGTAGGATGTTCACCGTTATGCCCCGAAAGGCCTGAGATCGAACCTCAACGCCGTCAGAATGTCACTCGGGATGCAGTTGTTTTTTTGCCAAGGATCGATATGACCAGCCTCAACCCCCAAGACACCTTCGTCCCCGGACGCCTGGAACAGATGTCCACGCGCGTTGCCTTTTTCATTGCCGGCCTCGGCATCGCCGCGTGGGCGCCGCTGGTGCCGTACGCCAAGGCGCGAGCCGGGCTGGATGAGGGCACGCTGGGATTACTGCTGCTGTGCCTGGGCGTCGGCTCGATTCTGGCGATGCCGCTGGCGGGGATTCTCGCCACGCGTTTTGGTTGCCGACGCGTAGCCACCGGCGGCACCTTGCTGATCTGCGCGGCGCTGCCGTTGCTGGCGACGGTGTCGTCGATCCCGGCGCTGATCGCCACGCTGTTCATGTTCGGTGCCGGCCTCGGCACGGTGGATTCGACGGTCAACCTGCAAGCAGTGATCGTCGAGCGCGCCAGCGGCAAGCACATGATGTCGGGGTTCCACGGCTTGTTCAGCCTGGGCGGCATTGTCGGTGCGGCGGGCGTCAGCGCCCTGCTCGGCCTCGGGCTGACACCGCTGGCGGCGATGCTGGTGGTAGTGGTCTTGCTGATCGGCGCCTTGCTCAAGTGCGTGCCGCACATGTTGCCCTATGGCAGCGAAAGCTCCGGCCCGGCGTTCGCCATTCCCCATGGCATCGTGCTGTTTATCGGCGGCATGTGCTTCATCGTGTTCCTCACCGAGGGCGCGGCGCTGGACTGGAGCGCTGTGTTCCTCGCTCAGGAACGCGGGATCGACACGGCTTACGCGGGAATGGGTTACGCAGCGTTTGCCCTGACCATGACCGTCGGCCGTCTGCTCGGTGACCGCATCGTGCGTAAGCTCGGTGCGACGCGGATCATTCTGTTCGGCGGCCTGTTGGCGGCGGCGGGGTTGTTTCTCGCCACCTTCGCGCCGAGCTGGCAAGCGGCACTGCTCGGGTATGCGCTGGTCGGCGCCGGTTGCTCGAACATCGTGCCGGTGCTGTACACGGCGGTGGGCAAGCAGACGGTGATGCCGGAAAGCATCGCGGTGCCGGCGATTACCACGCTGGGTTATGCCGGGATTCTCGCCGGGCCGGCGGTGATCGGTTTTGTCGCCCATGCCAGCAGCCTGAGTTTTGCCTTTGGCCTGATGGCGGTGCTGTTGGTCGCGGTGGCCATCGGCGGTAAGACATTGAAAGTATGAAGATTACCGCGACACCTGTCAGGTTTGACACTAGACAGGCTTCGACCCTTTGAATCATGGTGATTTCCAGCCTCGCGGAAATGGAAATCTGTCATGAACATTCGAATTGGATCGGCTGTTGCACTTATCGCTCTTCTCCAGGGATGCGCCTCCGTCAATCGATACGACTGGGGCGAAGGCGCAGCCAACTTTGCTCCCGCTGAGCGGCTGGCCAATGCCAACGGACGTTATGCGCATTGGCAAGCCATTGGCCGTGTCGAAGTTGAAGGCGGCATGACCTGCTCCGGTACACTCATTGACACACGAGAACCCGGTACTGTGTCGAATCCGGCTTATGTACTGACCTCCGGACACTGCACACATCCGGAGATAGGCAATAACGAGGTCATCGTCGATCAGCCTGCAAAGGGTCGGGTGACGTTCAATTATTTTTTCGACACGCAACCGCACAGTCGCTCATATGCTGTAGGCCTGATTGGCTGGAGCACGCTACGTGGCCAAGACATCTCTATCGTTGAACTTGCCACCTCTCTGGAACAGTTGATCAGCGACGGTATCGAGCCTCTGAAACTGGCGCATGCCCCCTTGCCCGCTGAAGAAAACATTTTGATCACCGGCGCGCCCGTGAACGGCTTCATTCAGCGAATGGCATGCAAACAGGAACATTCGGCAGCGGTCATCGAAGGCCCTTGGCGATGGGTAGGACAATCGAGCAACCGTTGCCTCGATGTTGTCAGTGGATTATCCGGCTCACCATTGCTTGCGCGTTATACCAATGAAGTCGTGGGTGTGTTGGGCACTACCACGCGCGGAAGTGACCGTAATCGATGTGACAAGGGCGCCCCCTGCGAAGTCATTGCCGGGCAGGTCAACAAGCGAACTGCCACCAACTACGCCACCACAACCGAAGGTCTGGGTGCTTGCTTCACCAAGGGACGTTTCGACCCGCGTCCGGGTGACTGCCCGCTGGGAGCGGCATGGTCTTTTCCAACATCATCGCAAAACAGCGATTACATCAGAGTCGAGCGTGACGAGCACGGACAAGTCGTGCCATGGCATTGGCTGCAAACCTTCGCATTGAGCGCTCCCTACTACCGCTATCGCTATACGCGCACGCTGGACGAATGCCAGTCGCTTGCTGGGTATAGCCAGGTACAAACCGCTCGCCCTGGTTCCGAGAATCAGTTGAGCCATGAACTCAAAGAAGGTGCGGGGCTATATTTTCTCTGCCTGATTGGCCAACAGCGGCCTACGGACGTGCCAAAACAATCGGATGGAAAAACCCCCAGCATCTATTGGCGGTGGTTGCTGGAAGCACCAGCGCCGTTGGCGCCGGCCTATAAAATCGAATGGGTGGGTGACGATGACTACGATGTCAGGGTTTTTTCGGTCTCACCGGATCTGGATCCCTTTCAATTTCAATACAAGTCCGGGCAGCCCGGGAGCGTCAACTGCAATGACGGGCAGGGATTCCAGCGCGTACCGCCCTCCACGGGCGTGTTCCATGTTTCCGTTGCCAATGGCCAGCAGAACGTCTGCCTCAAAGGCGCAGACCTGGCTGGGAATCCCGGACCGACCATCGACTTTCTGATTCCTCAATAGCTTCAGGCCTGTTGTGGCTGAGCCGTGTGAAACCGGTTCAGCCACAACAGCGCCTTAGAAACCGACGCTGGCCTGCACGAAGAACGTGCGCGGTGCGCCGACATACATCCCCGAGTTGTTGTCGCTGGAGCGGGTGAAGTACTGCTTGTCGAAGACGTTCTTCACCCCGGCACCGAGCTTGAGGTTCGACACCTGCGGACCAAAGTCATAGCCGCCGCGCACGTTCCAGGTCACGTAACCCGGGATGTCGCCGTACTGCCCATCCGCCGTGCCTTCAGTGATGTAGTTGCCATTGAAGCTGCCATCCGCATTCACACCGGTGCCCGGCGAACGCTGTTTCGATTGGGCGAAGCCATCGATGTTGTACGTCCAGCGGTTGATCTCATAACGCAATCCGACCGTGGCCACCTGCCGCGAATAGAACGGCAGATCGCGGCCCTTGAAGCCGGGGATCTCGCCTTCATAGGTGGCGCGGGTGTAGGTGAACCCGGCGTTGGCAGTCAAACCATCGAGGCGTGGATCGAGGGCGGCCATGTCGTAGTGCGCCGAGGCTTCGATGCCCTGGTGCTTGGTCGCGCCGAGATTGGTCCAGCCGACGTCGTTGCTGATGTATTGCAGTTCGTCATCGAAGTCGATGTAGAACAGCGTCACCTCGCCGCCCCAGACATCATCGTTGTAGCGCGTGCCGATCTCGTAGGTCTTGGCCTTTTCCGGCTCCAGACCGTTGGCGGTGCTGTCACCCGAACCGCCCTGGCCGAGCTGGAAATATTGCAGGCTGCCGAACGAGGTTTCGTAGTTGGCGAACAGCTTCCAGGCATCGGACAGGTGATACATCACGCTCAGCGCCGGCAGCGGTTCGTTGCTTTCGATGCTGCGGTTTTTCTCCGGTACCGGGCGGCCAGCGGTGTCGAGGACAGCGCGATCATGCCAATCGGTGCTGATGTGTTCGAAGCGAATGCCCGGGGTGATAGTCCAGTTGCCGACGTCGATCTTGTTGTCGACATACACCGAATTGGCCTCGGTGCCACCGGTGCGATCCTGGAACACATGGCCGTCGGAGGTCGGCGTGACCACCGGCTGATTGTTGACCAGCGCCAGACGACTCGATTCTTCGTGCATCGCCTCTTTCAGATAGCGATAACCGACGCTGACTTCCTGCGTGGTCGGACCGACATCGAACACCCGCGACACGCGCGGCTCGATGCCGAGGGTGTAGTAGGAACGCGGGTATGAGCTGAGGGTGCGCTGATCGCGCGCGGCGATGGTGCTGCCGCGAAAGCTGTCGGTGTAATAGGTGAGAATTTCTGCCTGGGTGCGCTCGTCGATCTGGCGAATCCACTTGAACGACACGTCCTTGCGCCGGCCTGTGAACTGGTCGTAATCACGCACCGATTCGTACGGTTTGTCGTCGTACTGACGCTGGGTCAGGCCGCCGGGCATGTCGGCGCTGGCGTCGTAGTAGTGGAAATTGAGACTGAAATCGTCCTGATCGGTCGGCGCCCAGTGCGTTTTGAGCAGCACGTCGTCGATGTCGTTGCCGTTGTTGCGCTCGCGATAGCCGTGGCCGTTGACGCCGGAGTACAGCAGCGCGACGCCCATGCCGTTGTCGGCGGTGCCGCCAAGAAATGCGGTGTCGATGTGTTTCCAGCCACCGTACTGAGTGGTCTCCAGCGTTGTGCCGATTTCGCCGGTGGTTTTCTCCGGGATCGCGCGGGTCACGAAGTTGATCACGCCGCCGACGTTCTGCGGCCCGTAACGCACGGAACCGGCGCCACGCACGACGTCGATGCTGTCGAGATTGCCCGAGGAAATCGGCGCCATCGACAGTTGCGGCTGGCCGTACGGAGCAAACGCGGCAGGTACGCCGTCGATCAGCACGGTCGAGCGTGGCGACAGGCGCGAAGTCAGACCGCGTACGCCGACGTTGAGGGAAATATCACTGCCGCCGGTGCCATTGGAGTCCTGCACCTGCACGCCAGGCACGCGTTTGAGCACGTCGCTGACGTTCATCGCGCCCTGCTCGACCATCGCTTCGCGGCGAATCACCGTGCGTGCGCCGGGGTGGTTCTGCACCACCGCAGCGTCCGCGTCACCGAGCCAGTCGCCGACCACTTTGATGTCGGTCACGCCGAGCTCCAGCGGGCCGTTGCTGGCTGCGGAGGTGGCGGCTGGAGCGAGCGTCACCGAGCCTTCGTTGATCTGATAATCGAGACCGCTGCCCTGCAACAACTGCCGCAGCGCCTGCTCCGGCGAAAGGTCGCCGTCGACCGCTGGCGCCTGTTTGCCGGCCACCAGCTCAGGGCTGAAAAACACCTGCAGCGAGGTTTGCTGGCCCAGTTCGCTCAAGGCCTGGCCCAGCGGTTGCGCGCGGATATGAATGGCTTCAGCGGCAAACGCCAACGGCATCGCGGCACTGACCGCCAGCGCGAGAGCCAATGGCAACCAAGGGGATTTTTTATTGTGGGTTGTGGTGATGTTCACGTCGTACGCAGTCCTGTGGATCGCAAGAGTGTGCGGCTGTTAATGCAAACCAGTTGCAGTTGAACAGGAAGACGATGAACTGAAAAAAAACCTGAATGCTATCTGGAAATTATTTCCTGACTGCCATCGGCAAGGGTGCGCACCGTCACCGGCAGGATGCTCGGCAAGGCTTTGAGCAAAGCGTCGGTGTCGTCGGATTTGAACACGCTGGTCAGGCGCAGGCTGGCCACGTTCGGCTGGGTTACGGTCAGCGGTTTGTCGCGATAGCGCGATACTTCCACCGCGACTTCACTGAGGCTGGCGTTGTTGAACACCAGTTTGCCGTTGCGCCATGCGGTCAATTCCGCCGGGCTAACCGCGTAGGCCGGCAGGACCTTGCCCTGGGCATCGACCGCCGTGCCGAGGCCTGCGGTGAGGTTGATGAACTCGTTGTCCGGCGCCTGCCTTCCCTGCACTTTCACCGTGCCCTGCTCCACCGCAACGCGGGTTTGCGTGGCATCGCGGCGCACATCGAAACGCGTACCGGTGACTGTGACCTTGCCGCTGCCGGCTTCGACAATAAACGGACGCGAGGCGTCGTGTTCAACACTGAACATCGCCTCGCCCGCGCTCAATTCGATCAGCCGTCGATCCTTCTCATAACGCACCTGCAAGCGGCTGCGACTGTTCAGATCGATTACAGAACCGTCCGGCAACGCCACATGCTTGCGCTCACCCGGCGCCGTGGCGAATTCAGCGCGGTAAGCGCCCGGATGATTCAAACCACTGAACAGGCCAAGCCCCAGCGCCACGGCCAGAACACTCGCGGCGACGGCATAACGCAGCAACGGCCGACGTTCGCGGCGGGGAGTTTGCGCAAGCGGCTGAAGACGCGACGTCGGCAGCAGATCAGCCGCCGCCCACAAACCCTGCAGCAACTGGAATTCTTCGCGGTGTTGCGGATGCTCGTTCAGCCAAGCCTCGAAGCGCTGCCGTTGCTCGACGCTGACATTCGGCTCTTGCAATCGCACGAACCAGGCCGCCGCTTCGTCACGCACCGCCGCTTGCCCACAGGCGCAATCACCCGTTTCCATCATGGAATGTCCTATCCGGCTGAGAATGAAAAGGTGCGAACGCTCATGACTGCAAGCCATCCAGCCGCTCACGCAGATGGCGCAGGGTGCGGATCATATACTTTTCGACCATGTTCTTGGACAGCCCCAGGCGTTCGGCGATTTCTGCCTGCGTCAGGCCTTCTATCTTCTGCCAGACAAAGATCTTGCGGCAGTTGAGCGGCAGCTCGGTGAGCGCGCGTTCGATGGAATCGGCCAACTGGATCGCGTGCATGTAATGCTCCGGATCGCCCGCCGACGACGCACTGTCCTCGACTGCCTCCGACTCCAGGGCGCCCCGGCGGTCCTCCCGCCGATAACCGTCAACGGCGATATTGCGCGCGGTCTGATGCAGATACGCGCGGGGCTGCTGCACCGCCGCCGAATCTGCCTCGAGCACCCGCACAAAGGTGTCGTGCGCCAGATCCTCGGCCTGCGCGCGATTGCGCAGGCGCCGAGTCCAGGTGCCGATCAACTCTTCGTAATGCTCGAAAAAGCCGGATCTGCGGGAGCGCATGGGGGATGGGCGGCGTGGTGAGAAAGGGGCGTGAATAGTAATGCTTCGTATTAATACAAAGCAATGCACGCTGTGATGGTGTTCTTGATGCGCAAGGTGCGCTCACACGAGGCCGAGTTCAGATGGACACTGAAGATCTCCCTGTGGGAGCGAGCCTGCTCGCGAATGCGGTATGTCCGCAACGATGATGGTGACTGACACGTCGCCTTCGCGAGCAGGCTCGCTCCCACAAGGGAAAAGCGTGAATGCCTCAGGCCTGCGGCAGTTTGCGGAAGCCCACCGCCAGGCGATTCCAGCCGTTGATGGTGTTGATCGCCACGGTCAGGTCAACCAGTTCCTTCGGCGAAAACTGTGCAGCGACGACTTCATAGTCTTCGTCCGGCGCGTGGGTCAGGCTCAGTTGTGTCAGCGACTCGGTCCACAGCAGCGCGGCACGCTCACGCTCGCTGAAGAACGGCGCTTCCCGCCATGCCGTCACGGCGAACAGGCGGCGTGGGGTTTCGCCGTCCTTGATCGCGTCGGCGGTGTGCATGTCGATGCAGAATGCGCAGCCGTTGATCTGTGAAGAGCGCAGCTTGACCAGTTCGAGCAGGCTCTTTTCCAGCGACAGTTTCGAGACGGCATTTTCCAGCGCCATCATCGCTTTCATGGCATCGGGGGAAGCGGTGTAGAAATCGGCACGAGGTTGCATGGTGGGCTCCGGGGTAGCGATTGAATGTGTGGCTACGTTAGTCCCCGGGGGTGCTTCGGCAAATAGCCAATATTGCAGAAGAACGGTAGGCCACTTGGCGCGGCGACTGACCGCTCGTCACTCGACGGGCACCAAGGTTTCAGTGCGCAAGACCAATATCAGGTAATCCCCTTTATCAGGAGACGTACCATGATGACGCGCAAATTCACTTCGTTATTGTTGGCCGGCCTGCTCGCCACGGCGTCCGCCGCCAGCTTCGCTGCCAATGACAGCACCGATGCGACGGGCACCAAGTCCGGCGGCGCCAGCAGCTCGACCATGCCGCCAGACAACACCCCGGGCTCGCCATCGGGTGGCAGCGGTTCTGGCGGAACCAATAACGGAACTGGCACAGGAACAGGGACAGGAACTGGCTCGGGCATGGGCACTGGAACGGGCACCAATGGCGGCGCCAGTGGCTCAGGTTCCGGCGCGGGTGGTGGCACCGGTTCGGCCGGCGGCGGCACGGGTGGTGCGGGCGGTGGCACGGGCGGCTGAACGAACAAGAGCCATCCCAGATAGTCCTGCATACATCAGGACTCAATGTGGGAGCGAGCCTGCTCGCGAAAGCGGTCTGTCAGCCAACCTTGATGCAAGCTGACAC
>NZ_JAPCIK010000039.1:0-108200 GCF_025910115.1 Pseudomonas sp. RG1
CAGGCTCGCTCCCACTTCTGATTTCTGTTGATTGAAAGAATCAGCGATCCGAACGCATCAGCTCGGCAAAACCCTCTTCAGCTGTAAACACCGCCGCGCGATTGCGTCCGGCGTTTTTCGCCTGATACAACGCCGCGTCCGCGCGCTGGATAAACACTTGCGGGCTGTCGTTGCCATGCGGAATAAACGCATAACAGCCCAGGCTCACGGTGAGATAACCGGTCGGCGACCCACTGTGGATGATGTGCTTGTCGATCACGCTACGGCGAATCTGCCCGGCTATCGCCAGCGCGCCGTTGATGTCCGTGTCTGGCAACAGCACGGCAAATTCTTCGCCGCCATAACGCACCGCCAGATCCGACTTGCGCTGGCAGCAGGCCTTCACCACTTGCGCCACCTGCGCCAGGCATTGATCGCCGGCGACATGGCCGTAAGCATCGTTGTAACGCTTGAAGAAATCGATATCGAGCATGATCAGGCTGACCGGGCTGACCTGGCGCGCACCACGAGCAAACTCGATGTCCAGCGAGCGCTCGAACAAGCGCCGATTGGCCAATCCGGTGAGGCTGTCGTGGGTGGCGATCTGCTCCAGCGCCCGTTGCGCCTTGCGCAGATTTTTCTCGATACGCTCGCCGTCGCGCACTTGATGAATGAACACCCAGCCGAACAGGCCAACCCCGAGAATCACCAGCGCGACAATCACGCTGGACTGAAATGCGCGGTCATACCAGCCCTGCAGAATCGTGTCTTGCGACGTCGCAGCAGAGACCACCAGCGGATACGCGGCGAGCTGTCGATAGCCATACAAGCGGGTCACGCCGTCGACCACGGAGTTGAGCATCGCGGTGCCAGCGTTAGCGTTCGGCAGCAAGGTTTGATAGATCTCGCCGTGGGCCACCGAGGTATTGATCAACGACTCATCAAAGGGCCGTCGCGCCAGCAAGGTGCCGTCGGTCAGCGCCAGAAACATGATGCCGCTGTCATCGAGGCTGAAGCTTTTGAAGAACTGATCGAAGTAGGACATGCGGATGCCCGCCATCAGCACGCCCTGAAAGTTGCCGAGCTGGTCGTTGACGCGTCTGGAAATCGGAATGATCCACTCGCCGTTTTCGCGGCTGCGAATCGCTGGGCCGATGTGCGCAACCGTCGAAGCATTCTGCTGATGGAACTTGAAATATTCGCGATCGGCCACACCGTTGCCACGAGGCAGATCGGCAAACGAGGTGATGATCCACTGCCCTTCGCGATCAAAGAGAAAGATGCCATGCAGCTGATCCAGTTGCTGCGCGCGGCGGGCAAAAATCCGCTGCAACCGAGGTCGCTGCGCCGCTCCATAACCATCGTCCTGAATCCAGTCGACCAGGCTGGTCATCACCAGATCCGCCGCCCGCACGGTGTCCTCGGCCTGCTGCGCCATGGCCCGGGTCAGGTTGCCCGAAGCCATTTTCGCCACCGCCAGATCCTGACGCCGCGACTGCTCCAATTGCAGGTACAGCAGACCGCACAGGCACAGGCTCACCGCAACGATAAACAGCACCGCCGCTTTGCGAAGCGGCAACCGTTTGAGCGTGCCGGGGGCCTGATGCGGATCGTGAATGGGGATTGGCAAAAGCATTTCCTGGGCAGGTACGACAGGGGCGCGAGCCCGAAACCCTTGTATGTGTGAGCGTAGCCCACCGGGATGTACCGGGCAAACGCCCGCCTCCCGCCCAGTTATCGGCGTGTCGCGAGTTTGGATGATCGCTTTTCGTCGATTTATTTACGATTGCTTCTTTACGGTTAATCAGTTGTGCAGGGCCAGCCGCCGCATCGCGCTGGTCAGGTGCGCGCGAGCACTTTGCGCATCGCCTTCGCGCATTTGTTCATAGGCGCGCTGCGCAATCGCATGAGGCACCGGTTTCAATTCGCGCTGAGTGGCCATCGCCAGCAGTTGCACCTGCGCGGCGCGTTCCAGGTAATACAGGTCGTCCCAGGCTTCGGCGATGGTCGGCGCAGCGACAATCACACCGTGGTTTTTCAGAAAGAGAATGTCGGCGTCGCCCATAACGCTGGCGATGCGATCGCCTTCGGATGCGTCAAGTGCGAGGCCGTTGTAATCCTCGTCCACCGCTGTGCGTCCGTAAAACTTCAGCGCAGTCTGCCCCAGCCACAGCAGCGGCGGGCCTTGCAACAGGCACAACGCGGTGGCGTGCGGCATGTGCGTATGGAACGCGACTTTTATCCGTGGCAGTTGTTTGTGCAGGCGCGCGTGGATATAGAACGCGGTCGCTTCGGGCTCGCCATCGCCATCGACCACATTGCCGGCGAAGTCACAGACCAGCAGATTTTGCGCGGTCACTTCCGAAAAAGCGTAGCCGTATGGATTGACCAGAAACAGATCATCATGCCCCGGCAGCATCGCCGAAAAATGATTGCAGATGCCCTCCTCCAGCCCATGCAGCGCGGCCAGTTGAAAGCACGCGGCGAGTTCGTTGCGGGCGGTGATGATCGCCTCGGTGTCCAGGTTCAGCGTTGCGCTTGGTCTGGCTTTGCCAGTGCCGCTCAAGATATGAGCCATGGCAATTCTCCTTAGGTCCAGCCGAGGGATTTGAACAGCGGCAGCACTTGATCGAGGCTGGACAGGATCGCGTCGGGGCGATAGTCCGGCAACAACTGACGACCCGTGCCGCGATCGATCCACACGCAACGAAAAACCATGTCCCGCGCCGCCGTGTGATCGAGCATGGGGCTGGCGCAGATGTGCACCACTTCATCCCGGGTCACGCCCAATTGCTCATGAGCGTAGTCGAACAGGCGCGGCGCCGGTTTGTAGGCACCGGCCTGTTGCGCGGTGATCACCCGGTCGATATGGCCGCCGAGTTGCGCGACGTTGCCTGCAATGATCGCGTCGTCGGTGTTGGAGACGATGCACAGCTTGAATCCCATTGCTTTGAGCTGCGCGAGGGTGTCGACCACTTCGGCAAATGGCGGCATGTTCGGGATGGCCGCCGCCAGACGCTGACTGTCCTCGGGCTGGCTCGGCAAGCTCAATTCTTCCAGCGCCAGTTGCAGGCCAAGGGTGCTGAGTTCGCGAAAGGAACGGTGCGGCGGTGTTTGTTCCAGACGATGCTCGTGACGGTCGTAGACTTCGATCAACTTAGTGGCGTCGACTGCGTGCTCGCCCTTGTCGCTGAGCATTTTCTCGACCACGGCTTTCAGTCCTTCATCCCACTGAATCAGCGTGCCGTAGCAATCGAAGGTCAGCCAGTGCGGGCGTGGCGTGTTGTTCAAGGTCATCGGTCGATTCCTCCAGAGTGAGGACTTCAGCTTATGAGCGTGCGGTGATAGTGTGAAATTAAATAAATGCGTGATCGTCATTCGCAAATCAACTATCAGGAACGCCGCCATGCTGGATCTGGAATTGCTGAAAACCTTTGTCTGCGTAGTCGACGAAGGCAGCTTCACCCGCGCAGCCGAACGTGTGCACCGCACGCAATCGACGGTCAGCCAGCAGGTGCGCAAACTCGAAGATCTGGTCGGCCACCCGCTACTCCTGCGCGACCGCAGCGGAGTGAACGTCGCGGTCACCGAACACGGCGAACTGCTGATCCACTATGCGCGCCGGTTACTGGCGCTGTCCGCCGAAGCCACGCAAGCGCTGGCCAGTGACGTCGACCTGGAAGTGCTGCGCATCGGCATGCCGGAAGACTTCGACGCCCGGCGCATGGCACTGATCCTCGCCGGTTTCACCCGCAACCATCCGCAGGCGCGCCTGGAAACCATCAGTGGCATGAGCCTCGACCTGCGCCAACGCCTCGACGCCGGCGACATCGACATTGCCCTGATCAAACGCGAACCCGACAGCGGCCCGGCATGGGCCACCTGGCCGGAACGACTGGTATGGGTCAAAGGCACCGACTTCGACACCTCCAGCGGTGTGCTGCCGCTGGCACTGTTTCCGCAGGGCTGCCTGTACCGACAGCGGGCGATTCGCTTGCTCGATGTGGCGCAGCGACCGTGGCGAGTGGCGTTCGGCAGCCACAGCCTGACCGGGATCCAAGCGGCGGTGGCGTCTGGGTTAGGTGTTTCGGTGTTGCCGGTTTCGGCGCTATTGCCAGAGCATGAGGTGTGTACGGATCTGCCGGAGTTGGCGCCGACGGAACTGGCGCTGGTCAGCCGCGAGGGAGTGTTGAGCGGGTTGCAGCGGGGGCTGGTGGAGTTTTTGCGTGGGGAATTGGGGGTGGATGCGGGGGGATATGCCTGAATCCCCCGAGGATCTTTATTCGGGTTTGTTGATTTCGCGGAGCAGGTCGGCGGTGGGGATGTTCATGGTGTTTGAGTAGTAGCGTGGTTCGTATTCATATTCACATTTCCAAATCCTCAGGCCAAAAAAACAGGCGCTCACGGGAGCGCCTGTTTTCCCTGGCTCATTACGGATGGTTCACCGTACCGGCGGCACCCGAATATCCCCCGCCCGGCACTGCGTCTTCACCCCTTTGCCACACGCGCCGAACTGCAAATCCTTGTCCATGCACACCCGCACTTCCGACAGCTGCGGGCCGCTGCAAACCACCGCAATTCCGTCTTCGGGAATACCCGGATTGGCCTTGCGAAACAGATCGACAATCTCCTGCGCTTCGAAGTAGTACGACGTCGAGCCGAACGGCTGTAACGCCTGCGGAATCTTCACCGCGCCGAGGGCCTGATCGGACTTGTCCAGATAGCCCACCGCGCCAAGACCGCTGCAGGTACCGTGCTTGGACCATTCGTGATCGAGGAGTTTTTTCGTCGGGTACATCGTCAGGCCCTTGCTGGTTTCTGCCGCCGATAGCCTGGTCAGCGGCGGGCAGGATTCTGGCCAGCCGCCTTTGGCGTATTGCGGCCACAAACCGTGCAGGACAAAACCATAACCCTTGCCGGTGCACTGCGCGTCGTCCTTGTGCGACAGACAAAAAGTCGGGGACCAGGACAGCGCCAGCAGGTAGTAGTCGAACACCCCCGCCACCGATTTCGCCTGCGCTTTGTTCGACGCCGGCTGACGCGCCGAACTCATGCCGATGCTACCGGCCGTCAGCGCGATCAGCGCCAGAATTGTAAACAGCTTTTTCATTAACCCGTTCCTTGGGACGCCTGCGTCCGTGGTTTTCGTTGTTGGCCAGACCTGGCCAGTGCTGATTTCGACACGCTTGTATTGCAAGCGCATGACGCAAGGCAAGGCCCTGCGCCGTGCGAAGGTCTACGCTGAACAGGCAGACATCCAACAAGGGAACCGACATGAGTAAAGCAGACGAACTCGCCGCCAGACTCAAGCAGACACGGCATACCCAGGCTGATGCGGCGCTGGAAATCGATTGCTGGCCTGCTCAGGTGTACGACTTGTACCACCGCATCGAAGCCTGGCTACAGCCAGTCACCGAAGTAGGACTGAAGATTCGGCGCAATCCTACGCACGTTTGCGAAAGTTCGCCGGACGGCGAAAGCCACGACTACGCCATCGACCAGTTGGTGATCGAAGCGAACAATCACAGTCTGATTTTCGATCCGATTGCGCGGTTCACCGAGGACGGTTGCGGACGTGTCGAGATCAAGGTGCCGGGGCGCGATCAGTCGTTGCTGCGCACGGTTGACGAGCATGGCGAAAGCCATTGGTGGTTGCAGACTATCGAGACCGGCCAGGAGCTGGATGCGATCGCGCTGACGGAAAACAATCTGCTGCAGGTGGTGCAGCAAGGGTTAAGCCTGTAAGCCGCCCGGGTTAACTGACAAAACTGTAATGTTTGCCTCAGCCAACTGAAAGCCGGGGCTGGCTAGTCTCTCTGTCATGAGCCAGACGGGGATTTCCAGCGCATGCCTTCCATTCTCACAAGACGCACTTTTGTCAAAGGCCTGGCCGCCGGTAGCTTGCTCGGTGGCCTCGGGCTCTGGCGGACACCGGTCTGGGCGCTGAACGGCGCCGCGCCCGTCAACGAACTGAGCGGCAACGAATTCGAGTTGTTCATCGGCGAAACTCCGGTCAATTTCACGGGTTCGGCACGCACAGCGATGACCATCAACGGCAGCCTGCCCGGCCCGCTGTTGCGCTGGCGCGAAGGCGATACCGTGACGCTGCGCGTGCGTAACCGGCTCGCGGCAGACACCTCGATTCACTGGCACGGCATTCTGCTGCCGGCGAACATGGACGGCGTGCCGGGCCTGAGCTTCCACGGCATTGAACCGGGCGGCGTGTACGTCTACCAATTCAAGGTTCGGCAACACGGCACCTACTGGTATCACAGCCATTCCGGGTTACAGGAGCAGGCCGGCGTCTACGGGCCGCTGGTCATTGAGGCCAAGGAGCCGGAACCGTTCCAGTACGATCGCGACTACGTGGTGATGCTCAGCGATTGGACCGACGAAGACCCGGCCAGACTGATGAAGACGCTGAAAAAACAGTCCGACTACTACAACTTCCACAAACGCACCGTCGGCGACTTTATCAACGATGTCGGTGAGAAAGGCTGGGGCGCCACGGTTGCCGATCGCACGATGTGGGCGCAAATGAACATGAACCCCACCGACATCGCCGACGTCAGTGGCGCCACGTACACCTTCTTGATCAACGGCCAGGCCCCCGATAGCAACTTCACCTGGCTGTTCCGTCCCGGCGAAAAACTGCGCCTGCGCCTGATCAACGGCTCGGCCATGACCTATTTCGATGTGCGTATTCCGGGATTGAAAATGACGGTGGTGGCTGCCGATGGCCTGCACGTCAAACCGGTCAGCGTCGATGAACTGCGCATCGCAGTGGCCGAGACCTATGACGTGATCGTTGAACCTGAAACCGAGGCCTACACCCTCTTCGCTCAGGCGATGGATCGCAGCGGTTACGCCCGTGGCACTCTCGCCACACGCGCCGGCATGTCGGCAGCAGTGCCGGCGCTGGATCCGCGTCCGTTGGTGAGCATGGACGACATGGGCATGGGCGGCATGGATCACGGCAGCATGGACATGAGCGCCATGGATCACTCCACCATGGGCCCGATGCAAGCCCATCCCGACAGTGAAAACAATAATCCGCTGGTGGACATGCAGGCCATGATCACCGCGCCAAAGCTCGACGACCCAGGCCTCGGCCTGCGCAACAACGGCCGCCGAGTGCTGACCTACGCCGACCTGCGCAGCACCTTCGAGGACCCGGACGGCCGCGATCCGAGCCGCACGATAGAGCTGCACCTGACCGGCCACATGGAGAAATTCGCCTGGTCGTTCAACGGCATCAAATTCTCCGATGCCGAGCCTCTACGGCTGAAATACGGCGAGCGCATCCGCCTGGTGCTGGTCAACGACACCATGATGACCCACCCGATCCACCTGCACGGGATGTGGAGCGATCTGGAAGACGAAAACGGCAACTTTCAGGTGCGCAAACACACCATCGACATGCCGCCCGGCAGCCGCCGCAGCTATCGCGTCACCGCCGACGCCCTCGGCCGCTGGGCCTATCACTGTCATCTGCTTTATCACATGGAAACGGGCATGTTCCGCGAAGTGCGGGTGGAAGAATGAAGAGGCCGATCATGACTCGACTCAGCGTGTTTTCGCTGCTGCTCGCCGGCACCTCTGCCATGGCTGCCGACGCCATGCACGGCATGGACCACAGCCAGATGCCCGGGATGGATCATTCGGCAATGCAAAGCATGGACGACGGCATGATGCAGCCCGCCGCGCCCAGCGAAAGCCGCACGCCGATTCCGCCCGTGACCGACGCCGACCGCGCTGCGGTGTTCACCAGCCCCGGCGGTCATCAGGTGCATGACAGCGTCATAAACAGCTACTTTCTTGCCGACAAACTCGAATGGCAGAACGCCGATGACGGCAGCGCTTTGGCTTGGGATCTGTCCGGCTGGATCGGCGGGGATACCGATCGGCTGTGGCTGCGCTCTGAAGGCGAGCGCAACAACGGCAAGACTGAAGACGCGGAAATTCAAGCGCTATGGGGCCACGCGATTTCACCATGGTGGGACGTGGTCAGCGGCGTGCGTCAGGACTTCAAACCCGGCGCACCGCAAACCTGGGCCGCGTTCGGCGTGCAAGGCATGGCGCTGTACAACTTCGAGGCCGAAGCCACGGCTTTCCTCGGCGAGGGCGGCCAGAGCGCGGTACGTCTGGAGGGCGACTACGACATCCTGCTGACCAATCGACTGATCCTGCAGCCGACCGCTGAACTGAATATCTACGGCAAAAACGATCCGCAGCGAGGCATCGGCTCAGGGTTGTCCAATACCGAGGCGGGCTTGCGGTTGCGCTATGAAATCCGCCGCGAATTCGCGCCTTACATCGGCGTGACGTGGAATCGCACTTACGGCAACACCGCCGACTACGCCCGCGAAGAAGACGAGGATCGCAGTGAGGCGCGCCTGGTCCTCGGGGTCAGGCTGTGGTTCTGAATTCTTCTAAAAAACAAATCGGAGACCTTGCATGCGCACATTGACCCTGCCCCTGATATTCGCCAGCGGATTGCTCCTGAGCACCCTCGCCCAGGCCCACCCGAAACTGCTTTCGTCAACGCCGGCCGAAGGCGCGGAAGGTGCCGCGCCGAACAGGATCGAGCTGCACTTTTCCGAGAATCTGGTCACGCAATTCTCCGGGGCCAAACTGGTAATGACCGAAATGGGCGGCATGGCTCACTCGCCGATGCCGATGAAAGCCAAGGTCAGCGCCAGCAGCGATCCGAAAACCATGCTGATCACCCCGCTCGCCCCGCTGCCTGCCGGCACCTATCAGGTGCAGTGGCGCGCGGTGTCCGCCGACACGCACCCGATCACCGGTAACGTCACGTTCAAAGTGAAGTGAACAATGGCGGACCTGCTCAACATCATCCTGCGGTTCGCCTTGTATGTGGATTTGCTGCTGTTGTTCGGGCTGGCGTTGTTTGGCTTGTACAGCTTCAACGCGCTGCTGCGGTTCCGTCCGTTGTTGCGCGGCATGGCAGTGACAGGGGCATTGCTGTCAGTGGCCGGGCTGGTGCTGATGACCCGCGCCATGAGTGGCGAAACACAGCTCGCGGCATTGTGGCCACACCTGCAGATGATGCTGCTGGACACGGACGTCGGCCTGGCGTGGGTGCTGCGGATGACAGCGTTGGCCATCGTGGTGATCCGACCGGGTCTTTGGCCAGCGTCGTTGGCAGGCGCCATTGCCCTCGCTTCGCTGGCGTGGAGCGGGCATGGCGCGATGGACGAAGGATGGCTGCGGTTCTGGCACTTTCTCAGCGACATCTTGCACCTGCTTGCGGCGGGAGCGTGGTTGGGTGCCTTGCTGGCGCTGGTGTTGATGGCGAGCGGGCGGATCGGTGACACACGCCTTCGCCTGCTCGCCGGTGCAGTGAAACGCTTCGAATGGGTGGGCGCGGTGATCGTGCTGACGGTGTCGGTCACCGGCGTGATGAATTATCTTTTCATCGTCGGCCCAAGGCTCGACGGAGTGCTGTTCGGTACCTACGGGCAGCTGCTGGCGATCAAGGTGCTGGCGTTTGCCGTGATGCTGGTGCTCGCTGCGTTGAACCGCTTTCATCTTGGACCGTCACTGCAACAATCGCTGCGCGACGGCCAGCACCTCATCGCCGCGAACGCGCTGCGGCGCAGTGTCGTAATGGAGTTGGCCCTTGCCCTGCTGATCGTGGCGCTGGTGGCGTGGCTGGGCACATTGAGTCCGGACCCGGGATGACACCCGTGGAAGGCTTTCACTACACTGGGCCACCTTCCCTTTCAGAAGCCCGATCTCAATGACAACACTAAAAAGCACGATGATCCTCGGCGGCCTGCTGACCCTGGCGACTGGCGCTCACGCCGACCCCGCCACGTCCCACCTCGACAGCATTCAGCAACAAGGCCAGTTGCGCGTCTGCACTACCGGCGACTACAAGCCCTACACCTTCAAGCGCAGCGACGGCGACTTCGAAGGCATCGACATCAGCATGGCCCGCTCTCTGGCCGACAGCCTCGGCGTCAAGGTGCAATGGGTGCAGACCACTTGGAAAACCCTGATGCCCGACATGCAGGCCGGCAAATGCGACATCGGCATGGGCGGCATCTCGGTCACACTGGAACGGCAGAAAAAAGCCTACTTCAGCAACACCCTCGACACTGACGGCAAGATCCCGCTGGTGCGCTGCGCCGACCAGTCCAAATACCAGACCATCGACCAGATCAACCAGGCCAACGTGCGCCTGGTGGAACCTGCCGGCGGCACCAACGAAGCCTTCGTCCACGCCTTCCTGCCCAAGGCGCAACTGGCCTTGCACGACAACGTGACGATCTTCCAGCAACTGCTCGACAACAAAGCCGACGTGATGATCACCGACGCCTCGGAAGCGCTGTATCAGCAGAAACTCAAACCGGGGTTGTGCGCTGTGAATCCGCATAAGTACATGCAGTACGGGGAGAAGGCTTACTTGCTGCCGCGCGATGACATGAGTTGGAAACTGTATGTCGATCAGTGGCTGCACTTGAGCAAGGTCACTGGCAAGTATCAGCAGACGTTGGGTGAGTGGATTGCGGTGCCGCAATAAGCCACTGAACCCGGCCACCGCGCGCGTTTAGGGAACGGTTCGCTCAATGCACGCGGTGTCGGGAATCTGAACGTGCTCAAACTGAATGCATTCCTGGCCGGCCTGCTGTTCGGCGTCGGTTGGGGGATAGCCGGCATCTGCCCTGGCCCGGCAGTGACCATCCTGTTGACGGGCCACTGGCAGGCAATGGTTTTCGTATTGGCGATGCTCGCAGGCATGGGTTTATTTACGCTGCTGGAAACCCGACGCAACCCGTGACCGCAGAACAACCGGCATTCAGGCGCATGGCACCGACGGCAGTCAGTGTCGGTGGCGGTCAATGTTTTGCATAAGAGCGCGGATTGGATGATCTCCCCAGCCACGCACTCGTCGAGATCTGCGCCAACGATTTGAACGAGGGCCTGGCAAACCAGTAGCCCTGCATCAGATAAATGCCGCAATCGGCGAGAAAGTCTCTTTCCTCGGCATTTTCTATGCCCTCGGCGATCACTTCCACGCCCAACTCTCTGCACATGTTGACCACGTTGCGCACGATGGTCTGGCGTACGCGGTCACGGTGAATATTGCGGATCAGCGCCATATCCAGCTTGATCAGGTCCGGTTGAAAATCCGCCAACAAGTTAAGGCCGGAATAGCCTGCGCCAAAGTCGTCGATGGCCGTCTTGAAACCAAACTCACGATACTCACGCAAGATATTCATCAAGTGTTTGTTGCTTTCAACGTGCTCGCCTTCCACGGCTTCGAAGATCAGCCGCTCCAGCGGAAAGCCGTATGTGCGCGCCGCTTCCAATGTGCTGCGAATACACATCTCCGGCCGGTAAACGGCATTCGGCAGAAAGTTGATCGACAGGTACTGCGTCATGCCTAAGTCAGCCGCGGTGGAAATTGCCCGCACTCGACACAGTTGATCGAATCGGTAACGGTTCTGATCGTCCACCTGCTCGAGGACAGACAAGGCGCCTTCGCCGTTCACGCCGCGAACCAACGCTTCATGGGCAAACGTCGTTTGATCGCGCAGGTCCACAATGGGCTGGAAAGCGAAGGCGAAATCCATCTCTGGCACACCTTTGTTTCTACAGCCCTGGCAGCCACCGGGAGACGCGAATGATTTTGGAAAGTCGGTCATGACACCCCTGATAACGGGTTGTAACCTTCCATGGTGATAAATGATCAGTTGCAGGATTGCGTCATCTGCAAACCAGGCAACAACTGCAGCCCTGCGGCGCCTGAATATGCAAAGGCGCCGCGTGCTCGACGTTAAATGGTCAGGTGCGGAAATGCGCGGTCATTCGCTGCAGGTCCTGCCCCAGTGACGCCAACTCAATCGTCGCCGCCGCACTTTCTTCGCTGGCGACAGCCGACTGGTCAGCCACATCACGCACACTGACAATGCTGCGGTTGATTTCGTCGGCCACGGCACTTTGCTGCTCGGCGGCGGCCGAGATCTGCAGACTCATTTCCTGAATCGTACCGATGGACTGATTGATCTCGGTAATCGCCAATTCGGCCTTCTGCGCCAGTACCACCGTATCGAGGGTGCGTTCGCGGCTTGAGGTCATCAGCGTCGCGGCCGCTTGCGTGCCTTGTTGCAGAGTGACGATCAGCGCTTCGATTTCCTTGGTCGAGTCCTGCGTGCGCTGTGCCAGCGAGCGCACTTCGTCTGCCACCACAGCAAAACCACGACCCTGCTCACCCGCCCGCGCGGCCTCAATAGCGGCGTTCAACGCGAGCAGATTGGTCTGCTCGGCGACGGCTTTGATCACATCGATGACTTTGCCGATCTGCTCGCTGTCCTGAGTCAGCACGTTCATCGCACCGCCCAACTCCTCAATGGCCATGGCAAGTTCGCTGATCTGCACCGTCGCCTGCTTGACCACCGTGCTGCCGTGGCGCGCCTGCTGATCGGCGAGGGTCGCGGCAGCGGAGGCATCGGTGGTGTTACGCGCAACTTCCTGCACCGTCGAAGCCATTTCGTGCATCGCCGTGGCAACTTGATCCACTTCACTTTTTTGCTGACGTACACCTGCGCTGGTCTGCTCGCTCATAGCCGAGAGCTTTTCCGCAGAGGTGGAAATCTGCGTGACGCCATTGCCGATACCTTGCACCAGCGTGTTCAGGTTCTGCGCCATCTCCTGCATCGCATTTTGCAGATCGCCCAACTCATCTTTGCGCGCAGACCTGGCCTGGACCGTCAGGTCGCCTTTGGCAATCCGTCGCGCCAGATCAACCGTCAGCGCCAGCGGCGCAGTAATCTGGCGCGAGATGACCACCGAAGCCAACAGCCCGATCACCAGCGCCAGCGCAGTCAATACCGCCATCTGAATAAAAGCCGAATGCTGATCCTCATGTGCAAGGCGCTGCTGGGTGTCCATCAGGCCACTCATGATCTTGTCCATCGCCTTGCTTTCCTGGTCGACCTGCTCGCGCATGTTCTGCTTCTGCTCAAACAGCCCGGCCACTTCCACCAGTACTTCGCGATAACGCCGCATGCCGGCGTGGGCTTCTTCCAGTTGGCTCGACAGCGCCGTCGGCAGGCTGGTGCGCGCCTTGCTGATATCACTCAAGAAGGTATCGATGGTTTCCATCAGCAGTTTTTTGTTCACGTCGTTGGGCACCGCAATGTAACGACGCAACATCAGGCGAAACGTGGTCATGCCATTGCGCAAGTCGGCCACCGTACGCAGCTCCCGAACGCGTTCACCATCGGCAGACGCCAGTGCACTGGTCGTGGTGCCTTCAAGCATGCCGGCAAAAGTTTGCGCGTACTTGTCCGACAGCGCCGTCAGCGGTTTCAACGCATCCGTGGTCGACTGGTCGGCAGCGATCAGCCGTTTGACCTTCTGGTCGTAGGCAACAATCGTGGTTTGCAACGCCTTCAGGGCTTGCTGGTTTTCAGCGCGGGTCAAGGTGTCCAGCGCCTTGCCCACAAGGCCCTGCAAGACATTCAACTGCGCGTTATAGGACTCGGCGAACGCTGCGTCAGCGGCGGCTTCGTACTGTTTCTCGGACAGACGCATATTTTGCGTAGCGTCATTCAACGTGCCGATCAGACGCGTCGTACTCAAGCGATCAACCAGCACGCTGTTGCTGTTATAGCCAATGAAGGCAACCGCCAAAACGGCCAGCAGAAGAATGCCGAAGCCGGTTCCCAGCTTGCGGGAAACTTTGATGTCACCGAGGAAATTCGATGCTACTGCCATATTCAGCCTCAAACGTCCTGACGCGAACCGCCAGGCATAAAAATTGATCTCCGGTAACCACAGTCACCGTCCAGACATTCGGGGGTCGTCATCCAGGGCGGAATACGGGACGCTCCAGCTGTCCCGGAAATGCAAATGCCGATGCTGTTGAAGCGTCGAAAAGAGACCCGACGCGAGCACCGGCAGACAAATCCATCACGTCGCAACAGAGCATATGCAGGCTGGATTTATCGTTTCAGCAAAGGTGTCTGGAGGGATGCTATTAATTTTGCGAAAACTTGTACAACTTTATATTTTTGTATAATCGTTGAACTTTTTGCGCGGCGTGATGACGCATTGCCATCATGATTTGTGGCACATCGCTACTGCCGTGAAACGGGGGCTGAAAATGCGCATTCAAATGCTTGGCGACTCAATCCTTTACCAGGTGGGAATGGCAATACGCCTACCAGTCGTGGCCTCGCGCAAGCACGGGACTCAATAGAGACAATCCCCATCTGACGCCGGAGCACCTGCTCGATAAAGTTGCTGGAGCTATCAAGATCCTCGGCCAGCAATCCAGATCGCGTAGTCCGTTTCCGGGGCGAAAATGTGGCTGTCTTGGTAGACTTGCACTCCATTCCGCCGGATGCGATGTAGCGCATAGCTGCCATCGCCAGTTTTCATGTCCTGACAGCTGCCATAACCGAAAGTGGTACGCATTGGCTTCGAATGGGTACATCGTACCAACCAGATCTCGAAAACCCTTGAAAACGCCCAAAAGCACGCCGAAAACACGTTGAGTAAAATGGTCCAGAATCAGAGCTTCAGCCCGGTAAACTCCATGCCTGAGCCGTCCCGACGCTTCAGTGTGGCCCCCATGATGGATTGGCACGGCTAATTCTACAGGCCTGCAAACACGTGGCTTTCAGCGCAATCAAATAAACCTCGTACCAATTTCGTACCAACCGTCTGCCGTTTACTGCCCTGGCGGAGCGAGCAGCGTTCCTCCCGCATCAATCGCAAGCATGCCTGTCGCACCAATCCCCAGCACTTCCTACAAACGTCTCCGTACGGGCGGAAAAGACCTGCGTGAGAGCGTTTGTTCATCATCTGCGTAAGTGAGCTGCGCGGCCATCGGCTGACCCGCCTTATAGGTGATGCCCTTTTTCGGGTAAGGCATCGGAAAAAGGTAATTTTGGTAAGCCTAACGATCAATCGGGCTGAGAGCCTTGATTTTACTGGACGGCAAAGGATCGGCATGAAGTAATTTTTGAGTAATGTAGAAGTAAGGTAATTACCTTTAGAAGTAATATCTGTTTTTATGAATCTCTCATAAATCAACCACTTACAGCCACATTACCTTTTTCATTACTCAAAATTACTTTTCGAAGTAAGCCAGCAAAGCCAATGAATACGGGGCTTTCGCCGGTGCCCCGATATTCGAATTACCACATTACTTTTTTCCGATGGCGTTCCTGAAAAAACCCGCATAGAAAGATTTCGTCGACCTGCCTTCCGCTTCGCCAGGTCCGTCCTGTCAGACACCCACCCTTCGCAGGGATCCGCAGGCTTTTTAACCTTCGACGCCACTACTACAGCGCCCGGCTGTGGGGGCGCTTGGCCGGGTGCAGGACTGCGGAAAAAAAGACCCATTTAGCCCGCAGGCGAGGTGGGGGGACGACAGCGCGCGCCAAGGAGAGGATCACTAATCCGAGAAAATCAGATGAGAGGCCAGTGAACAGGAATGAAATCAAAAGGCCACTTCGTATATAGTCGGACGCTTTGCTGGACGGCTCTAGATCCGTTAGGCCGGTGGACTCGCTCATGGATAGCTTCGATGCCAAAAAATCCTTATAAGAAAATCGCTTTACAAGCCAAACATATTCCAGACTGCTTAGCGCGAAATGGAGCAACTGTAGTTGGTATTGATAAAGCCAAGGAAAGTCCACACATTTACGAGTACTCATTCAATGAAAAGACCCACAAATTCAGTCTTTTCATACTTGGCAATGGTGCATATACCATTGGCGAATGCACTGGTTATTGCAAAGACACCTTCAAGCACTTCGCTGACAAAATAGCTAACGAATGTGCTGCAGATGACACCCCATTTAATTACTCAAAATCCAACCTCTCCGATAGAGCGGATGAAATAATTGGATTTCTTGAGAATGGAGGCGCGATAATTGAAGAGGACGTGACAGATGCAACCGGCAGAAGAATTCGTTTACGCGGCCCTGAAAAAGACACTCTAACAATAAAAATACATACAAATAAAACCGTCCAATTTCAGGGCAAGCGCTTAGATCTTTCGACGAAACTGTCGGACTATTTGAGCAACATTTTGGCTCTTGATGATGTGCTTCAAAGCCAAATAGAAATTTTCTCCATTTCGCTAACTGTTAAACAAGTAAAAGATGAGCTTTCGGAAAAAATACCAGCCGCGTGCTCCTATATAAACGAAGCGGTCAGAATTCAGATGTCCTCCTCGCTCACACTTACCAAAGTTGACGTGGAAATTGAAGACCATTCTTATATCGCCTTTCCTGCTCTACGCGGACTAGAAGGCTTTATAAAATGCGTGCTAAAAGAAGTGGGCTACACTATAAAAGCCAAAGATGGGTTTGGAGAATACTTTGATCACGCAGCGCTGCGAAAAGACCATGCCAGCCACGTCGGTACCGTAAAAGCGAAAATTCTGAACCAATGCTATGCTTACTGGTCACATCAACGGCATAGGCTTTTTCACATGGATAATGTCGACACGCAGACCACACGTCGATTGAATGCTCAGGAAGCACGAGATATCGTAAATCATGTATTCGAGCTTATTGAAGAGTCATCAAAAACCTTACTTCGCGAGAAAGCATGAACAACTATCTTTGCACATTCGCCGAGACCCCAACCCCAGACGTGAGGGCAGTTGTATTTGCAATCTGCCCGCAAAACCCGTTTGATGAATTAAAAAAAATCGAACGAACGTTATGCAAGAGCAAAATAAAAGGAAAAATTCTTTTCGACATGTTACTCGCGAACGGATCGAGGACAAATAGATTTTTTATAGCCGACTTCGACGGGCAGCATATAGCCTTAAAAACTCTTAAAAATGCAGACGACAATTACTCTTCGTTTTCTGAGTACTGCACCTTAACTCTAAGCAAAAACACTAATCACTTGGATGACTCACTTTTGAGTAACGCAATGAAGTACGCACTTAGAATCGGCACACCTTTCTAAAATATTCCAAACTCGAAAACGGTACATCAAAAGCCCACTGACTGTAGGCTTCGTCAATATACGCCCCTGCAAGCTCACTCAGTTCCGAATACCTACTTCACTCTCCCAAAATACTTTCATATTTTTTGAAAGCTATGATTTCATCTCCGACCAGCTCATTCAATTGGCACATACGTGCTTGGATGGGTTCCAACTCGTTGCACGCATAAATCTGCGCGGCTTCACGTATTGATCCGAACCCCCCAGCATTGTGAGGGACGATGCCCATCAACTGCGGCGGAATGCGCAGACTCGCCAGCACATCATCCCGCGTCTGATTCTTGATCGAGTTAAATTCGTCCTTCGCCGCCACCTCGCTGACGGGGATCAGTTGAATCCCATCCTTCTTGCCTGTCGGCGAGTAGACGAACAAATTGCGGAAATTGCCTGGCCCCTTCGATTCCTTCAGAGCCTTGCGCAACGCGTCAATGTCCGCCTCGGTCTGCGCCGCATCTGTCATGTACAAGATGAACCCGGCATGACTTCCGTTCTCGTAATATTTGCGCCGAAACAACGTCGCCGATTCGTTCAGTAGCGCCGACTGCAACGCGCTGATCCACTCCGGCAGTCCATAAATCTCCTGATGCAGATCCGCCTCGCGCAAATGAAAAATGCTATCCGGCTCAAACGCATGCTCATCCTTCCATCCACGTACCTGGTAAAACTGGCCGTCCGGCCCCGCGCGCATGTACTTGGCCAACGGCGTCTCCAGCTTCCGAACTCCACCCAACCTCGAACGCCGGCCTTCCAGATAACCATTGCCCAGGCAAAGGAAGTCCAACGCAAACTGCTCAAACGAAGCCCGCGACAACAGCGGATGCGGGATAAACGTCTTGCTCAACAGGTTGCGCTTGAACATCAACCCGGAATGCAGATGCACGCTCGCCCCAACCGACCGGGCCAGCCCGTCCAGCGACAGCGGCGGCTCATACCACCGCCCGTTGAACCAGCACTCCAGATAGTCGAAAACCTCACGACCACCCAGCACCGGCGTCGGCTCGCCGAAGGAAAACACCTGCGTCCCGGCGCCGGTGGCGGGTGTGGTCGCTGGCAACGTCTGGTTGGCCATTTGTTCATTCATCAGTAAATCTCCATACGCCCGGTGTTGGCAGTGGTCTGCCCCTCAAGCGGTTGGTTACCTCAATCCAGTCCCACCTCTCCTCGGAGACCCTTTCGCCATTTTCCGGTAACCTTTCAGCACCCAGGCCAGTCCTGGCGTAAGTCAATGGACGATGGAAACAAGGATGATATTGAATGATTTCCTCTGCACGATTAGGCGACAAACACGTCTGCCCATTACCAGGTCACGGCACTACCCCGATCGCCTCCGCCAGCGGTGACGTAAACATCAATTTCATGGGCTCTGCTCGAGTCGGTGATACGTGTGGTTGCGGAGCGGTGATTACAACAGGCTTCCCATCTATTCAGGTCAACGGTCGCCCAATGGCCCACTTGGGCAGTCCGACCAGTCACGGCGGCACAGTCATAACCGGATCAGGTGACGTCGGTGGCGGCTTCGTGATGGGGGACGCAGGCGGTGCAACGATCATCAATTTCATGGCGCTCGGAGCCTTCCGCCCCGACGGATCCCTGGACGATGAGAAGATGGCAACGTTGCTGGCCGACCCGAAACTCACTGAAAAAGCCAAAGCAGCAAATGCTCTGGTTGAGCCAAAGTCCGCCGCAAAGCAGCCTGATAAAAAAACCGAAGAGAAACCCGAGCCAAAAGCCGCACCCGCTGCCTGTAAAGACCCGGACATGATGGAGCAACTGGCGACTTACATCGCGGCCGAGATGAACACCAACATAAATAGCCCAGCCGTTCGCCAGATGAAGGAACTGAACAGCTACGACGCACATGCAAAAACCAAGGAATACATGGCACTGCCCTTTTACCTTCAGCTCGGTCCCAAGCCAGACTTCTATAGCTTGGCGCTGGGAATGAAGGCAAAGGCTCTGGCTATCTGGACTGAGCGGGTTGGCCAGAATCGCCCATGGGACCACAAACCGATCATCCGCAGGACTATCGGGGGCGTTTGGCACAAGCAGGGAGAGTACGATTACTTCTACGATATTTGGTCGAACATTCATTACGGCTATGTGGGCAGGGCTGGCGGCCTATCCGAAAGTGCATTACTGGATGGTGCAGGTGGCGAGCAGATCGTTTCTGACGCTTTACGAAAAGCCCAGGAGGTCGTAACGAAACCAAAAGAACAGTGGGAGCTACCCGGCCCAAACCGTTCAGGCAATGTCGACGGTTTGAGAGCGTGGGACGATGCGCCCGACCGAATATCCATCAGTATCGGCGTGAAGCTCTATCGCCAACATCCCAATGCGGGCATTACCGCCAAAATGATCATGGATCAGGTGCTTGCAGTGCCCTCTAAAGAATGGGGAAAAGGAATCAAACTACATGAATGCAAATAAAACCAGACGCCGGTATGGGCGCTGGATCCTTCTGGCGCTCATTGCTCTTCCAATCGCTGTCTGGTACCTCGGCTCCCCCGTCGTAGCGGTCAATTTTTCCCCGAACAGTGAGGGAGAATTTCACTACGTTTGGAACACCCAGGACAGGATTCATAGAGGCGATATCAAGCATGGTGGCGCAGCCGTCGAGTTCGGCTACCTATTTCCTGATGACGATTTTTTCATGATGTTTGATTGGTGGACTGATAAAGGTTTTCAGAGGTGCATCGACATCAGCCCCAAATGGGGCCGAACCATTGATATTTATCTGGATGCAACAGGCAGGATCGATATTGCTAAAACCGGCCCGGACGTTATTGCTCGAATAAAACAATGCACTGGCGAACCTGACCCTTTCCGACCATGAGTTAGCCGTGAGCTCTCATGGAACAGCAAGTAGGCCACATCGATCGTCATAGATGGGGCGGCAGCGCCCAATCTACTCCGAGAATGTCATTCAGTCTTTCCAGCGCAACCAAGACTGGACGTAAGTGCAGCCATAGATGCACTCGAATCCTGCGTTATCGCCCGCTTGAGCGCCCGCTCATCCAGCTCTGATCCGCGCTCGTGTAGTTCGTTTCCGGGGCGCAAATCTCGCTCTCTTGGTAGACTTGCACTCCATTCCGCCTGATGTGGTGCTGCGCGGTGTAACGCACAGCTCACATTCGCCAGTTTTCGAGTCCCGACAACTGCCATAACCGAAAGTGGTACGCATTGAGTTCGAATGGGTACATCGTACCCATCAGATCCCGAAAACCCTTGAAAACGCCCAAAAGCACGCCGAAAACACGTTGAGTAAAATGGTCCAGAATCAGAGCTTTAGCCCAGTAAAACCAACGCCTGAGCCGTCCCGGCGCTTCAGTGTGGCACCCATGATGGATTGGACGGACCGCCATTGCCGTTTCTTCCTACGTCTCCTATCGAAGAACGCCCTGCTCTACACCGAAATGGTCACCACCGGCGCTCTGCTCAACGGCGATCACGAACGTTTCCTGCGTCACAACGAAGCCGAGCACCCGCTCGCGTTGCAGCTCGGGGGTAGTGTTCCGCTCGATCTCGCCGCCTGCGCGCGCATGGCGCAGGAACATGGCTACGACGAGGTGAACCTGAACGTCGGCTGCCCGAGTGATCGTGTGCAAAACAACATGATCGGCGCGTGCCTGATGGGGCATCCGCAGTTGGTGGCCGATTGTGTGAAGGCGATGCGTGATGCGGTGTCGATTCCGGTGACGGTGAAGCACCGGATCGGCATTAACGGGCGCGACAGTTATGCCGAGCTGTGCGATTTCGTCGGCACTGTTCGGGATGCCGGATGCACGAGTTTTACCGTGCATGCGCGGATTGCGATCCTCGAGGGGTTGTCGCCGAAGGAGAATCGCGACATTCCGCCGTTGCGCTATGACGTGGCGGCGCAGTTGAAGGCGGATTTTCCGGAGCTGGAGATTGTGCTGAACGGCGGGATCAAGACCATGGAGGCCTGCCATGAGCATCTGCAGACGTTCGATGGCGTGATGTTGGGGCGTGAGGCTTATCACAATCCTTATCTGCTAGCGGAGGTCGATCAGCAACTGTTCGGCAGTACCGCTCCGGTGATCAGTCGGGCTGAGGCGTTGGCGCAGTTGCGGCCTTATATCGCCGAGCATTTGCTGGCCGGTGGTGCGATGCATCACATCACTCGGCATGTGCTGGGCCTGGGCACAGGGTTCCCCGGGGCGCGCAAGTTTCGTCAGTTGTTGTCGGTGGATATTCACAAGGCCAAGGATCCGCTGGCGTTGCTGGATCAGGCGGCTGAGTTGCTTGAAGGGCGTTGATTGATGGTTTGAGTGTGCGGGCGGCGCATGAGCGTTGCCCGGTATTTTGATGTACTGACAGGATGTCTTTTGTTTATGCCCGCGTTTACTTTTTCAGGTTTCAAGCGTTTCACCCTCCTCGCCTTGTTCAGCTTCACTTCCGACGTTTATGCGCACTGCGATGGCTTTTGCATGGGCCGTACCGATACGCCGTGGGAGGTGACGCAGCTTTCCGGCTTCACTTTGGTGTCTTTAATCCTCGCACCTATTTCGTCTAGCCAGGAAACGACCGACAGTCACAAGCGTGTTTACTCTGCCGAGGAGCAAGAAGACGCGCGACTCTATCTGGCCAGCGACGGCATGCTGCAAGCCGCGTATTTCATCTCGGCCTTGCAGCGCTTTCGTCAGGAGTCGTCGGATTCGACGTTAAACGATCTCGCCGTGGCGGCGTTGATCAGCGCGCAGTGATCAGGCGGCCGCTGCGGCGGTCCAGTTGACCCAACCAAACAGCCACGTCGCCAGAATCAACAATCCAAAACCGATCCGGTACCACGCGAACGCGGCATAGCTGTGGTTGGCAATAAACTTGAGCAAGCCGCGTACGGCGATCATGGCGAAGATGAACGCGGTGACGAAGCCGAGGGCGAAGACTGGCAGGTCGTTGGGTTGGAACAGGTCGCGGTATTTGTAGCCGGAATAAACGGCGGCGCCAACCATGGTCGGCATGGCGAGGAAGAACGAGAACTCGGTGGCGGCTTTGCGCGATAGGCCGAAGAGCAGCCCGCCGATGATGGTCGAGCCGGAACGCGAGGTGCCGGGAATCATCGCAAGACATTGTACGAAACCGACCTTCAACGCGTGGGACCAGCGCATGTCGTCGACATGTTCGACGCTGACTACATGGCTGCGCTGTTCGGCCCACAACATGACGATGCCGCCAACAACCAGGGCCACCGCAACGGTGATTGGGTTGAACAGGTATTCATGAATCGCGTCGGCGAATAACACGCCGAGGATAACGGCCGGGAAAAACGCGATCAGCAGATTAAGGGTGAAACGTTGCGCGTTGCGCTCGGTGGGCAGGCCTTTGACGATTTCGAAGATCTTCGGACGAAATTCCCAGACCACAGCAAGAATGGCCCCCAGTTGAATAATGATGTTGAACGCCATCGCGCGTTCGCCGCCAAACTCGAGCAGGTCGGCGACAATAATCTGGTGGCCGGTACTTGAAATGGGCAAGAACTCGGTCAAGCCTTCTACCGCGCCTAATATCAACACCTGGAAAAGGGTCCAGAAATCCATTAATCCTCCGTCAGAGCACTCAGGGTGAGCGACCAGTCAATAACACTCAGGGGTTGAGTATCTGAGTTACACAATTGGCGCATATGAAGATCCAAAGATCGCAGCCTTCGGCAGCTCCTACATTTGGAATGCATTTCCATGTAGGAGCTGCCGAAGGCTGCGATCTTTTGATTTCGAAGAATAGGTCTAACGGACTGCCACACTCAAGTCATGTTAGTAATCGTCGGCCGACGAACTAAACGGAAAAAATTTACATCTATTACAACAAATATTTCAGTTCAGATATGAAGTGTGATCAAACTCACACATTGTTGACATGGCCAATCAGTGGCAAAAGGACATAGACAAAGCCATCGCCACAAGCTCAAAATAGTGGCACCATTGCATATAGCCATCATCTAAGCGCTAGTTCACAACCCCGAGAAAATCAACTAAAAGCTTGAAAAGCTTAGTTATTGTTAGAAATCTCGGGAGACACGTCTAAAATCCGCGCAAATGTTACCAATTGTCAGTCACAGATGAGAACCGGTGCTTTAACATCCCGATGTCAGCACCTAATTCGAGTCAACGCATGATGCTCTCAGGGAACTTGGCGACGAGAAGTCCGCGCCCGACAAATGATGAATCCGGTGTACTTGCGCTGGGTCGTACACTGGGTGTGGCTGATCATTTCAGATCGCTGATCGCAAAGCACGTGCAGCCCGATATGACCCTGGAAACAGGTGCTTTCACTAGTTCATATAAACAGCACGGCTACATAGGTTCCTATCGTGCCATTTTCGTCATCATCGATAGTCCACAAGCCATCGAAGAAAATCTGGCCCTGGTGCAGACCCTGCGCGATGACAACTTGAAGCCACTTATTTGCGCTGTCGTTACCGGCCGCGGTGCCGTCAACAAAATCAAATATTTCCTCGCCGGGGCGGATGCCTGTATCAAGCTCAACACATTGAGCGATGACAGCGAAGACTTGCTGGCGGAGTTCTTCAACAGCGAAGACTGGCAACGAGATATCAATCTCACGCTTGATCCGACGCGGATCTGCCTGATGGACAATCGGCGCAAACTGGATATCTCTTTCGCCGAAATGAAGATCCTCGAGGCCTTTGCGCACACCGGCAATCACATTCTGAGTCATGATGAAATCGCCAGCATCATGGGCCTCAACACCAATTTCTACGACCCTCGGGCACTGGAAAAATCAATCAGTCGCTTGCGTGGAAAAATCAAGGAAATGTATGGTACAAACGCGATTCAGAGCATCCGCGGCTACGGCTATCGCCTGATGCGGGGCCTGATATCGACTGCCTGAGTCTCGGGCAGTCTTCCCTTTTGCATACGTACGAAGGATCGTCTGATGCAGCCATATCGTTTCAATTGCGCCTCATACTTATTAAAACTCAAGCACTTGAATGAGCACGGCATCACGCCACATAACAATAAAACTCCATAACATAGCAGCAGATCGAGTGGAATTTATCGATGGCCATTTTCGGCCAGAACCCTGCCTACGATTACTTCCGAGGAAGTCATTGCTCGCCTGCCGATTTATCTTTTAGCCAATTTTGGTGTGTATTTAGGAGAGAGACATGGAAACGAGTACAACCCTCCCCAGAAAATATTTTGTTGTTGTGACGCACAGCACAACGTCGCAACGTGAACTGGAAAGTATCTTGTCCAGTGAGCGTTTCAATTCGTTTGGCACGTCGCAGGCACAAATGTTTGTTGAAGGTGTTGCTTCGCCCTCTTCCGCCCCGATGGTCATGGAGTTCAGTTACCCAAGCCTCAGCCGAAAGAATGTTGCGCGCAGTATCGAACATGATACTCAACGCATACTGGCCACTCTTGAAAATGAATGGCGAGCCGCGCAAACAGACAATCCGTTTCAAAGCTTCCCGACCCGCAGTGCAGAACGCGCTCATATCTCCAATGTCAGCGAGAGCACTGAGCCTTGCAGCGATACCTGGCATCTCGACGATGAACAAGGCGTGTTGCTCAAGGACAATGTTGCGATCAGCCTGACTGGCCTGGAAACCGCTCTGGTCAGGAAAATGCTGAGCCATGAAGAGCGCGTGGTCAGTCGTGATGACCTGATCATCAGCATTGGTCGGGAACCCGAGCAATACCGTGGCCTGGAAATGTGCCTGAGCCGATTGCAGGACAAGTTCAAGAGTGCGAGTAATGGCGAGCGATTGTTCCGAGCCGTAAGAAATCGCGGATATTGCCTGATCCAGGAAGTCGTTGCTTAATCACAAGCGACACACAAACCAAGACAAACAGATATAAAGTGCGACTACAACAATAAGAAGAGCACTCTGTTTGGGTTCACCCTCCCTGATTCGATTAAAGCTTCCCTGCCTCCACCCATCAACAGTAACAAATACACCCTCGCTTTTTCATCCCCCTCTCTACGACCTTTTCTAACAGCCATCTATTTAATTATTAAAAAGTTGGCATTGTGCCATCTTGTTAGAACTCGTCAGACACCATTCCCGACAATAACTTAGTCTATTGGCTGACGACAGTTCGGCTCTCGATGTTGTTACCTCAAGACACTCGCTAAAACAAAAACAATAAGTCTGCATAACAACTCGGCTTTCAACTGTTGAAACCTGAATGGACGTCTTTTGGGGATATCGTATGGATCTTTCTCTCAGTATTAATCGAAGCACGGGCCTCAAGGGACTGACCTTTTGGGGCCAATGGGCGCTGGCACAGGCTTTCGTTGTGACGCTGCTGTTCATTCTCGCTGAACAGCACACCGGCACCGTCGCGTTCTACTACCGAATGTGCGCCACCCTCGCCGTCCTGGCTTCGGTGCCGGCTTACACATTCAGCGGCGTTTATCGCAAACGCGACAACTACCTGACCGGCCTCGGCCGCTTGTTCATGGGCTGGTCGATGACCATGGCCGCGCTGGCGTGCATCGCGTTTGTCTGCCAGGCCGATGAGCTGTTTTCCCGTCAGGTGATTCTCAGCTGGGCGGTGTATGGCTTCCTCGGTCAGGCGTTCCTCTACGCGCCGCTGCATGCATTTTCCAAGTACTACCAGCGTTCGCGTAAAAGCGAACACCGAACGTTGATCGTCGGTACTGGCGAATTGGCGTTGGGCCTGGCGAAAAAGCTCAGCCAACTGGAAAACCTGCCGCTGATCGGTCTGGTCAGCAACGGTGACAAACCGGTCCTCGCTTCCGACGCACCGCGTGTCGTTGGCGCTCAGGACGAGTTGCTCGAGCTGATCGAAGCCCACGACATCCGCCGTTTGTACATCACACTGCCGCTGTGCGAAGCCGCGAAAATCGAAGCGATGTATGTCGATTTGCTCGGGGCCAACGTCGATGTGGTGTGGGTGCCGGACTTGAACAGCCTGACCCTGCTCAACCACTCGGTGAAAGTCGTGGACGGCTTGCCGGCGATCTACTTGAACGAAAGCCCGCTGACCAGCCGCCCCACCGCTGCCCTGAGCAAGAGTCTGGTTGAGAAAACCGTGGCATTCCTGGCGATCATCGCGCTCAGTCCGCTGCTGTTGATCATCGCTCTGGCGGTGAAAATCAATTCGCCCGGCCCGGTGTTTTTCAAGCAGGACCGCCATGGCTGGAACGGCAAGGTGATCAAGGTCTGGAAATTTCGCTCGATGCGTGTTCACGATGACCGTGAAGTGAAACAGGCCAGCCGTAATGACTCGCGCATCACCGCAGTAGGGCGTTTTATCCGCCGCACTTCCCTGGATGAGTTGCCGCAACTGTTCAACGTGTTGCAGGGGCATATGGCGCTGGTAGGTCCACGGCCGCATGCGGTGGCGCACAACAATTACTACTCGGGCAAGATCCTCGCTTACATGGCCCGTCACCGAATCAAACCGGGGATCACTGGCCTGGCACAGATCAGTGGCTGCCGCGGTGAGACCGACACCATCGACAAGATGCAAAAGCGTGTCGAGATCGACCTGCAGTACATCAACAGCTGGTCGTTGTGGCTGGATCTGAAGATCCTCGTGAAGACGCCGTTTACGTTGTTGTCGAAGGATATTTACTGAGGCTTAGCGCTGCAGATCACAAGGGGACGAAAGTCCCCTTTTTTGTGGGCGGGATTTGGGTAATCAGTGTCGACAACAGGTGCGCCCCCGGTAGGAGCGAGCCTGCTCGCGAAAGCGCTGTGTCAGGCACTGGAGATATTGGATGTGCCGGACCATTCGCGAGCAAGCTCGCTCCCACAGGGATTCGGGTGATGACCAGGATGTGTGGCGTGACGCCGATCAAGTGTAGGAGTGAGCCTGCTCGCGAAAGCGGTGTGTCAGGCGATGGCGATGTTGAATGTGTCGGCGCCTTCGCGAGCAGGCTCGCTCCCACAGGGATCAGGGTTAGGGTCGAAAACTGTGCTGTAACACAACACCCTGTGGGAGCGAGCCTGCTCGCGAAAGCGTTGTGTCAGGCACTGAAGATGTTGGATGTGCCGGGCCATTCGCGAGCAGGCTCGCTCTCACAGACCAGCGCTTACTCGGTAATCTTCTCGAAGTTGCGATAGAACATGTCCCCTTCCCGGCTATCCGTCATCGAGTGCAGTTGATAGCTGCGGCTCAGTCTGGCGCCGCCATCTCGGGTCAGTGGCGCCCAGACCAAATTGGCGCGGCGCATGGTCGACATGCTCATCATTTCGTCGAACGGGATCGACAGGTACAAGCCTTTGTCGAAACTACCTTCGCCATATTCCGCGCTGCTGGCCGTGGTGATGGTTGCCCAGGCACCGACGCGCACGCCGTTAAAAAACTCGCGCGAGATGTCCACGGTCGTGCCCCAGTCTCCGGCCAGATAGCGACCAACACTGACCGCCGCCAGCGTGTCGAACGGCAGATCGGTATAGCCGGTGATATGCCCGGTCACGACCGAGTAATCGCGCAAGGCAAAGCCCTGATCGAAATCACGTTGGCGCACCCAGTTCAGATCCGCGCCCAGCGACCAGCGCTCGCCGGTCGGGCGGAACAACACTTCCGCACCGACGCCGGCAAACATCGATTCCAGATAACCGCCATAAACCATGCCGTAGAGATCCTTATCCAACTGCTGGGCATGGCTGAGCTGGAACAACGGCATGGTCGTGTTGGAGGTGGTCAGGTACTGGCGCAGATCCGTGCGCACGCGGGGCAATCCGCTCGGCGCGTCGTAGACGAATTTGTCGAAGTTGTTGACCAGGTTGGCGCTGAGCAAGCCGCTCCACCAGGTGTTGCGGTTGAAGCGATATTCCGCGTCCGCGTCAGCACTGAATTGATAGAGCAAACCATCCGGGCCGCCGACGTTTTGCTTGAAGCCCAGACCCACGCCATAGCTGAAATGCTGCGGCGCTTCGGTGTAGAGGGTTTTCTCGTTGTGCGGCATCGCCGGGTTGATTTCGGTGGTGCGGTGCAGCGCCTCCAAGGGTTCCTCGTTGTTGATCACTTCGCGAAAGGTCTGGCGCGGCAGGCTGGTTTCTTCCAGCGGCAAGTCATAGCGCTTGTTGACCACGGTGAACCAGTCGATGTCGTCGTTGACGCTGTTGTCGAGAATCCGGCTCGCGCGGCCAACGGCTTTGGACGAATGGAAATAACGCTGCTGCTCGCCATAGACGATCAGTTCGGAATCGCGCTGGCTGATGCGCTCGACCTTGTACCCGGCATTCTGCTGCAAACGCCGCGACACATCGGCCCAGTTGACCTGCTCCATCGAGGTCGTCGGCGCCTTCGCCGGCAGCGGTTCGGGGGTCGGGTCGTAGGTCTTGGCCGGCGCCTTGCGGCTGACGAAATTGGTGTGAAAGGTCACGCCGAACATCGCCGTGTTGCCCCGCTCCCACGCGGCGCTCAGGTCGATCGAATCCGTCACCTTGAACACCGCGCCAAGGTTGATTGGCGAGTCCTGTTTGATCTCGTTGTCCTTCGGCTCGTTCTTGTAGTCGTTGCCTTCGAATTCCAGCTTCAGGCTCAGCCGATCCCACGGCGTCTGGTAGCTCACGCCACCGAACAGTGAAGGCTTGCCGCGAAAGTACGAGCCGGAGTTGACGTCGCCGGTGCCTTCCAGCGCCGGGCGCGTATCGAAGCGGCTGCTGACGTAGCCCAGCGGGTTGTCGAAGTCGCCGCGATTACCGATGTAGCCCCAGGCAATGCCGGCGCTGAAGTCGAAATTGTCGAAGCGCTTGTTGGCGACGAAGAATTCGCTGGAGAACAAACCGGTACCACCGATATCTCGAAAGCCCAGCGCCACTTCCGGCGCCCAGTGGCTTTCCTGCCACAGGCGCACTTTGGCGTCGACCGCCTTGTCCTTATAGCTTTGACTGCCGCTGAGGGCCTCCGAGCCGTACGGCCGGTTGGTGATCGCGGTGTAGCGGAACGAACCTTCGAGCCAGTCCAGCGGTTGCAACGACACGCTGTAGCGGCTGTAAGGATCGGTGCGGTTGGCGTTGACGCTCAGCTCGCCGGCCGGGGCCATGCGCGCCGTCGGCGTCTGCAACAGACCGGCGCCGCCGAAGTCATTCTGGGTGACGCGCGGCTCGGCGTGAGCCAGACCGCAGGGCAATAACAACACAGCTGCAAAACGTAACTTCAACGAACCACCTCGGCCAGCTGCGTGGCAATGAATTCGGCCAACTGCTGATTCAGTTCAGGAAGAGGCGGATCTAGATCATCATTTTTAATCGGCACCAGAATCCTGCTGCCGGCCACCGGAAACTGCCCGGACTCGCGATTCCAGTGCGCAATGCCGACGCGCCGCGACACGCCGTTGGGCTGGATCAACCACAGGTAATCGGCCTCGGCATCGTCGAGAATCGAGCAGCCTTCCAGGTATTCGCGGGCCTCCTGCAACGGCTGATAGGGCAAGTGGCACGGCTCGGTGACCGCGCCCAACACCTGCACTTCATCAACCCGTTTCGGATAGATCAGCCGATCGCCGTCATCCAGACGAATGTTGCGCGCGAAGCCGACTTCCACCGCTACCGGATCGAGGTCAGCGATCTGCCGTCCGGTCACTGGCATTTGTCGGACTTCTTCAGCAACGCGCTGTGCCAGTGCCGCGCGGCTTGGCCGATCAAACAGCGTCGCCATGCGTTGCAGGACCTCGAGATCGAACAGCACGCCAACCTTGAGCCGTGTCTGTTCCTCGATCAGCGACTGGCGCAACAAGCCGCCCGCCAGCCAATAACCCTCTGCATTGGGCACGGCTTCGCTGATCACATCGAACAGGCGTCCACCCGGCGGCAATGCGATCGGACCGGGATTGGCGACGTCGCCGGACACGATGACGGCGGCCTGACTCGCCCCTGCGACCAGCAAAAAACCCGCCGCGATTAGGCTTAAGCGCTTCACGGCAGATGCCTGCGGTCAGGAGTCAATTGCACCAGCTTCACGCGCAGTTGCGAGGTCAGTTGTTGCTCGCTCTGCAGAATGAAACCGTCTTGCGGGTCGACCCAGTAACGGTTGGTCGCACTGAGGCCGATGGCTGGGGCGTCGATCTGTTCATCGACGCGCAGCACCGAGTAAGCCTTGTCGAGAATTTCCAGGGTCTCGGTGGAACGGCGCGAAAAGCGGCTGTTGACGATCACGCCGACTTCCTGGCCCTTGTACAGATCAATCCAGCGCCGTGTGGTGAAACCGTCGGCGACGTGATGCAGGCCTTGCTTGAACGGCGAGTCATCAGCCAGCCGCGTGCCATCCAGATCACCTTGCAGGCCGAGGCCGATGCTGCGCACGGCGAGGCCATCGCGCAGCAGCAAAACCTGCTTGCCGGAGGCGACCCAGAATTGCAGGTCTTCACGCTCGCGCACCAGCGCCAGCACGCCTGAGCCGGATGGCGTGGTCAGTTTCAGTTGCGGGTAGTTGACCCCGGCGACTTCGGCCGCTGTCACATCAACCTCGTCGGGGCCGACGACGGCGGCTTTGAGGTTGTTCAGCGATGCGCTCATCAGCGGGTTACAGCCGCACAGCAACGAGGCCGCCATCAGGCAGACGCCCACTTTCAATAGGTTCACAGTCGGGCGGCCTTATTTGCTGTTGTTGCTGTATTCGCTCCAGTTCTTCGCTGCCGAAGCCCCGGTGCCGACAATCGACGCCGACGGCACCAACTGGCTGATGAAACGGTTCCAGCGCGTAACGTTGGCCGGGCCGACGTAGACGACATCCTGCGGCCGCACCTGAAAGTGCGAGGCCAGCGCCATGGCGGTCGGCGATTCGGCTTCGAGCTGATAGATCTTCGCCGGCTCGACGTCGAGATTTTCCACGCCGCGAATCACGTACACCGCGTTGCCGTTGGAACTGGTCTGACTCAGGCCACCGACCGAACCGAGCACGTCGGACAAGTTCATGGTTGCGGTCTTGAAGCTCAGCGCGCGCGGCTGGTTGACCTCGCCCATGACGTAGATGCGCTTGTTGTCGTTGTACGGCAGATACAACTGATCGCCGCCCTTGAGGTAGACGTTCTGCAGTGCGGAATCCTGCTGATTGAGCGTGTCGAGATTGAGTGGATAGACCCGCCCGTTGCGCGTCAGCAACAGCCCGGACAAGTCAGCATTGTTGGTGTCGATGCCGGCGGAACCGAGGGCCTCGACCACGCTCAGCGGATTGGTCGAAATCGCTTGCGGGCCGGCCTTCGTGACGGCGCCAGTGACCACGACTTTCTGACTGGCGAAGCGCAACACCGCGACGTCGACCTGCGGCTCGGCGATGAACGCCGACAAGCGCTGTTCGATGTCCGCGCGCAGTTGCTGGATGGTCCGGCCGGCGGCCTGGACTTCCTTGATGAACGGGTAATACAGCGTGCCATCGGAGCGCACCAGACGGCCGTTGGCATCGATCTGTTGTTGCGCGCCGGAGGGGGCAGTCAGCTCCGGGTGATCCCAGACGGTGATGTACAGCACGTCATTGTTGCCGATGCGATATTCCGCCGGCGTCACCAGCAGCTCCGCCGGCAGCGACTCACGCTTCTGCGTGGCGCGGTTCATGGCGATCAGTTTCGGGGTGATCGGAATCAGCTCGACCCGACTGCTTTCGCTGGCACCCTGGCGGGTGATATCGCTGGTGCTCAGGTACTGGCCGGGGGAAAACATGCAACCTTGCAAAGCGAGACTTGCCAACATTAAAAGATAAACACTACGAGTCATAATGGCACTACGCTATTCAAGGGCGAATCCAAAAAACAAAGTCACCCGACTTGCGTCGGGCGACTCTGTACTGCACTAACAAATGTTCCTGTTAGTTATGCGTGCCGGTTGTACCGGTGGTACCCGTCGTACCGGTGGTACCGCCGTTGGCACTGCCACCGCTGTTGGACGCCGCTACAGCACTGGCAACCATTGCAGTACTGGCCGCGGGCGCTTGCGAAGCCGCCACACTGCCACCTACATTGGTTACCGCTGTCAACGGCGCTTCAGCGGCGGCAGCCCAGTTGCTCAACATCGTCAACAGGGCAACTGCCATCACTTTTTTCATAACAACTCCTTTCTAACATTCGAACTGTTAAAAAACAGATCTGTGTCAGAGCTGGTAGCTTTCAAGTCCGCAAAGAGCGCGAACAAGATCCGTTGTTCTTTCACAGTCCTGTGCAACTGCTAAAGTCGAACGGCAGGTTTATATCTACGGATTTGCAAATGGCATTGCCAGTGTAATTTCCCGACGTTATCTAACAACCTGACTGAAACTAACATCGGACTAAATGGCCATCATCGCGAATAACCATTGGGATGATTCGATTGCCAGCGCCAAGTGTCGGCGACCATGTCCTGCAAGTTGCGCGTGGCTTTCCAGCCGAGCTCTTTCGCCGCTTTCGAAGCATCGGCAAAACTTTCGGCGATATCACCGGCGCGGCGCGGCATCATCCGGTACGGCACCGGCCGCCCGCAGGCCTGTTCGAACGCATGCAGCACTTGCAGCACGCTGTAGCCATCGCCGGTGCCGAGGTTCCAGGTGTGGATGCCGGTGCGCTCGCTGATCGACTGCAACGCTTTCAAATGCCCATCCGCCAGATCGACGACATGAATGTAATCGCGCACGCCGGTGCCATCGGCGGTCGGGTAATCGTTACCGAAGATCGACAGCTCGCGCAGGCTGCCGACCGCGACCTGGCTGATATACGGCACCAGATTGTTAGGAATGCCGTTGGGGTCTTCGCCCATGTGCCCGCTGGCGTGGGCGCCGATCGGGTTGAAATAGCGCAGCAGCGCAATGCTCCAGCGCGGCTCGGCGAGGCTCAGGTCGCGCAGCACGTTCTCGACGATCAGCTTGGACTGACCGTAGGGATTGGTCGGATTGCCCGTAGGAAAATCCTCGCGAATCGGCATCTCTTCAGGCTCGCCGTACACCGTCGCCGAGGAACTGAACACCAGCCGGAACACCCCCGCCGCTGCCATCGCCTGACACAGAGTGATGCTGCCGCCGACGTTGGTTTCGTAGTATTCGAGCGGCTTGCGCACACTCTCGCCCACGGCTTTGAGCCCGGCGAAATGCAGCACGGCGTCAATCTGATGCTCGCGGAAAATCCGGTCGAGCAGCGGCCGATCGCAGACATCGCCGCGAATCATCCATGCACTTTTGCCGCAAATGGCTTCAACGGCGTGAAGTGCTGCGTCGCTGCTGTTACAAAGATTATCCAGAACGACAACTTCATAACCTGCCTCAAGCAATGCAAGTGTGGTATGCGAGCCGATATAGCCGGCACCACCCGTTACCAGAATCTTCATAGCGCGGTCCGTCATTGAATAAATACCCGGTAGCGTGTCAAGCCATGCCTGGTGGATATGCGGAGCAATTCACACAAACAGGGCGACAACAACCTCAAACAAATTTAGTTCAACCACTGGCAATAATTATTTTTGCCGATCAAACTGTTTGACGGGTACTTATTAGCACTCCCTGGATACTTATCACTATCGACAGATACCGACTAAAAATAACTTACAACCAAGTAGTCGACATCTCATAACATTAGCGCTTTTTAACAGCGCAACTAATTGCCAGCAACAACCTGACTCGGGTATTAAAGTAAGCCTTCAATAATCATTGAAACTTGCCGCCACTTTGTGGTGCGCAACCGTCGCCTGTGTTCCATGACTGTCCAGGATACTTTTATGATTCGTAAATGTTTGTTCCCCGCTGCCGGCTACGGCACGCGTTTCTTGCCGGCGACCAAAGCCATGCCGAAAGAGATGCTGCCGATCGTCAACAAGCCGTTGATCGAATATGCCGTTGAAGAAGCACGGGACGCCGGCCTGCAACACATGGCCATCGTCACCGGCCGGGGCAAGCGCGCGCTGGAAGACCACTTCGACATCAGCTACGAACTCGAGCACCAGATCCGTGGCACCGAGAAAGAGAAATTCCTCGCCGGCACCCGCGAGCTGATCGACACCTGCACCTTCTCCTACACACGTCAGGTGGAAATGAAAGGCCTGGGCCACGCCATTCTCAGCGGTCGCCCATTGATCGGCGACGAGCCGTTTGCCGTGGTGCTGGCCGACGACCTGTGTCTGAACCTGGAAGGCGACGGTGTGCTGTCGCAGATGATTCAGCTGTACAAGAAGTTCCGCTGCTCGATCGTCGCCATCCAAGAAGTCCCGGCCGACCAGACTCACAAGTACGGCGTGATTGCCGGTGAGCTGATTTCCGAGGGCATCTACCGGGTCAACAACATGGTGGAAAAACCGGCGCCGCAGGACGCGCCGTCGAACCTGGCGATCATCGGGCGCTACATCCTCACCCCGGACATCTTCGACCTGATTGCCGACACCGAACCGGGCAAGGGCGGCGAAATCCAGATCACCGACGCACTGATGAAACAGGCGCAGAACGGCTGCGTGCTGGCCTACAAATTCAAAGGCCTGCGCTTTGATTGCGGCGATGCCGAGGGCTACTTGCAGGCGACCAACTTCTGCTACGACAACGTGTACCTCAAGGGCCGCTGAGACGCCCCCCATCACCAGAGGCAGGCAACCATGAACATTGCACAACATTCGACAGAGATTGAACGTGAGGTGGGCAACCTCGGGGTGATGAGCTGGTTGTCGCGCCATCAACCGCTGCCCAGCGCCAATGAGACCTGGCTGGGCACGATTCTGCTGGTGGAGCGGATCGGTGTGTTTCCTGCGTCCGGCGATATACGCCGGCCGATGCGCGATCCTTATCCGCTGCTCGCGCACCTGAAGGCGTTGTATGGCGAACAGGCGCTGGAAATGGATGACCGCGATGGCCTGAAAGTGATCTTCAGCGACTGGCGCTTTCGCGTGCGCATCTGCTGCAACGATCCGGCGATCATCATTAATGTTGAAACCCGCTGCGATGCGCGGTTGATGCCGCGCAAGCTTGACGAACTGCTGGGGCTCATCGACGCCTTCAAGCACGACGCCTGATCACCCGGGCGTCACGCCGATCCATTGTGGGAGCGAGCCTGCTCGCGAAAGCGGCGGCACAGTCAGCATTGATCGTTCCCACGCTCCGCGTGGGAATGCATCCAGTGACGCTCTGCGTCACGCTGCGGAGGGACGCGGAGCGTCCCGGGCGGCATTCCCACGCGGAGCGTGGGAACGATCAGGGTGGCGAGTCGTCGCAACCGGTACTCGTACCCGTTATCCAGCCATAAAAATAATCGGCAATCACCTTCCCGCCCGTGGCCGGCAACGGATGAATCTTGTCCGGGCCGATCATCGCGCTGGCGTAGCGTTTGACGTCGGGACCGAACGCGCATTGCAGGTTGGCAAAACCGAGCTGCTGTTCACGCGCCCACGGTTCGAGCACCTGCGCATAGGCCGACATCGGATAAGCACTGGAGCGCGTGGTGTCCTGACGCATGATCAGGTTGATGCTCGCCGCCGGCTGAATCTCGCGCAGCATGCTCACCAGGCCCTGGACGTTTTGCAGGTACTGCGCAGGTTTGACGCCGAAGCCCTGATCGTTGCCGCCGAGCATGATCAGGTAAACGTCGGCCGGGATCTTCGACACCACGGCTTTCCATTGCGTCTGCCACTGTGGATCGGCGTGATAGAAATCCGCGGATGCCGCGCCGGAGGCCGCCAGTTTCGACACCCGAATGCCCTTCTCATCATTCGTCATCCAAAGGCCGAACAATGTGGGCGCGCCCTTCACCACTTCCAGTCTGAATGACCAGTCTGCGGCTGATGGTGCGCCGGCTAGCGCGACTTCCTGAACGCCTGAGCCTGCGAGTTTCAATGGTTGCCAGGCTTGCGCGGGCGACCAGCGATAGCGCAACTCATCGGATTCGCCATTGCCCAGATACAACAGTTTCGCCTGAGTGACCGTGGTATCGATGCGCGGCGAAGGGCTGGCATCGACTTGCAACCAGGCGCCCGGCTTGCCGCTGATCGTGCGACTGTCCGGACTGGCCTGGCCCAGCTCGGAAACCTTCCAGCCGCCGCCGAAGTATTTGTCGCTGCTGCGGGTGTATTTGAAATGCGTGCCGCCCAGCGCCGCGCCGTGGTTGAAACCGACGTAACCGGGGCCGGCGAAACCCGCTTCGGCAGCCACTCGCTGCACCAGTTTGTTCAGATAGAAATCCTGCCCGGCGGTGTAGCTGTCGCCGATCACCGAAACCGCCAACACCTTGCCGGCCTTGCCCTCGCGCCACTGCGCAAAGCGCTGGCGGGCATCGTCTATCGTGATGGCCGAGGTGGCGACTGGTTGAGGGGCGTCTACTGGCATCATTGAATATTTTCCTTTGTTCGGGATGGCCCCTTCGCGAGCAGGCTCGCTCCCACAAAAGACCTTGTGCAATTCACACAACCTCTATGGGAGCGAGCCTGCTCGCGAAGCTTTCAGCTGTTCTGCGTCTGCACCACCGGAGCGACAATCACCGGTGCTTTTTTCTTCGCCGCGCGCTCGCCAAGGAACAGCACCGAAGTGAAGTTGAAACGACTGAACACCATCGCCAACAGCACCGGCCCGAGCAATCCACAACTCAGACCACCAAGCACCAGCAAGCTCTCATCCTTCACGCCGAGGCGCCCAAGGACAAACCGCGAGGTCGCTGCGAACAGCACATGAAAAAGGAAAATCGCATAGGAATACCCGCCGAGCCAGGTCAGCGCTTTCGAACGCATGTCACTCGACAGCAATGCGATACAAGACACGCACCCCACCGTCAAACCAATCAGGCTGCGGCGATCGACAATCAGCTCACGATCAATCGCCGCGACATACAACAGCGTCAGCGAGATCAGCACAAACAGCAGCGGCCCGATCACTTTGAAACGCTGTTTCAAAACATCGACATTTTCCTGACCGATCATCCCTGCAACAAAAAACGGCAGCAGGTAAATCGCACCGTTGATACCGAACGCATCCAGCGGCAACGGCGGCAGCAGGAACAACACTGCCGCAAACGCAAACAAGCCATACAGCCGCGTTGCTGAATGCAACAGGCCGCGCCACTCCAGCAAGCCGACGAAGATAAAAATGCTGAAAACCGCCTGCAGGAACCAGAAGTGGTTGATCGGCACCCAGAACGACAACAACGCATCGATCACGCCGACGTCCTTGTTCACCCCCGGCCCCACCGCTTGCAGCACCGAGAACGGCACGCCGACGCAGAACAGCGGCACGATCAGCCGCCGCACCTTGCCGGCGAAGAACGCGGAAAAGTCATTGCCGCGAATCTTGTAGATCGAATAGATGTAGCCGGAGATGAACGTGAACAGCGGCATGCGCACGTACACCATCGAGTCGGCGATGACCCGGAACGGCGAGCCGATGTCGATCTTCAAGCCGCCGCCCAGCGGGCCGATGACGTGATAGAGCACCAGCAGCAGGCACGCCAGGCCGCGCAGGGTTTCGATCTCCAGGGATTTTTTCTTGCTCGACATAGAGCACCTGCCTTAAGTGAGAATTCTTGATTCGACCTGCACCGGTTTGTTCGCGCGCAGCATCAAGCCCAGGCCGACGAACAACACCGGCACGACCATCGAGAAGTGGCGGGCGAAGGAGCCGAAGTCCGGCTCGAACAAGCCTTGCACCAACAGAAACGCCAGCGGAATCGCGATCAGTTCCTTGGGTTTGGTCTGGATCGGCGCGCCCTTGTAGTCGGTCGAAGTGATGACTTTGAACAGCAGCAGCGCGGTCATGATCATCAGCGCAACGAAGATCACCTGCCCCGGCCCGGACAGCAGAATCAGCTCAACCGGGAACGACAGGCGGAAGAAAATGATCATCGAATCCAGTGCCTGGGAGACGAAGTCGCTGCCGCTGAGCCACGAGACGATCAGCGACTTCGAGCCCTCCTCGCCCGCCGTGCGCAGCTCGTTGTTGCTCGCCCGGATCGATGACACCGGAAAGCCCAACGCCAGCTGAATGGCCATGGCCACCGCCAGATAGAACAGGAACAGCATCAGAAAGAAGGTGAAGCGCGAAACGTACTTTTTCATCACGCAGACGCCGACCCACGACAGCGAAAACAGGATCCAGTACGGCCGGATCAGCACCCCGTAAATCACCGCCGAGAGGAAAAAACCGCCGCGATATTTGCGCGTCAATGCGCTGAGCAGAATGCTCAACACCGCCACCGACACGATGATTTCCTTGGTCAGGTTCTCGAGGAAAAACGAACGCACGATGCCCCACAGGCACAGGGTGCCGAAAATGGTCAGCGGCATGCGCCGAAACACCACCACCGGAATTGCAGTGAGGAAGAAATTGCAGAACATGCCGTAGGCCCAGGCGTTGGTCAGGTTGATCCCGGTGGGCCGCAGCAGGAACGCCGAACATTCGTAGGACGAGCGATCCGGCGAGAACGGGTTCCAGAAATTGCAGTTGTCGGCGCGCGCATATGACGACCACAAGGTCATCGCATCCGGCCCCGGATCACGCGGCACCAGCAACGGCATCGCCACTGACAGAAACAGCCCAGTGAACAGGATCAGAAAGGAAATCGACGAATCGAATTTGCGCCCACGAAACTCGATGCGCGGCAGTTTCAGGCCCATGACAGCGCAGCCTTTTTCGCGCCGGTGACACGGGTCAACACTGCAATCACACTGAGCTGCACGACGATGGCGAAAACGTTGCCCCACGCCGCGCCATAGATCGAGTAATGCTTGATCAGCACATAGCTGACCGGCACCGAAATCAGCAGGCAGAGCGCCGCGCTGGCCAGCGACACCCGGCTGTTTTTCGAGGCAATCAAACCGCCCCAGACGATGTCGCCGATCGCCCGCAAAGCAAAGGAAAAGATCAGCACCGCGAGGAGCGCGTTATCCGGGCGCGGCACGCTGCTGGCGACGTAATCGAGCAGCACATTGAAAAACACATAGATCGCCACGGCCACAACGGCGGAAACCACCAGCGAGCGCATCACCCATTTGTTGACGAACAGTTGCTTGACCGTGAATGCCTGCTGATCGGCCTGGAAACGCTTGGCCAGCACCGGAATGCCGACCACCGCCACCACCGCATACGACAATGCCTGCAAAGTGTTGGCCGCTGACCACGCGTACACGTATTTACCGAGGCTGGCGTAGGGCTCGAGGTCGATGATCAGAAAGCGCTCGGCATACTGACTCAGGGCGATCAGACCGGTGCCGAGATAGAACGGCAACCCGGCCTTCCACACCGTCGCGGTGTCCAGCGGCGCGGCTTCGCGGCCCTTGTGCACGTTCACCACGATCAAATAACCGGCGATGATTACCATCACGTTGGCGGCGACCCACAGCCACAACACACTGGCGATGCCCTCGACCCAGCCTAGCACCATGCCGCCCACCGCCAACACCGCCCAGAGGCCGGTCTTGATGAAGAACAGCAGAGCACCGGCGGTGGCTTTCTGCGCAGAAAACACGAAGGAATTGATTTCGAACGACAGGTGCTCGGTGAGCAGTACCAGGGTCACGCACAGGATCAACGTGGCGGTTGCTTCCACCGACTGGAACAGCGAATAGATCAGCACCGTCAGCACCGACAACAACAGCCCCACCGCCAGATACAGCAGCAGAACCTTGTCGACCATCCGCCGCGAACTGCCGCCGACGCTGATCAGCCGGTTGATTTCGGAACTGAAGCCGACGCTGTAGAACTTCGACGCGATCAACGACGCTGCGACCACCACACCATAAAAACCCAGCGCCTCGTAGCCGAGGTAATGGGTGATGGCCAACACCAGCAAGAACTTCGCGCCCAAGGCTCCGCCGCGAAGCAACAGCCGAAATATCATCGAACGACACCCTTGATGATTTCGTCCATGGCCACGGTTTTCGCTTCGATTTCGCGGCAAGTGTCGGTCAGGCGCTTGCCGAAATCCGCCAGCGCATTCGGTGCGTAAACGGTGTTGATGATGGTGTCGACGTCGATGTCGCCGCCGTTGATCACCCAGTCCTCGACACCCATGTCCTGATAGGCGCCAAAGCCTTTGCGCTCGTAGCTGATGTGATACGCCGGCACGCCGGAGAGCAGCGATTCGATGGCGCCGTGCAGACGCACCGAGATCACCAGGTCCGGTTGGTATTTGGCGATGGTTGCCTTCAGCGACAGCAGATCTTCGTTGATGCCCAGCTCGCGGTAGAACGCGCCGTCATCGTTGCCACGTACGGCGCTTTGCACGGCGCAGACCACTTTGCTTTTGTTCTTCAGACGCTGCAGCAGCAGTTTCAGATTGGCCACGTAGGCGACCTTCTTCTCTTTGCTCCACTCCGGGGGCTTGCGCAGCACCACGCAGACTGTCGCCGGCGAGGCGGCGCAGCGGGTGAATTTCGGTTGCTGAAGAATCTTGCTCGCCAGCGACTGCACCGCCAGATCCGGCGCGCGGTAGACGTTTTCGCAAGCATCAAAAATTGCCGAGGAACGGTTGTCACGCACGAACACCGCATCAGCGCTGGCGTAGTGTTCAACGATCTTGCTGCTCTCACCGTGGAACGGGCCGATGCTCTGCGGCAGGTAAACCGAAGGCACTTTGCTGAGAATCGCGGTTTCCAGTTGCTTGGCGTGGCCAAGCTTAAGCTTGATGTGCTCGAAGGCGCTTTTCGAACGCATGTAGCCGCCGCCGACACCGACGATCAGATCGGTCTTCTTCAGCAGATCGGCGAGCCCGGCGTAGGACTGATTGAGAAACACCGCTTGCTTGACCCGCCCCAGACCTTTGGCCGCCATCACCGGCGCATCGAAACGCGGGTGCGGCAAGTAGTTGAACGACTCGGGATCGGACGCCACGACACTGATCGCGGTGTCGTCACCGAAGTTACGCTGCACCAGAGCAATGGCCAGATCGACGAGCAGACCGTCACCGGAGTTGGACGCACTGTAGCCATGCAAAATCGTTACGTTCATAAGCTTGAGTTCTACTTAATAAGTGGGAGCGTGATACAGGTCGTAGGTCTGGCGGATCATCAACGCGGCGCTGAAGCGTTCGCGGACAATGCTCCGGCCTTCGTTGCCGAGGTCGAGCAGGCGCGGCTTCTGGATGATCGTCAAAACATCGGCCAGCGCCTGGTGATCGCCGGACGGAAACACGTAGCCGGACACTTCGTTGGTGACCAGTTCCGGCAGCGAGGTGCAGTTGCTGGCAATCACTGGCAGCCCCATGGCCATGCCTTCCAGCGGCACCATGGCAAAGCCTTCCCAGCGACTCGGCACGATCAGCGCATCGGCTTTCTGATACAGCGCCTGCACTTCACTCGGGGTCACCCACGGCAGGTACTCGACCGAATCCATCGGCGGGCACTCGACCGAGTCTTCGTTGACCGCACTGCCAACCACCGTCAGTTTGAGGTCGTTGCGATTGACCTTGGCGTAGGCCTTGAGCAGCACGTCGAAGCCTTTCTGGTAATCCAGGCGCCCGACGAACAGCAGATGAATCGGCTCGGCGCCAGCGCTTTTCGGCGCGTCATCCTTGTGATGAATGCCGTTGTAGATCAGCTTCATGCGCTTGCGCTCGATGCCGAAGCGCGCGGCTTTATCCAGCTCGTACTGGCTGACGCAGATGATCACGTCGGTGACTTTCTGCAGCACGCGCTCGATCCACGCATAGACCTTCTGCTTGGTCGGCGAGCTTTCCATCAGGAACGAAAACGCATGCGGGCAGTAGACGATTTTCGGCTTGCGCCATGGTCGCAACAGCACACACACCACACGGCCGATCACCCCGGAAAAGGTGCTGTGCAAATGCACCACGTCGGGCTTTTCCTTGAGCAGCACCTGGCTCAGACGCCAGGCGAAACGCAGCAGCGACGGCACGTTGCGACCACTGCGTGGAAAGGTGCGCACCTGCTGCGGGGCGATGCCGTGCAGCTCCTTGGCCTGATCCTCGGGCACCAGATAGACCAGTTGATAATTCGCTGCGTCATCTTCGGGGGATGCCGAGATCGTGCGGATCACCGTCGCCACGCCACCTTTGATCGTCTCTGCCACGTGCAGTATTTTTTTCACAGCTCACCCACTTCAAACAGGAAAGAACAATCGGCAACCATCAGGATTTGTCGGACGCGTATTCGTAGTTGTAATAGCCAGTGCCGCCGTAATAGCTGGCCGCACGCTTCTCGACGCCGTTGAACACCGCGCCTTTCAACTCGATGCCGTTCTGGGCGAAGCGGCGAATGGTCAGTTCGATCTCTTTGGCCGGGTTCACCCCAAAGCGGGTGACGATCAGGCTGATGCCGGCCTCGCGACCGACGATGGCGGCATCGGTCACTGCCAACAGCGGCGGCGTGTCGATGATCACCAGGTCGTAGCGCTCGCTGAGTTCTGCCAGCAGTTCGCGGAAGTTGGCGTGCATCAGCAGCTCGGAAGGATTAGGCGGCACCTGTCCCCGGCTGATGAAGTGCAGGTTGTCGACTTCGACTTTGTTGATCGCCTGTTCAAGGGTGCAGCGCTTGACCAGCAGGTCGGACAGACCGTTGCTGATCGGCGTGTTGAGGGTTTTGTGCAGGTGCCCTTTGCGCATGTCGGCATCGATCAGCACCACGCGCTGGCCGCTCAGGGCCATGACCGCCGCAAGGTTGGACGAGACGAAGGTCTTGCCGACCTGCGGGCTCGGCCCGGAAATCATGATGCGGTTGTTGGTCGAATCGAGCCCGGCAAAATGCAGGCAGGTGCGCAGGCTGCGGATCGATTCGATCGACAGATCGGTCGGGTTGCGCAGCGCCAGCAGGTACGCAGGTTTGTCGACGCCGTCGCGGGCGCGGCCCTTTTTGTTGTCCTCTTCTTCCTGCAAGGCGCTGTAGGGAATCGACGCATAAACCGGCAGGCCCAACTGCTCGATGCCCTCCGGGCCTTCAAGGCCTCGGCTGAGGGATTTGCGCAGCAGCACCAGCGCCACGCCGACAAACGCGCCGAGCAATGTCGCGATCAGCACGATCAGTGGTTTTTTGGGTTTGATCGGATTGGTCAGGTCGACATCGGCAGTGTCGATCAGGCGCACGTTACCGACGGCCCCGGCGCGGACGATGTCGAGTTCTTGCGATTTGTTCAGCAACTGCGTGTAGATCTGCGAAGCCACCTCGACGTCGCGGGTCAGGTTGAGCAATTCCTGCTGGGTGGCCGGCAAGTCCTGAACCTTGCCCTCGAGGGATTTCTGCTGCTGGGTCAGCTCGCCGATCTGCGTCATCAAGGCGCGGTAGGCCGGGTGCTGTTTGGTGAACTTGCGATCGAGTTCGGCCTGCTGCATTTTCAGCTCGGAGATGCGCGTTTCCAGCGCCACCGACTGGCCCAGCACCGACTGGGTTTCCAGCGAGATGTTCACGGTCTTGCCGTGGGTCTGGTAGGCATTCAAGGCGTCGCTGGCCTTGGCCAGATCACGCTTGACCTGGGGCAACTGGCTTTGCAGAAAGGCCAGGCTCTGCGCGGCTTCCGCCGAGGTGCGCCGTACGTTCTGTTCGACGTAGAGCGAGGCGATCTTGTTGAGAATCTTCACCGCCTCGGCCGCGTCGGAGCTGGCCAGCGCCAGACGAATGATCCCCGACTCCTTGCCTTGTTCGGAGATATCCAGCGCGTCCTGATAGCCCTGGATAGTCACGATGCGTGGATTGCGCACTACCTGAAAACGCGTGCCGGGGTTGGCCGACAAGTGCGCGATCTGCCCTTCTACACCGTCATTGGCAAACGCCTCGCCGGCGACGCCTTCGGCGAGCAGATTGTCGTTTTCATCGAACAGTTGAAAACGCTGCTGCTCGCCGGCGATCAGGGTGAGTTTCTTGCCGAGCAGGTCTTTCGGCAATTGCAGCCGGTTGAACTCCAGACGCTCCCCACCCCAGGCGTAACTGTTCAGGCCGAAACGCGGCGGCGCGACGCTGGTCTCGCTGTCACCGCGATAGCGCCGTGAGAGAAAGCCGCCGATCAACGGGAACGTGTTGGGGGTGACGTCGATATCCAGGCGCAGGTCGTCAACGGTTTTGCCGATCACCGCGCGGGATTTGATGATGCCGATTTCGGTCACCGACGGCGATTGCCCGCCGAGCATGCTGTTGAGGTCGGAGAAACCGAGCATGTCGTTCTTTTTCGGTTCGACCTGCACCAGCGCGTTCGCCAGGTAAACCGGCGTTGCCAGAACCGCATAGGCGACGCCGGTGACCATGAAGGCACCGGTCAGCGCGCCGATCAGCCACTTCTGGTCGATCAGGCTGCCGAAGATGCCGAGCAGATCAATACTGTCTTGATCATTGTCGCGGGTGCCGATTACGGACGGTAACTGCATAAGTCTGTTCTTACCATTTACTGTTCTGAAGAAGATTCATCAATGCCCGAGACGCTTTGCCCATGAACTAACAGCATCTTCAATCAATGCGTGGGCATGAATAAACGCGGCTTTGCCTTGACGATACGGATCATGTATTTCGCGCTCGCTCTGCCACTTGCCGAGCAGAAACACTTTGCCTCGGGCGTGCGCGGCAATCTTCAGCACTTGATTGACGTGGGCCTTTTCCATGACCAGGATCAGGTCCGAGTCATTGACAATGTCCGAAGTCAGTTGCCGCGCCTTGAAGGCCTCGGCGCAATGCCCGTGTTCTTCGAGAACCTGCCGCGCCGAGGCTTCCACGCCCTCGCCGACGCGGGCGGACAGGCCGGCGGAGGACACCGTAATGGCGGACTGGCCCAGCGCGTTGCGCAGCAGCAGTTCGGCCGTCGGACTTCGGCATATATTGCCCACGCAGACAACGAGGATCTTTTTGAACAAGTCTTGCTTTCCTGTGTAATATCAAACAGCCAACATGTCGTTAAAGTTAATGAACCCTCACGACTTTCCTGCACTCAGAAATAGCTTCGCCCTATTAGTACAGGAACATTAAGTACCACAGCGTTTTAAGCCGCCCCAACCACAATTAGCGGACTAAAAATAACTGTGATTTTCAGTTGCTGTTTTCCTGACAAAAAATAACATTCGCGCACTTAGTGCCATCACCGTTATCGGAAATTGAGTAACGGAATAAATATTCGTAGTTGTCATTCTCTTCAGGAGAGCAGACATGAAAACAGCACAGCGCAATAAACTCGCCGCCCTCGCCCTGATGGCGCTCGGTGCCGCCAGCCAGGTTCACGCCAGTGAGCTGTTCCCCAACCTTCCAGCAAAAACCATCGGCGTGCAGGTGAAGATCCAGAGCTTCACCGCCGCCGATGCCGCACAAATCAAGGCCGCCGGCTTCAGCTTTGTGCGCTTTGGCGTGTGGAGCGACAGCCTCACCGCCAAGACGTATCAGAAACAGGTCAGCGACGCCTTTGCCGCCGCCGCTTCCGCCGGCCTGCCGGTGCTGCTGACGGTGCGCGCGATCAAGGCATTGCCGGCCACGTCGCCCGAGGAGCTGACCGCCGCCGGCGGTAAGTTCGCCAACACCGTGACCGGGCTGGAAAAAACCTGGAGTTCGCAACTGGTAGCGATCGAAATATGGAACGAGCCGGACCTGGAAACCTATTGGCCGACGCGCAATTTCGACACCACCTTCGTGCCGTTCATGGCTGGCATGTGCAAGGCCTTCGAAGCCCAGCCGCAGACGACGCCACGGGTCGGCTTCGGCTTCGCCCGGCCGCCAAGCGCGGGCTCGGCGTCGACGGTAGCGATGAAAAGTATCGTCAGCGATTACCCGAAATGCCTCAACGCGGTTTCGTATCATCCTTATGGGATGACCGCGACGCAGATCAGCAACGCACAGACCTTCATCCAGCAGAACTTCAATCTGCCGGGGGTCATCAGTGAATGGGGGGTGTCGGCCCTCGCCTCCAACGGTGGTCCCGAGGGGCAAGCGACCAAGATCAACGCGTTTATTACCGACGTTAAACGCCTGAATATTCCCCTGACGTCTATCTATGAATGGCGGAACAGTGATTCCGGCAGCAACGATCGCGAAAAGAACTTCGGCTTTCTCACCTCTGACGGCCAGCCAAAACCGGCGCGCTTGTCGGTAGAAGGTCTGTTGAACGCTGAGTAGGCATTGGGCAACCGGTCTGTTCACAGGTCGGTTGCTTTGAACCTGTGGGCTGTTTTGGCATCGTATTCAGCGACACCGCGCCCCACCTTTCAAACAATCGTTTTCAGGTTGTTGCCGCAGGGGCCATCGATCCACGAATGCACCCTTGAGTGCCCGTCAGCGCTCGGGTAATGTCTTCAGACCCATAGGATAGAGCACGCCCATGACTTCCAAGCTGGAACAACTCAAACAGTTCACCACCGTGGTTGCCGACACCGGCGACTTCGAAGCGATCGCCCGAGTCAAACCGACCGATGCCACCACCAACCCTTCCCTGCTGCTCAAGGCTTCGGCCATTCACGGTTACGCCGAACTGCTGAACGATTGCGTTCGCGACTGCAAGGGCGATGTCGGCCTGGCCAGCGACCGTTTCGGCGTGGCAGTGGGCAAGGAAATTCTCAACGTGGTTCCGGGCCGCATCTCCACCGAAGTGGATGCGCGCCTGTCCTTCGACCAGGATGCGATCCTCAAGCGTGCGCATCGTCTGATCGAGCTGTACGACAAGGCCGGCGTCGGCCGCGACCGCGTGCTGATCAAGATCGCCTCGACCTGGGAAGGCATCCGCGCCGCCGAGATCCTCGAGAAGGAAGGCATCCAGACCAATCTGACCCTGCTGTTCTCTTTCGCCCAGGCCGCCGCCTGCGCCGACGCCGGGGTGTTCCTGATTTCGCCGTTCGTGGGCCGTATCTACGACTGGTACAAGAAAGCCAACGGCAACGACTACACCGGCGCTGATGATCCGGGCGTGCAGTCGGTGACGCGCATCTACAACTACTACAAGGCCAACGACTACAAGACCGTGGTCATGGGCGCGAGCTTCCGTAACATCAACCAGATCGAACAACTGGCTGGCTGTGATCGCCTGACCATCAGCCCGGAACTGCTGGAGAAGCTGGCCGCCGATACCGGCAAGCTGGAACGCAAACTGGCACCGGGCAATGCCGGTGAAGCGCGTCTGAGCCTCAACGAAGCGCAATTCCGCTGGTTGTCCAACGAAGACGCGATGGCCACCGAGAAACTGGCTGAAGGCATCCGTCAGTTCGCCCGCGACCAGGAGAAGCTGGAAGCGTTGCTGCAGGCCAAGCTGTGATTTGAGTTTGTAGAACGCAAAAAGGGCGAACCTTCACAGGTTCGCCCTTTTTCATTCTGCATTGAGAGGCGCGTTGACCGAACTGAAGCCTTCGCGAGCAAGCTCGCTCCCACAAGGGGATTTGTGATCGAACTGATCCAGTGTGGGAGCGAGCTTGCTCGCGAAGAGGCCAGCCCAGACACCATCAATTCACGAGATCAGTGTCTTTCCAGCGCATTCACCAGATCATGAAACGCTTCACGATTGGAATCGTTCAGGCCCATGAGAATCTTGTGCGCTTCCAGCACCTTGATTCGCACCACTTCTTCGGATTGGTCCTGATCCGGCAGGTCGTCCAGGCACTCCGGGCACGGCACCGGGTGGTTGACGATGTTGAACACCTGCTCGAAGCCCATCGACTGCAAAAGCCGAGTGATGTCTTCGTGGGTGGTGACAACCGTCGGCAACAGGCCGACCTTCTGCCGCGACAGGATCGACAGTTTGGCCAGCAGACCCAAGGTGGTGCTGTCGATGCTGCGGGTTTCGGTCAAATCGATCACGATCGCGTTGAAATTCAGCGCGGTGAAGATTTTCTCAATAGTCGCATCCAACGCCGAACACAGGGTCAGGCGAACTTCACCGACGAACTTCAGGACGAAGGTGCCGTCCTGCTCGGCGAACTGGATTCTACCGGTACTCATTAAAGATTCCTGCTCAACACCAACAGGGCGATATCATCCGGCATCTCCCCTAGCGTGGCCAAACCAAACACTTGCCGCAGACCATCCAGGCTGCCGCCCGCTGACTTCACCCGTTCGGGCAAAGCAGCCTCTTTTTCTTTGAGCGTTGCTTCCGGCAAAAGGTCCAGAATGCCATCAGACATCAGCGTCAGGCTGAACGTCGGCGGCAGCTCAAGCACGTGGTCTTCGTAAGTGGCTTCATTGAAAAGCCCCACCGGCAGGCCACGGCCTTCGAGATAACGAACACTGTCAGGCGTGTACAACACAGGCAAAGGCAGATGGCCGCCAATGCTATAGGTCAACAAACCGGTCTCCTCGTCGATGACTCCACCGACCATTGTGACGTGTTTACCCAGCTTACAACTGATCAGCCCCCGGTTGATATGACCGAGCACTTCCGAAGGCTTGAACTCCGGCAAGGTACCGCTGCGTTTCGATTCGAAAAGCAACCGCGTGGTCATGAACTTCAACAGCACAGTGACGAAGGCTGATGACGCGCCATGCCCGGAAACATCCGCCAGATAAAACGCGACCCGGCGCTCGTCAACGCGGAAATAGTCGACAAAATCACCCGACAGGTACAGCGACGGGATGATCTGGTGGGCAAAATTGAATTCGTCAATGCTCCACGGGCTTTCCGGCAGCATGTTCATCTGCACCTGGCGACCGGCGTTCTGGTCTTCCTGGAGCAGGTTCAGGCTGGCTTCGAGCTCGCGGTTGGCCTTTTCCAGCTTCTCGCTGTAGCGCTGGTTTTCCAGCAGCAGCCGCGCACGATCCAGGGCCCGGCGCACGGAGTGCTCGAGCACAGCCAGATCTTCGAGAGGCTTGATCAGGTAATCCGCCGCGCCCAGGCGCAGGGCCTCGACCGCGTCGTTCATCACCCCGGCACCCGAAACCACGATCACCGGCGTATCGGGTGAGCGCTCGGTGACCTGACGGATCAGTTCGAGACCGCCCATCTGCGGCATGCGCAGATCGCAGATGACCAGATCGGGCTCGTCTTGCTCGAATACCTGAAGACCCTGTTGACCGTTGCCGGCCTGCAGGACGCTGAAACCACTGTCTTCCAGATAGGCCGCGAGGCTCGCGCGCACTACCTCGTCATCATCGATTATCAGCAGCGTGGCACTGGTTTTTGGCATGTGGGCAAACGGCGCCAGAATTAGGTTGGCGTAGTGAGCGGGGCAACGGCCCTGCGCAGACTACTGGATTCGCTTTCTAGCCTCTCTGTTGCAGCGCTTTCAAGCATTCGCCTGGCGCGCGGTTTTAAACAGAGGTGCCCTTCTAAGGCGCAGACGGTACTCCCATCCGCAGAGCGTTTCAAGCATGCGCCGATTGTCGCTTGACGACTTTGTTTGTCAAATCACCGGGAGTTATAAGAACCGCTTCAACGGTAACCCGATGGAAGGTAGCGGCAGTCGCCGGTGACGCTCTGGCACGGACAAAAAAGGCGACCCGAGGGTCGCCTTTCTGTCGCCGGTCGAAATCAGAAATCGTCTTCGACCTGACCGTCCTTCACCTTGAACTCGCGGTTTTGCAGGTAAGCATTGCGGATGAAGGTGTATTTGTCGCCGCTGATCAGCTTCTCGCTCGACAGCAGGCTGGCGCGGGTGTCGACGATGTTCAGGCCGAAGATCGAGTTACGTGTCGGCACGTGGTCGATGTAGCGGTACGCGCCGGTGAAGCTGTCGACGTATTTCGACGGTGCGTCACGCAGGGTGCTCGGGCCCATCAGCGGCAGCATCACGTACGGGCCGCTGCCCACGCCCCAGTAACCGAGGGTCTGACCGAAGTCTTCGTCGCTGCGGTTCAAGCCCATCTTGGTGCCGACGTCGAAGAAGCCGAGCAGACCGAAGGTGGTGTTGAAAATCAGTCGGGCGGTATCAACGCCCGCTGCAGCCGGTTTGGCCTGGAGAATGTTGTTCGCCAGGTTGGTCACGTCACCGACGTTGCGGAACATATTGTGAATGCCGTCTTCAACGAACTGCGGGGTGATGAACTCATAACCCTGCGCCAATGGCTTAAGCGCGTAGGTGTCAACGAAGTCGTTGAACTGGAAAATCGGCCGGTTGACGCTTTCCCAAGGGTCTTCTTCGGTGGCCGCCTGGGTGGCGAACGGCGCCAGCAACAGGCTGGCACATACACTTAGCTGAGTGAGCGAAGGGCTCCAGCGCATAGAAAAACTCCTTGGATTTGATACTGGCGCGGACCTCTCGGCCCAAGCATTAAGGCCGCTAGTATAAGCATAAACGGCGATTTGGGCAGTGCGCCGCTGCAAGGATATGCAGGAAGTTTCCCACGCAGGCTTTCACCCGCCTGTCATGCAACTGTCACCCGCGCGCCCTAGTCTTGAGCGTTATTTCAGGGACGTTGCCATGACTCACGCCGAAACCTTGCCCGTCGCCGCGCCCGGCCTGACTGCCGTGCTGTTCGGCCTGAGCGGTTGCCTGGTGGATTTCGGTGCCCGCGCCGCGCAAGAGCTCAACGCCGAGCCGGAACATGCCAAAACTACACCCGGCGCACTCGATAGCCTGAAAAGTTTGCAGCGCCAGGGAATTCCCTGCGCGTGGCTCGACGAACTGCCCCCTACCCTCGCTCAGCCACTGGCCGCCTCGCTGCCAGACTGGATCAAACCGACGCAACATTCAGCAACAATGAATCCGTGGCCCGCCCCTAACGCCTGCTGGCAAGCGTTGATGAGTTTGAACATCGACCGCCTCGACGGTTGCGTGCTGGTCAGCGGTGAGCCGCGCCTGTTACAGGCCGGTCTGAATGCCGGGTTATGGACGATTGGCCTGGCGTCCTGTGGCTCGCTATGCGGCCTGAGCCCGAGCGAGTGGCAGGCTTTGTCACAAAAGGAACGCGAAAAGTTGCGCGGCAAGGCAACCGTGCAATTGTTCGGCCTGGGCGTGCATTCGGTGATCGATCATCTCGGCGAACTGGACGCCTGCCTCGCCGACATCAGCCTGCGCCGCGCCAAAGGCGAAAAGCCCTGATCGGCGTCATGCAGGTTTACCAAGAGTGGATTAATCTAAAGGTCAGCCATAGACCTTTGGCGCGTGGCTGCGGTCAATGCCAGTGCCTATTGATAAAAGGAAACCACCATGCCCGCCCAAGAACTGCAAAAACAGCTCGATACCCTGCGCGAGCAGCTGGAACACAATCCACCGCTGTCGGAAGCCGAGCGTGAGGATCTGCATGCGCTGATGGCGCAGATCGAATCGGAAATCCAGCTGGAAACTGCCACCCAGGACGCGAGCATCGCCGACGGCGTGAACCTGGCGGTCGAGCGCTTCGAAGTCGAACACCCGGCGATCGCCGGCACCCTGCGCAATATCATGAATACGCTGGGCAGCATGGGCATCTGACGCCCCGCCGCACAAAAAAGCCCTGCCAGCGATGGCAGGGCTTTTTCATTTGCAAAATGTGCATGCAAGCCCCTGTGGGAGCGAGCCTGCTCGCGAAGGCGTCGTGTCAGTCGACATCATCGTTGAATGACACACCGCATTCGCGAGCAGGCCCGCTCCCACAAGGGATATCGCACATTCCGTTTCTTTATTGACGTACGAGCCGGTGATTCGGCAGCTGCATTTCTTCAGTGCTGCGATACGGGTTGATATCCAGCCCACCCCGGCGCACATAGCGCGCAAACACCGTGAGTTTCTCCGGCTTCAACAACCGCTGCAGATCGAGAAAAATCCGCTCCACGCATTGCTCATGGAAATCCGAATGCTGGCGGAAGCTGACGATGTACTCCAGCAGGCTGGCGTGATCCAGCGCCGCGCCGCGATATTCCACCACGACGCTGCCCCAGTCCGGCTGGCTGGTCACCGGGCAGTTGGATTTGAGCAGATGGCTGTGCACGCTCTCCTCGACCACGCGCGAATTGTCGCAATGCAGCAGCTCCGGACGCGGGTGCTCATAATTGCTGACGCTGATATCCAGATCGTCGATGCACACGCCCGGCAACGCCACCACGCTTTCAGCTTCCACGTCTTTCAGACTGCGCACCCGCACGCCCACCGGTTTGCCGGCAGCGGCGGACAGATCTTTGACCAGCGTCGCTTGCAATGTGGCGACGTCGGCGAACGGCGTCTGGTTCAGCGAGTTGAGGTAGAGCTTGAACGACTTCGATTCGATGATGTTCGGCGAGTCCGCCGGGATGCTGAATTCAGCGATCGCCACCACCGGCTTGCCCGAGGGCAGCAGCCACGACAGCTCGAAGCAGTTCCAGAAATCCACGCCTTTGTACGGCAGGGTTTCGGCGGTCAGGCCCAGCTCGGCCCATTTCGCGGTGCGCGGAATCGGGAACAGCAGGGACGGCGTGTACGTGGCGATGTATTCGCTGGATTTGCCCAGCGGCGAATGTTCGGCTGCGGGATGCATGGCGGAAACCTGACTGAAGAATCAGCGGATTCTACCAGCCTTTGCCCGCGCCTTTGAGTGCTTACTGACTGACTGTCAGTTTGCCGACCATGCCCGCCTGATAATGCCCGGGGATATTGCAGGCAAACTCGAGCGCCGTGGCCTTGCTGAAGGTCCAGGTCAACTCGGCGGTTTTGCCCGGTTCGACCAGTACGCTGTTGAGGTCGTCATGCTGCATGCCATGGCCCATCGCTGCGTGATCCATGCCTGCCATGTCGTGGGACATTTCTTTCATGCCGGTAGGCGTAAGCATGCCGCTTTGCTGCATCTGCAACATTTCCTGCTGGTGACTGGCATGCATCGCCGCATCACCGAGGTTGAATTCGTGCAGTAACTGGCCTTTATTCACCAGCACAAAGCGAATGGTCTCACCGGCCTTGACCTGTATGGCTTTCGGGTCGAAGTTCATGTCGCCCATGACGATTTCGATAGTCCGCGTGGCCTGGCTCGCCGCTGCCGGCTGGCCGAAGGCGAAGGTGTGCACCGGTGTCGCCCAAGCTGGCGTACTCAATGCCAGCAGACAGGCGGCTATTTTCAGGGAGGTGCGCAAAAACATGGTCGTACTCCAACAAGAGAAGGTTCAGCCTGTGGGAAACTCTAACCACCCAGGGCTGGCATCGACCTGACAGGCAGATTACAACTTTGTCAGCTTGGCGCTAACCGCCGGATCTCACGGTATAACGCCTTCGCCCTTCCAAATACCAACCCCGGCCGAGTCGCCCATGAAACTGTTGATCGTCGAAGACCAAGCGAAAACCGGCCAGTACCTGCGTCAGGGCCTGACCGAGGCCGGATTCAATACCGAGTTGGTGGCCGACGGAATCAGCGGCCAGCAATTGGCCTTGAGCGGCGACTACGCGCTGTTGATCCTCGATGTAATGCTGCCCGGGCGCAGTGGCTGGCAGATTCTGCAAGCGGTGCGCAGCGCCGGCCTCGAAACGCCGGTACTGTTTCTCACCGCCAAAGACGCGGTGGAGGACAGGGTTCACGGCCTCGAACTGGGCGCCGACGATTATCTGGTCAAGCCATTCGCCTTCTCCGAATTGCTCGCCCGAGTGCGCAGCCTGTTGCGACGCGGCAGCGCGATCGCCCAGGAAACCAGTCTGCAACTGGCCGATCTGCGCCTGGATCTGATCCGCCGCCGGGTCGAACGCAGCGGCCAGCGCATCGACCTGACCGCCAAGGAATTCGCCCTGCTGGAAATGCTCCTGCGCCGTCAGGGTGAAGTCCTGCCCAAATCGCTGATCGCCTCGCAGGTCTGGGACATGAATTTCGACAGCGACACCAACGTCATCGAAGTGGCGATCCGCCGTTTGCGCCTGAAGATCGACGATGATTTCCCCAACAAGTTGATCCACACCGTGCGCGGCATGGGTTACGTGCTCGAAGAGCGTTCGCTGTGATGCGTCGTTGGTCCTTGAGCACGCGCCTGGCGCTGTTGTTTGCCGCTTGCACTGCGGTGGTCTCGCTGTTCGCCGGGGTACTGTTCGACCGCGCCAGCGAGGCGCACTTCATCGAACTCGATCAGCAACAACTGGAGACGAAACTGATCGGCCTGCGCCGCGCCTTGCAGGATGTCCAACCTGCCCAGCGCGAGGCGCGGCTGGCCGATGAACTCAGCCGTCAGGCCGATCTGTCGTTGCGCATTACCAGTGGCGACGGTCAGCACTGGTATGACAGCTCGATGCAGATTCCGAAGAATCTGCCCCTGCAAACCGGCCTGTCGACCATCAGCCATGACGGTACCGATTACCGCGTGCTGCGCGCCCCGCTCTACCCGGACGCAGCGGATTCGCCACAACTGACGCTGCTGCTGGACATCACCCATCACCAGCATTTTCTTACGCGCATGCAGCATCTGATCTGGCTGACCGTCGGCCTGTCGGCGCTGGCTACTGCCCTGCTCGGGGCCTGGGCGGCGCGCAGCAGTCTGCGCCCGTTGCGGCGGATGAGCGCAGTGGCCCGTGGGATTTCCGCGCAATCGCTGAATGCCCGACTGCCTGAAGAGAAGATGCCACCAGAGCTTGCGGAAATGGCCCACAGCTTCAACGCCATGCTCGAACGCCTCGACGACTCGTTTCAGCGCCTTTCGGCGTTCTCCGCCGACATCGCCCATGAGCTGCGCACACCGTTGTCGAATCTGCTGACCCACACCCAGGTCACCCTCACCCGCCCTCGCGCACTGGAGGACTACCGCGAAGCGCTGCACAGCAACCTCGAAGAACTGCAATGGATGGCGCAACTGGTCAACGACATGCTCTATCTGGCCAAGGCTGACCACGGCTTGCTGATGCCCAAGCGCGAACCGCTGGAACTGGCGGATGAGGCCGACATGCTGCTGGAGTTTTTTGCGCCATTGGCGGAAGACGCTGGCGTGAGTTTGAGCCGTGAAGGTGAGGCGCGAATCGAAGGTGATCGCGGCATGTTGCGCCGGGCCTTGTCGAACCTGCTGGATAACGCACTGCGGTTTACCCCGGCCGAGGGTTATGTGCGCTTGAGCATCGTCGACGAGGGGGAGATCGTGCGCGTCTGCGTCGAGAACAGTGGCGAGGGTATTTCCGCGCAATTACTGCCAGGTCTGTTCGACCGCTTCTATCGAGCGGATCCGGCGCGGCAGGAAGGTAGCAGTGAGCATGCGGGGTTGGGTCTGGCGATCACCCAGTCGATCGTGCGGGCACATGGCGGGACGATTCATTGCGAATCTGAAGCGGGTTGGACGCGGTTTGTAATCGAGTTGCCTCGGACCTGATCGTTCCCACGCTCTGCGTGGGAACGAGCATGGACTCGCTTACGAATATCTCAGCGCATGCGCCGGTTCGATCTTCGCCGCCCGCCACGCCGGATACACCGTCGCCAGAAAACTCAGAATGAATCCCGCCGAGCAGATCAACAGCACATCCCCACCCTGCAGTTCCGAAGGCAGGTTGCTGACGAAATACACGTCCGAACTGAAGATATGCTGGCCGGTCACACGCTCGACCCAGCCGACCAGCTCACTGACATTGAGCGCCGCAATCACGCCCAGCACGCCGCCAATGATGGTGCCGACAATACCGATCACCGTGCCCTGCACCATGAAGATCGCCATGATCTGCCGGGGCGTAGCGCCGATGGTGCGCAAGATCGCGATGTCGGCGCCCTTGTCGTTCACCACCATGATCAGCGTCGCAATGATGTTGAACGCCGCCACCGCGACGATCATCAGCAACAGCAGGCCGATCATGGTTTTTTCCATCTTCATCGCGCTGAACAGGCTGCCCTGGGTGTGGGTCCAGTCGTCAGCCTTGAAGTCAGCGCCGAGGCCACCGGCAATGTCCGCAGACACCTTCGGCGCCGCGTACAGGTCCTTGACTGCCAGCCGCACGCTCTGCACCTGATTCGGCTGCCAGTGCTGCATGGTCGCGGCATCGGCGACGTGGATCAGGCCCATCGAGCCGTCCAGCTCGGCGCCGACCTTGAACACGCCGACCACATTCAGGCGCTGCATGCGCGGGGTGATACCGCCCGGCGCGGTGCTGACTTCCGGGACGATCAGAGTGATCTTGTCGCCGACATTGAGGCGGAAACGCCGCGCGGTGATTTCACCGATCACCACACCGAATTCGCCCGGCTTCAAGGCATCCAGACGACCCTGGACGATGTGCTGGGCAACGATCGACACCTTGCCTTCCTGGGCCGGATCAACGCCGCTGATCTGAATCGGCTGCATCGACCCCTTGTAGGACAGCATGCCTTCCATCTCGGTGAACGGCACGGCGGCCGTCACTTCGGGATTTTTCATCGCCGCGGCGGCCACTGGCTGCCAGTCATCGATCGGCTTGACGCCAACGATGGTCGCATGGGGCACCATGCCGAGGATGCGCGAGCTCATTTCGCGCTGAAAGCCATTCATCACCGACAGCACCACGATCATCGCCAGCACGCCGAGGGCGAGGCCGATCATCGAGGTCATCGAAATGAACGAAACAAAGCGATTGCGGCGCTTGGCGCGGGTATAGCGCGTGCCGATAAAGATCGATAACGGTCTGAACATTCGCTGGGGCACCGTATAGAAATAAAAGACCCGGCGCCGTTACGGGCGCCGGGTTTCAGCCAGTCAGATGGGAGTCAGGCAGCCTTCCTGCAGCTGCAGAACGCGGTCCATCTGGCGAGCCAGGTTCATGTCGTGCGTCACCACCAGGAACGCCGTGCGCATCGAAGTGCTCAGCTCCAGCATCAGGTCCTGAATGCCTTCGGCGGTATGCAGGTCAAGGTTGCCGGTTGGCTCATCGAGCATCACCAGCCCCGGGTTGTTGACCAGGGCACGGGCGATGGCCACGCGCTGACGCTCGCCGCCGGACAGTTCCGCCGGTTTGTGTTCCAGACGATGGCCGAGACCGACGCGCTCCAGCAATGCCGTGGCACGCTGACGCGCCTCAGGGATGGCGGTCTTGCCGATCAGCAGCGGCATGCAGACGTTTTCCAGCGCGGTGAATTCCGGCAGCAAATGGTGAAACTGATAAACGAAACCAAGCGCGCGATTGCGCAGCAGGCCACGCTTTTTCTCGCTCAACGCAGACAGTTCTTCACCGTCGAGCCAGACGCTGCCCTTGCTTGGCGTATCGAGACCGCCGAGCAGGTTGAGCAAGGTACTTTTGCCGGAACCGGATTTACCCACGATCGCCACACGCTCGCCTGGGTGCAACTCCAGTTGCAGGCCGGCCAGCACTTGTACCGACTCCGGACCCTCCTCGTAGGATTTGCCCAGATTACGGCAGCTCAGAATTGCTTGTTCACTCATGCCCGACTCACTCATAACGTAACGCCTCCGCCGGCTGGGTGCGCGCGGCACGCCAGGCGGGATACAGGGTGGCGAGGAAACTCAGGACCAACGCAGCGGCGCAGACCATGACGACGTCCTGGCTCTGGACCTGCGAAGGAAGATAATCAATGAAATACACGTCAGCATTAAGGAACTTGTGGCCGATCAGCCCTTCAAGCGCCGAAATGGCCGCACTGACATTCAGTGCCGCGAGGATCCCGACCACCGCGCCGATGGCCGTGCCGACCACGCCGATTACCGTGCCCTGAACCATGAACGTGCGCATGATCGTGCCCGGTGTCGCGCCGAGGGTGCGCAGAATGGCGATGTCGCCCTTCTTGTCGTTCACCACCATCACCAGCGTGGAAATGATGTTGAACGCGGCGACGGCGACGATCAGCAGCAACAGCAGCCCGATCATGGCTTTTTCCATGCGGATCGCTTGATACAGGTTGCCGTGGGTACGCGTCCAGTCGCGGGCGTAGTAACGATCTTCGCCGAGCTGCTGGGCAATGTTCCACGCCTCGCGCGGGGCCTGGAACAGGTCGTCGAACTTCAGCCGCAGGCCCTGCACCTGATCGGCTTTCCAGCGGTGCATTTTCGCCAGATCCTGCAGATTGGTCACGCCGAGGTAGCCGTCGAGCTCACCGGCGCCGACATGGAAAATCCCGACCACGGTGAAGCGCTTCATGCGCGGGAACATGCCGGCCGGGGTCACACTGACCTCGGGAGCAACGAACGTAACCTTGTCGCCAATGCCGACGCCGAGCTTGGTCGCCGCCTTGTCGCCGATGACGATGCCGAAGCTGCCCGGTGTCAGGTCGTCGAGTTTGCCCTGCTTCATGAAGTTGTCGATGATCGACACATTGCGCTCGAGCGCAGGATCAATGGCATTGAGCAACACCTTGGAAACCTGACCGTTGTTGGTCAGCAGGCCCTGCATCTGGGTGAACGGCGCCACCGCCGTCACCTGCCGGTTCTGCTTGACCTTGTCGGCCAGGCTCTGCCAGTCATTGATCGGCTCGCCGGTCTCGAGAGTAGCGTGGGGCACCATGCCCAACACGCGGGTGCGCATCTCATGATCGAAGCCGTTCATCACCGACAGCACGACGATCATCACGACCACGCCAAGGGCGAGCCCGATCATCGAAGTCAGGGAAATGAATGACACAAAATGATTGCGACGCTTTGCACGGGTATAACGCGTGCCGATAAATACGAAGAGAGGTCTGAACATGTCGGGGCTTGTTCGGAGGGAAAAGGAACGTCCTTGTGGCGGGGGTCGAAAACCAGCTTTACACTCAGACCACCGCCGCTACCATGGGTTCGCCATGTCGACATTAGATGAAGAAGATCGCCGCGAATACTACCGTATCGAGGACACGATCGCACTGGAAATTCGGCCCCTGTCCGCTCCCGAAGCCGCAGGCCAGGAAGTGTTGCAGGATGCATCCCCACTCTTCAACCTGCTCAGCGAACTGCACCTGAGCGAATTCGAGTCGCAGCACCTGTTGCGGCAGATCAGCGAGCGCGACCGCGCCATCGCCGCGTTTCTCAAATCGCAGAACAAACGCATTGACCTGCTCAGCCAGGTGATCGCCCTGACCGTGCTCGGCCACATCGGCGAGCCGCAGCCAGTGATCATCTCCGAGGGCGGGATCGACTTTCAGTACCCGACCCCGATTGCCACTGGCGCACACCTGTCGGTGAAACTGGTGCTGATGCCGCAGGCACTCGGCCTGCTGCTGCGTGCCCGGGTCACCCATTGCGATCCCAAGGGGGATGGGTATGACGTCGGCACCGAGTTCGAGCGTCCGACCGATGCCCAGCGCCAATTGCTCGCGCGCTACATCTTGCAAAAGCAGGCTCAGGAACGCCGTCTGGCCCGCGAACAGAACGAATCTGGCATTTAACTTAAGGAAGCACCGTGACCCTCATCTACGGCCACCGCGGCGCCAAGGGCGAAGCACCGGAAAACACCCTGAGCAGCTTTCAGGAATGCCTCAAGCACGGCGTGCGCCGCTGCGAACTGGATCTGCACCTGTCCAAGGACGGCGAGCTGATGGTCATCCATGACCCGACCCTCAAGCGCACCACCGACCGTCGCGGCAAAGTCGTCGAGCACACCGCTGCCGAGCTGGTCACCTACGACGCGCGCAAGGGCGGCCCGGGCTGGATCAAGCCGTGCCCGATTCCGACGCTGGAAGAGTTGTTCGAGCAATGTGATTTCGAGCACTGGCAGCTGGAAGTCAAAAGCGCATCACGCACCCGCGCGGCGACTACCGTGCTGGCGATTCGGGAAATGGCTCAGCGCCACGGCCTGCTCGACAAGGTGACGATCACTTCGAGTTCGCGGGAAGTCTTGAAGGCAGCGCTGGATCTGGTACCCGACGTATCCCGTGGCTTGGTGGCCGAATATGCCTGGCTCGATCCGCTGAAAGTCGCGGCGAGCTACGGCTGCGAGATTCTCGCCTTGAACTGGACGCTGTGTACGCCGGAACGCCTGCAGAAGGCGCAGCGTCAGGGCCTGCATGTGTCGGTGTGGACCGTCAACGAGCCTGCGCTGATGCGCAGACTCGCCGACTTCGGCGTTGACAGCCTGATTACAGACTTTCCCGGTTTGGCCACTGCCACCCTTGAGAATTGCTGAAATCGGTCTCCCCGGCCGGCTCAGGCCACCGGCCGGAGCCCGTCAAAAAAGCCGGTTGAGGCCGTCGTACGCCGCGACCCGATAGGCTTCGGCCATGGTCGGGTAGTTGAACGTGGTGTTGACGAAATACTTCAGCGTATTCAGCTCACCCGGCTGGTTCATGATCGCCTGACCGATGTGCACGATCTCCGACGCCTGATAACCGAAGCAGTGCACGCCGAGCACTTCCAGCGTTTCGCGGTGGAAGAGGATCTTCAGCATGCCCTGCGGCTCGCCGGCAATCTGCGCCCGCGCCATGCTCTTGAAGAAGGCCTTGCCGACTTCGTACGGCACTTTCGCCTGGGTCAGCTCCTGCTCGTTCTTGCCGATCGAGCTGATCTCCGGAATGGTGTAGATGCCGGTCGGCACGTCATTGACGAAGCGCCAGCTGCCATTGTCGACGATGCTGCCAGCGGCCGAACGACCCTGGTCGTGGGCGGCACTGGCCAGGCTTGGCCAGCCGATCACGTCACCGGCGCCGTAGATGTTTTCCACGCAGGTGCGGTAGTTCTGGTCAACTTCGATCTGGCCACGGCTGTTGACCTTGACCCCGATGTTTTCCAGACCCAGCGTGTCGGTGTTACCGGTACGGCCGTTGCACCAGAGCAAGGCGTCGGCCTTGATCTTCTTGCCGGATTTGAGATGCAGGATCACACCGTTGTCCACGCCTTCGACGCGGTCGTACTCTTCGTTGTGACGCACGGTGATGTTGTTGTTGCTGAAGTGGTAGCTCAACGCCTGGGAAATTTCCGAGTCGAGGAAGCTCAGCAACTGGCCACGGTTGTCGACCAGCTCGACCAGCACACCCAGACCACTGAAGATCGATGCGTATTCGCAACCGATCACACCAGCGCCGTAAACGATCAGTTTGCGCGGGGTGTGGCCGAGGCTGAGGATGGTGTCGCTATCGTAGATACGCGGGTGGTGGAAATCGATGTCCGCCGGGCGATACGGACGCGAACCGGTGGCGATGATGATGTGCTTGGCCACCAGTTTTTCGACCACACCGTTGCCGCAGACCACTTCGATGGTTTGCTCGTCGGCGAAGCTGCCGGTGCCGAAGAACACGTCGACGCGGTTACGGGCGTAGTAGCCGGTGCGCGATGCGACTTGTTTGGAAATGACTTTTTCGGCGCTTTTCAACACGTCCGGGAAGGAGAACCAGCGTGGCTCGCCGATCGCGCGGAACATCGGGTTGGTGTTGAACTGCATGATCTGCCGCACCGAGTGACGCAGTGCCTTGGACGGGATGGTGCCGAGGTGGGTGCAGTTGCCGCCGACCTGGCGACGGCTGTCGACCATCGCGACCTTGCGCCCCGCTTTGGCGGCGTTCATTGCCGCGCCTTCTCCCGCCGGGCCGGAACCCAGTACCACCACGTCGTAGTTGTAGACAGCCATGCGTACTCCTCAGAACAGGCCGCGGTGCCAGCAGCACCGGCGGCTAAATCACGCCGAACGGCGGCGCGAAGGAACAATTGGGGGCCAGTGAAGAACCCGGACACAGTCTATAGAAGCGTCAACGCCGCGCACATTAACCCTTGGTCGCGTCGTAGGCTACTTTTGCCTGCACTACAACGCCAGCTTTCGTCTTGTCTTCGGTCAGTTTTTTTCACCGACAAGCTGCGCAAATGCCTGACTGCTGCGGGTGACGAAACCTGTATCGGCACGCAAGACAAAGAATGCAGCAATGTCATGCTCTTGGGCATAGTCCCGCGCCCTTTCCGGCCCGAGAATCAGCAACAGCGTCGATAGTCCATCGGCCATCAACGCTGAAGGATGAATCACCGTGACTGACGCCAGGTCGTGTAGGACCGGTCGCCCGCTGCGGGCATCGAAGGTGTGGGAATAACGCCGACCGTCCTGCAGAAAATAGTGGCGGTAGTCACCGGAGGTGGATACGCCATAGCCGTCGACATCGATAATCCGCTCGGCCACTTGCTGGTCATCGCGAGGCTCTTCGAGAGCGATGCGCCACGCTGAACCATCCGGCTTCTTGCCCCGGGCTTTGAGTTCGCCCGTGGCTTCGACCAGATAATTGTCGATGCCCATGCCCTGCAATCTGGCAGCAATGATATCCACGGCGTAACCGGCGGCAATGCTGTTGAAGTCGACTTCGACGGCGGCGTCCTTGCACAACCGCTCGCCATCAATACGCAGATGCTGATGGCCGACCCGCTGCATGACTTCGGCCACAGCGGCCGCATCAGGGATCTTTTCTTCGCGTCCTTGCGGGCCGAATCCCCAGAGGTCCAGCAGCGGTTCCACGGTCAGGTCGTAGGAGCCTTCGCTTTGAGTTGAAAGCTGTTCGCCGATGCGGACCAATTCGAGCACCGCTGCCGGCATGGCTTGGCAGCTATCGGCGGGCAAGGCGTTGAAACGTTCGATGGCGGAGTCACTTCGGTAAGTCGACAGCTGTTGATCGACTTCACCGAGGATGGCCTGCACTTCGCCGCGCACCCGCGCAGGATCGGCGACCCCGGCGTGGCGCACGTACTTGACCGACCAGGTGCTGCCCATGGTCGAACCGCCAACCTGTTCCAGGGAATCGCCGGTGCCGCAGCCGCCGATTGCCACCGCCAACACCACAAGCCCCCACCAGCGTCCAGTTAACAATTCTTCATCTCCCCGCAAAACCACGGCGGCCATTATGAACTACAAGCGCCCGCTCGCTTCCCCATGGCTGCAACGCCTTTATACAAATTGAACAGTGAGTACCTTCCATGTCCTCCACCACGGGCAAAGGCAAAGCGATCTTTCGCGTTGTCAGCGGCAACTTCCTCGAAATGTTCGACTTTATGGTCTACGGCTTCTATGCCACGGCCATCGCCAAAACCTTCTTCCCCACCGACAGCGCCTTCGCTTCGCTGATGCTGTCGCTGGCGACCTTCGGCGCCGGCTTCCTGATGCGCCCGCTGGGGGCAATTTTCCTCGGCGCCTATATCGACCGTCACGGACGGCGCAAAGGGCTGATCATCACTTTGGCGATGATGGCCGCCGGTACGGTGCTGATTGCCTGCGTGCCCGGTTACGCGACGCTCGGCGTCGCCGCACCGCTACTGGTGTTGTTCGGCCGCCTGCTGCAAGGCTTCTCGGCGGGCGTGGAATTGGGCGGCGTGTCGGTGTATCTGGCGGAAATTTCTACGCCGGGGCGTAAAGGCTTTTTCGTCAGTTGGCAGTCCGCCAGCCAACAGGCAGCCGTGGTATTCGCTGGCTTGCTCGGCGTTGCTCTGAATCACTGGCTGAGTCCGGAGCAAATGGGCGAATGGGGCTGGCGCGTGCCGTTTCTGATTGGCTGCATGATCGTGCCGGTGATTTTCTTCATCCGTCGCTCGCTGGAAGAAACTCCGGAATTCCAAGCGCGCACCCACCGCCCTACCCTCGGCGAGATCGTCCGCTCGATCGGCCAGAACTTCGGCATCGTCATTGCCGGCATGGCGCTGGTGGTGATGACCACGGTTTCGTTCTACCTGATCACTGCGTACACGCCGACGTTCGGCAAGGCCGAGTTGCATCTGTCGGACCTCGACGCCTTGCTGGTGACGGTGTGCATCGGCTTGTCGAATTTCTTCTGGCTACCGGTGATGGGCGCGGTATCCGACAAGATCGGCCGAAAACCCTTACTGCTGGCAGCGACGATTCTGGCGATCCTCACGGCGTATCCGGCGCTGTCGTGGCTGGTGGCGAACCCCAGCTTCAGCCATTTGCTGATTGTCGAACTGTGGCTGTCGTTCCTTTATGGCTCGTACAACGGCGCGATGGTGGTGGCGCTGACCGAGATCATGCCGGTGGAAGTGCGCACGACCGGTTTCTCGCTGGCGTACAGCCTGGCGACGGCGACGTTCGGCGGCTTTACCCCGGCGGCGTGTACCTACCTGATTCATGTGCTGGACAACAAGGCAGCACCGGGGATCTGGCTCAGTGGCGCGGCGGTGTTGGGGTTGATTGCGACGTTGGTATTGTTCCGTGGCAACCGGCATGAGTTGCGCACGGCGCAGGCTGCTGTGGTTGGCGGCGCCAGCTAGATCTCACCCGCCAGCGCGATCGTTCCCACGCAGAGCGTGGGAACGATCACTCCACAAACAAAAACGCCCCGACAAAATGCCGGGGCGTTTTCATTCAAGCCTGAGGCTTAGCGCGGGAACGCTGGCGGATTCACATCAGCCATGTCTTCCATTACGCGAACTACCTGGCAGCTGTAGCCGAACTCGTTGTCGTACCAAACGTACAGAACGACGCGGTTGTCCTGCACGATGGTCGCTTCAGCGTCGACCACACCAGCGTGACGCGAGCCAACGAAGTCGGTCGACACCACTTCCTGCGAATTGACGAAGTCGATCTGCTTGTGCAGCTCAGAGTGCAGCGCCATGTAGCGCAGGTACTCGTTCATCTCTTCACGGGTGGCGGCTTTCTCAAGGTTGAGGTTGAGAATGGCCATCGACACGTTCGGCGTCGGAACGCGGATCGCGTTACCGGTCAGCTTGCCGGCCAGCTCAGGCAGAGCCTTGGCAGCAGCGGTGGCGGCACCGGTCTCGGTGATCACCATGTTCAGCGCGGCGCTGCGGCCACGGCGATCGCCCTTGTGGAAGTTGTCGATCAGGTTCTGGTCGTTGGTGTACGAGTGAACGGTTTCGACGTGACCGTTGATGATGCCGAACTTGTCGTTGACCGCTTTGAGCACCGGCACGATGGCGTTGGTGGTGCAGGAAGCAGCCGAGACGATCTTGTCGTCAGCGGTGATTTCACCGTGGTTGATGCCGTGAACGATGTTCTTCAGCTTGCCCTTGCCAGGCGCGGTCAGAACAACGCGGTCGATACCCGGGCAGGCCAGGTGCTGACCCAGGCCATCGGCGTCACGCCATACACCGGTGTTGTCCACCAGCAGCGCGTCTTTGATGCCGTACTGGGTGTAATCCACCTCGGTCGGGTTCTTCGCGTAGATCACCTGGATCAGGTTACCGTTGGCGGTGATGGTGTTGTTTTCTTCGTCGATGGTAATGGTGCCGTTGAACGAACCGTGCACCGAATCGCGACGCAGCAGGCTGGCGCGCTTGGTCAGGTCGTTCTCGGCGCCTTTGCGCACGACGATGGCGCGCAGACGCAGGCCGTCGCCACCACCGGTTTTCTCGATCAGGATGCGCGCCAGCAGACGGCCGATACGACCGAAGCCGTAAAGAACAACGTCGGTGCCTTTGCGGGCCGAAGCGTTCTGCTGGCCAACCACGTCAGCCATCTCTTCACGCACGAACTGCTCGGCGCTGCGGCCGTTGCCTTCGTTACGGAATTTGAACGCCAGCTTGCCCAGATCCACCGATGCCGCGCCGAGCTTGAGCTCGCTCATGGCCTTGAGCAGTGGGAATGTTTCGTGGACGGAGAGTTCGCTGTCGTCCGAAGAACGGTGGCGAGCAAAGCGGTGAGCTTTGAGAATCGCGATGACAGACTGGTTGATCAGGCTGCGGCCATAGATCGAGCTAACCACGTTGTTATTGCGGTAGAGCTGACCGATAAGCGGGATCATCGCTTCTGCGAGTGCTTCACGGTCGATCCATTCACCAAGACACTGGTCGGGCTTCTGAGTCACGGTAACCTTCCACATGTAGGGGCAGAAAAAAGGGGCTACATTATGCCGCCGACAAGCCCTTTCAGCAATGCGCGCTTGTCGCGCAATCGGTAACAAATTCCCGTTCAAAAAATTTACGCCTTTCTCCAGCCCAGTAAAACCGGGGCTTTCAGCGCAGTCAATTTTTCGACGACTGTTAGACGATGTCTGTAACCCTCCGTAACACCACCCGGTTTCGGCACTACATAACCATGAAAAAAGTGCTCGTTTTTATGGTTACCACTACATTTCGTCCAAACCATGAAGATAGACGTAGTCTGCAACTGACAGGCGGCACCGGAGGCCGCTACAATTACCGACTTTGTCGCAACGCCTGGAGCTCAACCTTCCGTGCCTGTTCTGCGTCTACCGCTACTCCCTGCCGAAGCAGGTAAACAGCACTGGGGCAATCTGCCCGGTGCCGCCCTCAGCCTGGCGATTGCCGAGGCTGCCAGCGCTGCCAAGCGCTTTACCCTGCTGCTGACCGCCGACAGCCAAAGCGCCGAACGGCTGGAACAGGAGCTGAGTTTCTTCGCCCCGGATTTGCCCGTACTGCATTTCCCCGACTGGGAAACCCTGCCCTACGACCTGTTCTCGCCGCACCAGGACATCATCTCCCAGCGCATCGCCAGCCTGTATCGCCTGCCGGAACTGGCCCACGGCGTGCTGGTGGTTCCGATCACCACCGCTTTGCATCGCTTGGCGCCGACCAAGTTCCTCCTCGGCAGCAGCCTGGTGCTGGACATCGGCCAGAAGCTCGACGTCGAACATATGCGCGCGCGGCTCGAAGCCAGCGGCTATCGCTATGTCGACACGGTGTACGAGCACGGCGAGTTCACCGTACGCGGCGCGCTGATCGACCTGTTCCCCATGGGCAGCAAACTACCGTATCGCATCGACCTGTTCGACGACGAAATCGAAACCCTGCGCACCTTCGATCCGGAAACCCAGCGTTCGATCGACAAGGTCGAGTCGGTCAAGCTGCTGCCGGCCCGCGAGTTTCCATTGCAGAAAGACGCAGTCACCCGCTTCAAGGCGCGTTTCCGTGAGCGCTTTGACGTCGATTTTCGCCGCTGCCCGATCTTTCAGGATTTGAGCAGCGGTATCACCCCGGCCGGTATCGAGTACTACCTGCCGCTGTTCTTCGACGAAACTTCGACGCTGTTCGATTACCTGCCTCAGGACACACAAGTGTTTTCGCTGCCGGGCATCGAGCAAGCGGCGGAAAACTTCTGGAACGACGTGCGCAATCGTTACGAAGAACGCCGCGTCGATCCTTCGCGTCCTTTATTGCCACCGGCCGCACTGTTCCTGCCGGTGGAAGATTGCTTTGCGCGCCTGAAGAATTGGCCGCGAGTCGTCGCCAGTCAGCAAGACGTTGAAACCGGTGTCGGCCGTGAACGCTTCCCGGCGCACGCGCTGCCGGATCTGGCCATCGAAGCGAAAGCCACGCAGCCACTGGCGGCGCTGGCCGGCTTCCTCGAAGAATTCCCCGGTCGCGTGCTGTTCACCGCCGAATCGGCGGGTCGTCGCGAAGTCCTGCTGGAACTGCTGGAACGCCTGAAGTTGCGGCCGAAAACCGTCGACAGCTGGCCAGACTTCGTTGCCAGCAAGGATCGTCTGGCGATCACCATCGCCCCGCTCGACGAAGGTCTACTGCTCGACGACCCGGCGCTGGCGCTGGTGGCGGAAAGTCCGCTGTTCGGCCAACGGGTCATGCAACGTCGCCGCCGCGAGAAGCGCAGCGACGTCAGCAACGATGCGGTGATCAAGAACCTCACCGAACTGCGCGAAGGCGCGCCGGTGGTGCATATTGACCACGGCGTCGGGCGCTACCTGGGCCTGACGATTCTGGAAATCGACAATCAGGCCGCCGAATTCCTCACCCTCGAATACGCCGAGAACGCCAAGCTCTACGTGCCAGTGGCCAACCTGCACCTGATCGCGCGCTACACCGGCAGCGACGATTCGCTTGCGCCGCTGCACCGCCTCGGCTCGGAAACCTGGCAGAAAGCCAAGCGCAAAGCCGCCGAGCAGGTGCGTGACGTCGCCGCCGAATTGCTCGACATTTACGCCCGTCGCGCCGCGCGCGAAGGTTATGCCTTCGCCGATCCGAAAGCCGATTACGCCACCTTCAGCGCCGGTTTCCCGTTCGAAGAAACACCCGATCAGCAAGCGACTATCGAGGCGGTACGCGAAGACATGCTCGCGCCGAAACCGATGGATCGTCTGGTCTGCGGCGACGTTGGCTTCGGCAAGACCGAAGTGGCCATGCGCGCCGCGTTCATCGCCGTGCACGGCGGTCGTCAGGTGGCGATTCTGGTACCGACTACCCTGCTCGCCCAGCAGCACTACAACAGTTTCCGCGACCGCTTCGCCGACTGGCCGGTGACGGTCGAAGTGATGAGTCGCTTCAAATCGGCCAAGGAAGTCAACGCGGCGATCGCCGATCTTGCGGAAGGCAAGATCGACATTGTCATCGGCACGCACAAGCTGCTGTCCGACGACGTGAAGATCAAAAACCTCGGGCTGGTGATCATCGACGAAGAACACCGTTTTGGCGTACGCCAGAAAGAACAGCTCAAGGCCCTGCGCAGCGAAGTCGACATCCTCACCCTGACTGCGACGCCGATTCCGCGCACGCTGAACATGGCGGTGTCGGGCATGCGCGATCTGTCGATCATCGCCACGCCGCCAGCGCGTCGCCTGTCGGTGCGCACCTTCGTCATGGAACAGAACAAGAGCACAGTCAAAGAGGCCCTGCTGCGTGAACTGCTGCGTGGCGGTCAGGTTTACTACCTGCACAACGATGTGAAGACCATCGAAAAATGCGCCGCCGACCTCGCCGAACTGGTGCCGGAGGCGCGCATCGGTATCGGCCACGGGCAGATGCGCGAACGTGAACTCGAACAGGTGATGAGCGACTTCTACCACAAGCGCTTCAACGTGCTGATCGCCTCGACCATCATCGAGACCGGCATCGACGTGCCGAGCGCCAACACCATCATCATCGAACGCGCCGACAAGTTCGGTCTGGCCCAGCTGCACCAGTTGCGCGGTCGTGTCGGCCGCAGTCACCACCAGGCTTACGCCTACCTGCTGACGCCGCCGCGCCAGCAGATCACTTCCGACGCGGAAAAGCGTCTGGAAGCGATCGCCAATACCCAGGACCTCGGTGCCGGTTTCGTCCTGGCGACCAACGACCTGGAAATCCGTGGCGCCGGCGAACTGCTCGGCGATGGTCAGAGCGGGCAGATTCAGGCCGTCGGTTTCACCCTGTACATGGAAATGCTCGAGCGCGCAGTGAAGTCGATCCGCAAGGGCGAGCAGCCGAACCTCGATCAACCGCTTGGTGGCGGCCCGGAAGTCAATCTGCGGGTGCCGGCGCTGATTCCGGAAGATTATCTGCCGGATGTGCATGCGCGGTTGATTCTGTATAAACGCATCGCCTCGGCCACCGACGAGGAAGGCCTCAAGGATCTGCAGGTGGAGATGATCGACCGCTTCGGCCTGTTGCCGGAGCCGACCAAGAACCTGGTGCGGATCACCGCGCTGAAATTGCAGGCGGAAAAGCTCGGCATCAAGAAAGTCGACGGCGGGCCGCAAGGCGGACGTATCGAGTTCGAAGCGCAGACGCCGGTTGACCCGATGACCCTGATCAAGCTGATCCAGACGCAGCCCAAGCGCTACAAGTTCGAAGGCGCGACGATGTTTAAATTCCAGGTGCCGATGGAGCGCCCGGAAGAACGTTTCAATACTGTCGAGGCGCTGTTTGAGCGTCTCATCCCGAAATCCGCTTGAAGGACGCCCGATGCGCCTGTTCCGCTCTCTGACTTTGTTGCTTGCACTTGCAGCACCGACGGCGTTTGCCGATGACACCTATCAGGTCGAAATGATCCTGGTGCGCCAGAATGCTGTCCCGGCCATCGTCAGCCGCGCCGCCCCGGAAGACTGGGCCGCAGGCGCCCAGCGTCTGGGCAGCGACAGCCAGCGCACCCCGGCGCTGAATGATGTGGTGAGCAAACTCACCGCCAGCGGCGAGTACACCGTTTTGATGCACAAAGCCTGGCAGCAGAGCCTCGGCGAAGCGCCGGCGAAAGTCGCGGTGAGCGAAGGTCAGGAGCAGTTCGGCCAGTTCCCGATCGAGGGCACGCTGGAAATGAAACTCGGCCGCTTCACCGACGTGACCGCCGATTTCTGGGTCAATCAGATCGACGCCAATGGCCTGGTCACTGCCAGTGAGCGCCTGCGTCAGGACAGCCACACCAAGAACGGCCAGCTCAATTACCTCGACAACGGCCACCTGGCCCTGCTGATCAAGATCACTTCCCTGACCGCGCCAGCGCCTCGCGAAGCGCCTGAAGTCGTGCCGGACTGATCGAAGTCCTTATGCCGCCGCCCCTGAGCAAACCGCTGGCCCCGTCGTGGGTCAGCCGATTCAAAGAACAGAGTCTGGAGCGCGGCCGCCGCTACGCTTTGGAGAATCGGGTGCGCATCGCCCAGGTCGGCGATGCGACTATCACCGCCAGTTGCGAAGGCTCCGGCGGCAGTGTTTACCGGCAAACCATCCATCTGCGCGAGTCAGCCAAAGCGACGCTGTTGCTGGTCGACGCCACCTGCACCTGCCCGGTGCGCAGCAATTGCAAACATTGCGCGGCGGTGCTGCTGAAAATCCAGGAAACCCTCGACTACCCCGCCGCCGCGAAAGATGCCGAGCTGCTGGAGAAGCTCCAGGCCGTGCTGGAAAACCGCAGCCCGAAAGCGCCACCGCAAGTGCTGGTGGACAACGTGCAACCGGTGCCACGCCTATGGCTGGCGAGCGTCGAGTTCAGCGCCTTCGAGCCGCGCAACGGCAAGATGCAGCGCTACATTCAGCACCGCGCGGCGCTGTCGTTCAGCTATCTGGACGAATACGTCAGCGGGCAAAAACACAGCGATATCCTGATCCGTCAGGAAGCCCAGACCCTGCGGATAAAACGCCACCCGGATGTCGAACAGTCCTACCGCGAACAGTTGCGCATCCTCGGTTTCCGCATCGCCACCCGGCAGAGCAAAGCCCTGCCGGAGAGCGCCGGCGAACTCTACGAAATGGTCAACGACAGCGCCTGGCTGACCTTCACTCTGAATGACCTGCCAAAGTTGCGCAGCCAGGGCTGGGAGTTGCAGATCGACGAGGAATTCGGCTTCGACCTGACCGCCGTCGACGACTGGTACGCCACCGTCGAACAGGCGCCGGAGCGCGACTGGTTTGATCTGGAGCTGGGCATCATCGTCAACGGCGAGCGCCTGAGCCTGCTGCCGATCCTGCTGAATCTGATGCGCTCGCACACCGAGATCCTCAACCCGGAACGACTCGCCCGCCGTCGCGATGACGAGCTGATTCTGGTCAACATTCCGCAACGCACCAGCGAGCACGGCCCATTGCAAGTGGCGCTGCCGCTCGGTCGCTTGAAGCCGGTATTGATGACGCTGGGCGAGTTTTATTTGCAGGAGCCGGGCGAAACCACCCTGCGCCTGAGCAAGGCTGACGCCACCCGGCTCAATTCGCTGGAAGGCCTGCCGCTGTTGTGGGAAGGCGGCGAGCAGATCCGCACCTTCGCCCAGCGCCTGCGCGACATCCGCGATTTCACGGCCGAAGCGCCGCAAGGTCTGAATGCAACGCTGCGCCCGTATCAGCTCGAAGGTTTGAGCTGGATGCAATCGCTGCGGCAACTGGAGGTCGGCGGGATTCTTGCGGATGACATGGGCTTGGGCAAAACCCTACAGACCCTGGCGCATATTCTCAGCGAGAAGAACGCCGGACGCCTCGATCGTCCGTGCATGGTGGTGATGCCGACCAGCCTGATTCCGAACTGGCTAGATGAAGCGGCGCACTTCACCCCGCAACTGAAAGTGCTAGCCCTGTATGGCGCCACGCGCAAGAAACACTTCGACAATCTGGCCGACTTCGACCTGATCCTCACCACTTACGCCCTGTTGCCCAAGGACCTTGAGCGCCTGGCCAAACAGCCGCTGCACGTGCTGGTGCTGGACGAAGCGCAATACATCAAGAACCCCAACAGCAAAGCCGCGCAGGCCGCCCGCGAGCTGAACGCGCGCCAGCGCCTGTGCCTCAGCGGCACGCCGCTGGAAAACCACTTGGGCGAGCTGTGGTCGCTGTTCCACTTCCTGCTGCCGGGCTGGCTCGGCGACGTGAAAAGCTTCAATGCCGATTACCGTGTGCCGATCGAAAAGCGCGGCAGTGAAGTCAGACTGCAACACCTCAACGGTCGGATAAAACCGTTTCTGCTGCGCCGCACCAAAGAGCAGGTCGCCACGGAGCTGCCGCCGAAAACCGAAATCATCCATTGGGTCGAACTCAACGAAGCGCAGCGCGACGTGTACGAGACCATGCGCCTAGCGATGGACAAGAAAGTCCGTGACGAGATCACCCGCAAAGGCGTGGCGCGCAGCCAGATCATCATTCTCGAAGCGCTGCTCAAGCTGCGCCAGGTCTGCTGCGATCTGCGCCTGGTCAACGACGCCACCCTGCCCACACGCGGCAGCACCTCGGGCAAGCTCGACAGCCTGATGGAAATGCTTGAGGAGTTGTTCGAGGAAGGCCGGCGGATTCTGCTGTTTTCGCAATTCACTTCGATGCTGACATTGATCGAAGAGGAATTGAAAAAACGCAAGATCGCTTACGCCCTCCTCACTGGCCAGACCCGCGACCGGCGCACACCGGTGAAGGAATTCCAGAGCGGCACGCGTCAGATTTTTCTGATCAGCCTGAAGGCCGGTGGCGTCGGCTTGAACCTGACCGAAGCCGATACGGTGATTCACTACGACCCGTGGTGGAACCCGGCAACCGAGAATCAGGCGACTGACCGGGCCTATCGAATCGGCCAGGAGAAACCGGTGTTCGTCTACAAGATGATTGCCCGGGGCACAGTGGAAGAGAAGATTCAGCACCTGCAGAAGGAAAAGTCTGACCTGGCAGCGGGCGTGCTCGATGGGCGCAAGGCCGGGGACTGGAAGTTGCAGAGCGATGATATTGAAGCGCTGTTTGCGCCGTTGCCGGACAAGATCGACAAGCGCTGAAATCGGCGTCGCTGGTTAGATAGCTTTTCGCGAGCAGGCTCGCTCCCACAATTAATCCAGATTCGCTCGAGATCCAATGTGGGAGCGAGCCTGCTCGCGAATGGCCCCGCCGCGATTCAAACCCTTCAATCTCTGGAAGCCGGCAACGGCGCAAACAGCGCCTCGATATCACTCTGTTCCAGTTTGAATCCGCCCGTCGTGCCACCCTCCAGTACCGCCCCGGCCAGCGCCGCTTTCTCCTGCTGCAACGCCTGGATCTTCTCTTCGACGGTGTCTTTGGCAATCAACTTGTAGACGAACACCGGATTGTTCTGCCCGATGCGATACGCCCGATCAGTCGCCTGATTCTCCACCGCCGGGTTCCACCACGGATCGAAGTGAATCACCGTGTCCGCCGCCGTCAGGTTCAGACCAGTGCCCCCGGCCTTGAGGCTGATCAGGAACAACGGCACCTTGCCGCCCTGGAAATCCCTCACCGGCGTGCGCCGATCGGTGGTGTCGCCGGTCAGCAACGAGTAGCCAAGCCCGCGTTGCTGCAATTCCTGCTCGATCAGCGCCAGCATCGAGGTGAATTGGGAGAACAGCAGAATGCGCCGACCTTCGCCGAGCAATTCTTCGAGCATCTCCATCAGGCTGATCAGCTTGCCGCTGCCCGAGCGCAACGCCTTCGCCGTCAGCGGCATATTGACCAGGCGCAGATCGCAGCAGACCTGGCGCAGCTTGAGCAGCGCATCGAGGATGATGATCTGACTGCGCGCCACGCCGCTGCGGGCGATTTCGTCGCGGACCTTTTTGTCCATCGCCACACGCACCGTCTCATAGACGTCGCGCTGACCATCGCTGAGTTCGACCCAGTGGATGATCTCGGTTTTCGGCGGCAACTCGGTGGCGACCTGATCCTTCTTGCGCCGCAGCAAAAACGGCTTGATGCGCGCGGTCAGGTGCTGCATGCGCTGCACATTGCCGTGCTTCTCGATCGGCGTGCGGTAATCGCGGTTGAAGGATTTGCTGTCGCCGAGCCAGCCGGGCATGAGGAAATGGAACTGCGACCACAGCTCACCGAGGTGGTTTTCCAGCGGCGTACCGCTCAGACACAAGCGCTGACGGGCCTGCAAGTCACGGGCGGCCTGGGCGGCTTTGCTCAGCGGGTTCTTGATGTTCTGCGCCTCGTCGAGAATCAGCACGCTCCACGACTGCGGCTGCAAGATTTCCAGATCCCTGGGCAGCAATGCGTAAGTGGTCAGCACCAAGTCGTATTCGCCCAGATTGGCAAAGTCCTTTTGCCGCCCGGTGCCGTGCAGCGCCAGGACTTTCAACTGCGGCGTGAAGCGCTCGGCTTCGTCGAGCCAGTTGGGAATCAGGCTGGTGGGCATCACCGCCAGTGCCGGACAGTCCAGGCGCCCGGCGTGTTTCTCCGTGAGCAGATGCGCAAGGGTCTGCAAAGTTTTGCCCAAGCCCATGTCATCGCCCAGAATGCCGCCGACCTCCAGCTCGCGCAGGGTCTGCATCCAGTTCAGGCCTTCGAGCTGATACGGGCGCAGTTGCGCATTGAGGCCGGCCGGCGCAGCAATGTGGGCGTGGCTGGAATTCTGCAGACGCTTGGCAAAAGTGCGCAGACGTTCGCCGCCCTGCCAATCCAGCGGCACGCCATCGAGCATACTCAGACGCGCGGCGTCTGGAGCGGTCAAGCGCAGCGCATCACCCTGATGGCCGCCCAGGTACAACTCGCCCAGCGTCGCCATCAGCGGTTTGACCCGACTCAGCGGCAACGCGACTTTGGCGCCCGCCGGTTCGCCAAAACCGCTGGGCTTGAGCTCGATCAGGAGCTTTTCATCATCGCTGCGCTGCGCCAGATTGACCGGGTCGAGCAAGCGCGGCTGGGTCCGCAACAGGTGCAGAAGGATCGGCAGCAAGCTGTAGCGTTCGCCGTTGACGACGATACCCAACTGCAGATCAAACCACTGATGCGTGGCCTCTTCTTCGACCTCGGCATACCACTGTTCAACCGGTTGTACATCGAAATGGAAACCGGGACTGATCTCGATTTTCCAATCTGCGGCGCGCAGTGTGGCCAGCCCTTCGTGCATGAACCCGAGCCAGGCGGAATCATCCGGCAAGGTAAACATCTCGCCGGGACGATCCATTGCACTCTTGCGCGTGGCTTTCTTGAAGCCATGTTTTTGCAGGTTCTGGCGCAGCTTCTTTTCCAGCGCCGGTTGACGCTGAATGCGCTGGGTTTCGCTGCCGTTGAGGATCATCACTTCCGGGTTGCGATCCACCGCCGGATGACCGTTGTAGGTAAACAGCAGAGCGGCGCGGTGCTCCAGCACATATTCCCAGCGCGAGCGTTCTCGGCCGCTGACCAGGGTCAGTTGCGGCTGCGGCAGCACGTCATCGATGATCCGTTCGGTGAGCTTGTGTGGTGGCGCAATTTGGGTCGCCGCGCTCATGCGATGGCTGAACTGCATGGCCTGACGCGCCGGAATGTCTGGCGCCAGGGTCAAATGGCAGGCGAGTTTTTCTTCCAGCTCAGTGAACAGCGGGCCAACCTGGCGCTGCTCACGATCAAGGTAATAAAGCGGCTCCAGCGCCAGCACGGTTTCCTGCGCGGCTTCGGCACTGCTCCACTGCGCGCGGAATCCGCCGTCAGCCTGCTCGGCCCAAGAGAACTGACCGACGCGTTTCGCCCCCGGTGTCAGCGCTCGCAGGTCTTCGAAGTCGAGGAACAGCCGCGAGGTGCGCAGGAGCATTTCCAGCAGTTCGGGGCCACTGCTGCCTTCCAGCGGATAGCCGCTGTAATAGGCGTGATGGGAATGCATGGCGACCAACAGCCGGGCGATGCGCAGATCCAGCTCGGACAGGTAGCCGGGCTGGCGCATGAGCATTTCCGCGAGCGAGTACATCGGTTTGACTTCGCGTAACTCGCCGCTCTTGAGCTGGTAGACCTTGAAAATATCCAGCAGCCACTTGCCGTTCGCAGACGTCGGCTTGAGCTTGTAAAACAGACGCGTACCTGCGGTTTGCGCACTTTCTTCAGCGGGCTTGGCCGGCACGGGAATTGTCGAAAGCCAATGCTCCAGCGCTCGTCCCAACGGGGTCTGCGCGTCACTTCCAGACGCATCCTCGCCAGTGCCCAGCAGGTGATAGAGCACCGCTGCGCTGTGCTTGCAGTCGATTGCAACAGGACAGCTGCACAGGCAACGCAGGTTTACCGACCCCAGCCGATCTTCGGACAGGTAAATGCTTTGCGCATACGTCTGGGGGTGAGAACCGACGCAGAACGCCTCAATCTTCCTGTCATCGATCTCGAGGATCTCGACCCGGTCATCGGCGGCATAAGCCCGGGCCTTGGCCAACGCCTTGCTACTGAATGCGTGGGTCCATGTCAGCCCTTTAAGCCGCTCGATGAAAATGCTCATGGACAGTCCTTAGCTGGCCAGCACCCGGGCCAGCGTCGATTTCACCTTGCCCATGCCATCGTGCAGGGCCTGCTCGATTTCGGCCATGGTGATCACTTCGGTGGTCTTGCCGGCTGCAGGATTCACGACGAGCGCCAGACAGGCGTAATCCAGATCCAGCTCACGCGCCAGCGCCGCTTCCGGCATGCCGGTCATACCGACGATGTCGCAGCCGTCACGCTCCAGTCGGACGATCTCGGCGACCGTTTCCAGACGCGGACCCTGGGTGCAGGCGTACACGCCTTGATCGCTGTATTCGCAGCCTTCGGCGGCGACCGCGGCAATCAGTTGCTGACGCAACGGCTCGCTGTAGGGAAAGCTGAAATCGATGTGGGTGACGTGCTCCAGATCATCGGCGAAATAGGTGTGCTCGCGCCCACTGGTGTAGTCGACGATCTGGTGCGGCACGCAGAAATGCCCGGTGCCCATGGCCGGATGGATCCCGCCAACGGCATTTACGGCGATGATCGCTTCGGCACCCGCTTGCTTCAACGCCCAGAGGTTGGCGCGGTAGTTGACCTTGTGCGGCGGGAAACGATGCGGGTGACCGTGACGGGCGAGAAACAGCACTTCCTTGCCGGCGTACTCACCAATCTGCACCTCGGCCGAAGGCGCGCCGTACGGGGTGTCGACTGCCAGCGACTGGCGAATGCTCAGGCCTTCGAGCTGAGTCAGGCCAGTGCCGCCGATGATTGCGTAAACGGTCATAACGAAAAAATCCTTAATCGATCAGTTGAGCGTCTTTGAGCGCGCCGAGGGCGGTGAGCCAACGCGGGTCCTGACGATAGTCGGTGCTGGCGAAGGCCTGACCGCGCATCTTCGCGATGCGCGCGGAAGGCTTGATCTTCATACGCTGGGCGGCACTCAACGCCAGCTCGGCTGCCGCGCGGTCGTTGCACACCAGACCCATGTCGCAACCGGCACTCAGCGCGGCTTCGATGCGGCTGGCGGCGTCGCCGACCACGTGGGCGCCGGCCATCGACAGATCATCGCTGAAGATCACGCCCTCAAACTGCAATTCGCCGCGCAGGATGTCTTGCAGCCAGCGTCGGGAGAAACCGGCGGGCTGCGAGTCGACTTGCGGATAGATGACGTGGGCCGGCATGACGGCGGCCAGTTGTTTGCTGAGTTTGGCGAAGGGCACCAGGTCGTTGGCGCGGATCTCGTCGAGACTGCGCTCGTCGTTCGGGATCGCCACGTGGGAGTCGGCTTCCGCCCAGCCGTGGCCTGGGAAATGTTTGCCGGTGGCGGCCATGCCGGCGCTGTTCATGCCGCGAATGAATGCACCGGCGAGCAAGGCTGCGCGTTCGGGATCGCCTTCGAAGGAACGGGTACCGACCACAGCGCTGCGCTGATAGTCCAGGTCCAATACAGGGGCGAAACTCAGATCGAGCCCGACCGCCAGCACTTCGGTGGCCATGATCCAGCCGCATTGCTTGGCGAGATACTCTGCATTCGGGTTATCGGCGATGGCGCGCATCGCTGGTAGACGGACGAAACCCTGACGCAGGCGCTGCACGCGCCCGCCCTCTTGATCCACCGCCAGCAGCAGATCCGGGCGAATCGCGCGGATCGCGGCGCTGAGTTCGCGCACCTGGCGAGGATGCTCGATGTTGCGGGCGAAAACGATCAGGCCGCCCACTTCGGGCTGACGCAACAATTGGCGATCTTCGGCCGTCAGCCAGGTACCGGCGACGTCCACCATCAACGAGCCTTGCAGGCCAGCAGTCATAGAGATTCCTTGAAAACGAAAAACCCGATCTGCTCGCATTCGCTACCGTGGGCATTGCCCGGACGGTCAGCAGAATTCATGCAGATCGGGTTCAGTACGAGAGTCGGCATGGCCGGCTAGCTTAGCGGATACCAGCTGCCGCGCCCACCCGTGCGCGGTCAAACCTTGGCGGCGACCGGCATGGATTTGCTGCGCGGACGCAATTGCGCGCTGGCCATGGCTGTATCGGTGACGCCGGTTTCGGCGCGCATGCCGGCAGCGAGGAACGGCACCATCAGGCGCATCACTTGTTCGATGGAGGTATTGACGCCGAAATCGGTCTCGGCAATCGCGCGCAAGGCCTTGATCCCGGACATGCTGAACGCAGCGGCGCCAAGCATGAAGTGCACGCGCCAGAACAGCTCGATTGGCGGAATGCGTGGCGCCGCCTCATTGACCAGCAGCATATAGCGGCGGAACACCTTGCCGTACATGTCTTCCAGATAACGTCGCAAGTGGCCCTGGCTTTGACTGAACGCGAGGCCGAGCAAGCGCATGAAGATCGACAGGTCATTACCGCTGCGAGGCTGCACGACGAGCGCTTGCTCGACGAGAATTTCCAGCAATTCTTCGAGGGTCGGCTTGTTCTCAGGCTTGGCCTGACGGCGCTCCAGCTCTTTATCGAGACTGACGCAGAACGGACCGAGGAAGCGCGAGAATACCGCCTGGATCAGCGCCTTTTTCGAGCCGAAGTGATAATTCACCGCAGCCAGATTGACGCCAGCCTTGCTGGTGATCAAACGCAATGAGGTTTCAGCGAATCCTTTCTCCGCGAACAACTGCTCGGCAGCATCAAGAATGCGTTCAACGGTTTCCGACTGGGCCATGGCTACTCCGCCTGACAAACACTTGTTTGAAACATACGTTTCAGCCTGTGCCTTGTCAAGCCTGCCGGTTCGTTTTGGGAATGGTCGGTCAGCTATTTAACCACACAAGGCGCCGGCATTAATAAGTGCCCTGCGCGACCGCTCGGCGGGCGGCAAAAAAACGCCCATTGCCAAGACCGCTTCACTGTATATAATCCCAGTCACTGTATAAAAAGACAGAGCGATCAATATGCTAAAGCTGACGCCACGCCAAGCCGAGATTCTGGCCTTTATCAAACGTTGCCTCGAAGACAACGGCTATCCGCCCACCCGTGCGGAAATCGCTCAGGAACTGGGTTTCAAATCGCCCAACGCGGCGGAAGAACATCTCAAGGCCCTCGCCCGCAAAGGCGCGATCGAGATGACCCCAGGTGCTTCCCGCGGCATCCGTATTCCCGGCTTCGAAGCCAAGGCCGACGATTCCACCCTGCCGATCATTGGCCGAGTGGCTGCCGGCGCGCCGATCCTCGCCCAGCAGCACATCGAAGAATCCTGCAACATCAACCCGACCTTCTTCCATCCTCGCGCCGACTACCTGTTGCGTGTGCACGGCATGAGCATGAAGGATATCGGCATCTTCGACGGCGACCTGCTGGCAGTACATACCACCCGCGAAGCGCGTAACGGCCAGGTTGTGGTTGCGCGTATCGGCGACGAAGTGACGGTCAAACGCTTCAAGCGTGAAGGCAGCAAGGTCTGGCTGATCGCTGAAAACCCCGAGTTCGCCCCTATCGAAGTCGACCTGAAAGATCAGGAACTGGTGATCGAAGGCTTGAGTGTCGGCGTCATTCGCCGCTAAAGGAGGCTCCATGCAGTTCCCACACACACCTCAGCAAACACAACTGCCTTTGTTTGAAGCGTTTCTGGCGCAGCCGCTAGCGCCGATCCTCAAAGACGTGGTCGAGCGTGACTGGAACGCCAAACCTGACGCCTTCAGTGAGCTATCACTGCGCGGTGCGGCCGGGAACTGCCTGAACCTGCTCGCCCCGATCCTGCGTGAGCTCAGCGAGGATCAGGATGCTCGCTGGCTGACGCTGATCGCCCCACCCGCCAGTCTGACGCAAACCTGGCTGCGCGATGCCGGCCTGAATCGCGAACGCATTCTTCTGCTGCAACCGCGCGGCACTCAAAGTGCTCAGCAACTGGCGTGCGAAGCGTTGCGACTGGGTCGCAGCCACACCGTGGTGACATGGCTAAACCCGTTGAATGCCAATTCGCGGCAACAACTGATCAGCGCCGCGCGTACGGGCGAAGCGCAGAGCCTGAACATTCGTTTGGGTTGATTGATTGGTAATGCGCGCTGTGTGAAGCGCAGGGCTTCTCCAAGGACAGAGAAGCCGATCTGAAGCGCAAGCGACCGAGCAAAGGCCAAAGCGTGAATCAATGAAGAACCCGCGGCCCCTCTTCCTTATCAAACTCGCCTTCAACCATACGACCCGCCATCTGCACGCCAACGCTCAACATCGCTTTGGCGATTTCAACGTGCTGGCCCTGCAGGAACGCTTTGGCATCCTCGGAGAAATCCAGCGTCACCAGAGAACCTTCGTCCTCAGCCCTGCGCAGTTCGATTCGGCCGTCTGGTAACTCGACAATTTCTAGAAAGGACGTTGGCATATAGGTCTGTTCTCCACGAAAGGCAGCGATTATATAGACATCATTCGAGCTTCGCTCAGGATCTTGACCAGCAGCATGTTTCAGATTGCCACTGCGCCAAACTACCTCAGCACTCGTTCAAGCCTTCCCGGAAACGCAGGGCCAGGCCCTTGAGGTTCTGCCGCCAGCTCTCCAGCTCATCTCGACTGAGCTCTTCTGGCGCCTCTTCTTCATCAAGATTAATCGCTTGAATCAGCGGCTGCGTCACGTCGCCTTTCGGCTTGCGTGGCGCCCTCGGTGGCTGAAACAGTGCTGCGTGCGCTGCCAGCAGTTTCGCCAGCCAGGTTTCCGGATTGCCGGCCAGCTCGACCATTTCCGCCAGCTCCGGGATCGCTATCGATTCCAGCACTTCGCGCCTCAGCAACTCCTCCGCCCTCGGCGAATTGGCCTGCGGCAGACGATAAAAGCCAGCGATCTCATGACACAAGCCCAGCAGCGCGCCGTATAGGTGGAACAACGCCGACTCACGCCCGGCCTGGATCAGCGCCAGAGAATTCATCGCCCGCCCTTCTTCAGCACGAGCCAGAGCTTCGAGTGACAGCCCAGCGAAATAGATCTTCTGGTTGGTGCGGGTATAGAGCTCGTGGGCCATGACGGCAGCCTCCACAACGAAATAATTGCTTCACACAGGCCCGGCAGTGTCATGGATCAACCAATGCCAGCGCAAGCACAAAACAAAAAGGCCGCATGAAACCCCCAAGGTTTCATGCGGCCTTTTCGCTGTTCAGACTAGCGCTTACTCAGCCTTGGCCTTTGCGCTGCGCTTGTCTTCAACAGTCCACTTGCCACCGTCGTAATACGCCTTCCAGCCTGTCGGTTTGCCATCGACTTCTGTCTGTACGTATTGCTCCTTGGTCTTGCGGCTGTAGCGGATGACCGCTGGCAGACCGTCAGGATCCTTTTGCGGAGCCTCGCACAGGAAGTGGTACTTCGGATCGATCTCGTCCTTGTGCGGCAGAATCTCGATCACCAACGGAGCGCGGGTCTCGCGGTTTTTCGGGAACTGACTGGCGGCCAGGAACAGACCGGACGCACCATCGCGCAGGATATAGGTGTCGTTGACCTTTTCGCATTTCAGCTCAGGCATCTTCACCGGATCCATCTTCGGCGGCGCCGCGTCACCGCTCTTCAGCAGCTTGCGGGTGTTCTTGCACTCCGGGTTGGTGCAACCGAAGAACTTGCCGAAACGGCCGGTCTTGAGCTGCATCTCACTGCCGCACTTATCGCATTCCAGACTCGGACCTTCATAGCCCTTGATGCGATAGCTGCCTTCTTCAATTTCGTAACCGGCGCAATCCGGGTTGTTGCCGCAGATGTGCAGCTTGCGCTTTTCGTCCAGCAGGTAGGCGTCCATCGCCGTGCTGCAGATCGGGCAGCGATGCTTGCCACGCAGTACCAGCGATTCCGATTCGCCCTCGTCGTCTGCGGCGATTTCATCGCCCGGCACCAGGTTGACGGTAGCCTTGCAGCGTTCTTTCGGCGGCAGGCTGTAGCCCGAGCAGCCGAGGAACACGCCAGTCGATGCGGTACGAATCTGCATCGGACGACCGCAGGTGGTGCACGGAATGTCAGTCATGACCGGCTGGTTGGCGCGCATGCCGCTGTCCGGGTTTTCCGCTACTTCGAGCTTCTTCTTGAAGTCGCCGTAGAACTCGTCCAGCACATTTTTCCAGTCGCGCTCGCCCTGCGCCACGTCATCGAGGTTCTCTTCCATGCCGGCGGTGAAGCCGTAGTCCATGAGATTGGAGAAGCTCTCGGACAGACGCTCGGTGACGATGTCGCCCATCTTTTCCGAGTAGAAACGACGGTTGTGCAGGGTCACATAACCGCGATCCTGAATGGTCGAAATGATCGCAGCGTAGGTCGAAGGACGACCGATGCCGCGCTTTTCCATCTCCTTGACCAGACTGGCCTCGGAGTAACGCGCCGGTGGTTTGGTGAAATGCTGCGACGGATCGAGCTTGATCAGCTTCATCACATCGCCTTGGGCCATGTCAGGCAGCACGTCATCATCGCCAGGCTTGGCAATCTGCGGCATCACCCGGGTGTAACCGTCGAACTTGAGGATACGGCCCTTGGCGCGCAGCTCGAAGTCGCCAGCGCCGACGCTGACGGTGGTCGACAGGTACTGCGCCGGCAGCATCTGGCAGGCGAGGAATTGGCGCCAGATCAGCTCGTACAGACGCTCGGCATCACGCTCCATGCCCGCCAGCTTGCTTGGCGTAGTGTTGGCGTCGGACGGACGAATCGCTTCGTGAGCCTCTTGCGCGCCTTCCTTGCTGCTGTAGACGTTCGGCGTTTCCGGCAGGTACTTCTTGCCGAACTCGTCTTCGATGTAAGTGCGCGCCATCGCCACGGCGTCGGCCGAGAGATTGGTCGAGTCGGTACGCATGTAAGTGATGTAGCCGGCTTCGTACAGACGCTGGGCCATCATCATGGTTTTCTTCACGCCGAAACCAAGGCGGTTGCTCGCAGCCTGCTGCAAGGTCGACGTGATGAACGGCGCCGACGGCTTGCTGCTGGTCGGTTTGTCTTCGCGCTTGACGATGCTGTAGCTGGAGGACTTGAGCTTCTCCAGCGCAGCCATGGCCTGGGCTTCGTTCAGCGGCTTGAAGGCTTCGCCTTTTTCGCGAGCCACTTCGAAACGCACGGTCGAGCCTTTGGTGGTGCCGAGATCGGCATGCACTTCCCAGTATTCTTCGGGATTGAACGCACGGATTTCGCGCTCACGCTCGACCACCAGTTTCACAGCAACCGATTGCACGCGCCCGGCAGACAGACCACGGGCGATCTTGGCCCACAGCAGCGGCGATACCATGTAGCCGACGACGCGGTCGAGGAAACGACGCGCCTGCTGGGCGTTGACACGATCAATGTCCAGCTCGCCCGGCTCGGAGAAGGCTTCCTGAATCGCCTTCTTGGTGATTTCGTTGAACACCACACGCTTGTAACGGCTGTCATCACCACCGATGGCTTCGCGCAGGTGCCAGGCAATGGCTTCCCCCTCGCGATCCAAGTCGGTTGCGAGATAGATGGTGTCAGCATCCTTGGCGAGCCGGCGCAGCTCTTCGATGACCTTTTCTTTGCCCGGGAGGATCTCGTACTGGGCTTTCCAGCCGTGTTCGGGATCGACGCCCATGCGCGAGACCAGCTGCTTGCGCGCTTTCTCTTTCGGCGAGAGCACCGGACCTTCGCCCGCAGCAGCCTTGCCGCGCTTGGCGGCTGGCTCTTTGCTGGCGCTAGCCGAACCGCTGGTGGGCAGGTCTCGGATATGGCCGATACTCGACTTCACCACGTATTGGTTACCCAGATACTTGTTGATGGTCTTGGCCTTAGCCGGGGATTCCACAATGACCAGCGATTTGCCCATGGATCAGAAAATTCCTGAATTCTAGAAGTGAAAGGCGGTTGGCGCCTGACGCGGCACCGCTATATATAGTTGATACAAGGTGAGGTCAAGCGCAGGGTTGTCTGCGCAGTCGCCTCATGCCTTGTCAAAAAGGCTCGGTTCGGCTTGCACCAAAGCAAAGCGCGGCACCTGCTCGCCGTCAACCTCGACCGACTCGACGAACATGCTCAGCGGGCGCACCCAAAAACCGTAATCGCCATACAGGGCTTGGTAAAAGACCACTTCTTCTTCGGTTTCGGAATGCCGCGCAATACTGAATACACGGTATTGCGGACCTTTGTAATGTTGGTAGAGCCCAGGTTGTATCGGCATGCTTCGGCCCTCACTGAAATCTTTTCAAAAATAAATAAAAAACCCAAAACAAAAACCGGGGCACTGGGCCCCGGCTTCCATCGACGAGACGCTTAAACGCGTTCGAAGACGGTGGAGATGCCTTGGCCGAGACCAATGCACATAGTGGCCACCCCGAAGGTGCCGCTATTCTGCTTCATCACGTTCAACAGGGTGCCGGAAATACGTGCACCGGAGCAACCGAACGGGTGACCCAGGGCGATCGCGCCGCCGTGCAGGTTAACCTTCTCGTTCATCTTGTCGAGCACTTTCAGATCTTTCAGCACTGGCAAGGCCTGTGCGGCGAAAGCTTCGTTGAGCTCGAAGAAGTCGATATCGTTAATGCCAAGGCCCGCACGCTTCAGGGCTTTTTGTGTCGCCGGCACTGGACCATAGCCCATGATCGCCGGGTCCACACCCGCTACTGCCATCGAACGGATCACCGCCATCGGCTGGATACCCAGGTCCTGTGCACGCTGCGCCGACATCACGATCATGCACGAAGCACCATCGGTGATCTGCGACGAAGTACCGGCAGTCACGGTGCCGCCTTTCGGATTGAATGCCGGCTTGAGCGCCGCCAGACTTTCCAGGGTGGTTTCCGGACGAATGGTTTCATCGTAGTCGTACAGTTTCAGGAAACCGTTCTCGTCGTAACCCTGCATCGGGATGATTTCGTCCTTGAACTTGCCTTCCACGGTTGCCTTGTGGGCCAACTGGTGGGAACGCACGCCAAAGGCATCCTGTTGCTCACGAGTGATGCCGTGCATCTTGCCAAGCATTTCAGCGGTCAGGCCCATCATGCCCGAGGCTTTCGCCGCGTACAGCGACATGTGCGGGTTCGGATCGACACCATGCATCATGCTTACGTGGCCCATGTGCTCGACGCCGCCGACCACGAACACGTCACCGTTGCCGGTCATGATCGCTTGCGCAGCAGTGTGCAGCGCGCTCATCGAGGAGCCACACAGACGGCTGACGGTCTGGCCGGCCGAGGTGTGCGGGATCTGGGTCATCAGCGACGCCATGCGCGCGATGTTCCAGCCCTGCTCCAGGGTCTGGTTGACGCAGCCCCAGATCACGTCCTCGACTTCCGCCGGGTCGACTTTGCTGTTGCGTTCCAGCAGTTTGCTGATCAGGTGCGCCGACATATCTTCGGCGCGGGTGTTGCGGTGCATGCCGCCCTTGGAGCGGCCCATCGGAGTACGACCGAAGTCGACAATCACGACGTCTCTAGGATTCAAGCTCATAAGTTCACTCTCACTCTAGTTGGGGGCGCTTAACCGAAGAAGCTCTGGCCGTTCTTGGCCATTTCGCGCAGCTTCGCGGTCGGGTGGTACAGCGCGCCCAAATCAGCGTACTGGTCAGCCAGGGCAACGAACTCGGCAACACCGATCGAATCGATGTAGCGCAGCGCACCGCCACGGAATGGAGGGAAACCGATACCGTAGACCAGACCCATGTCGGCTTCGGCGGCGGTTTCAACGATGCCGTCTTCCAGGCAACGCACGGTTTCCAGGCACAGCGGGATCATCATCCAGTTGATGATGTCTTCGTCAGTGACTTCGCGCTGCTCGTAAACGATCGGCTTGAGCACTTCGAGTACCGACGGATCGGCGACTTTCTTCTGCTTGCCTTTCTTGTCGGCCTCGTAGGCGTAGAAGCCCTTGCCGTTCTTCTGGCCCAGGCGTTTGGCTTCGTACAGCACGTCGATGGCCGAACGACGGTCATCCTTCATGCGGTCCGGGAAACCTTCAGCCATCACGTCACGACCGTGGTGACCGGTGTCGATGCCGACCACGTCCATCAGGTACGCAGGACCCATCGGCCAGCCGAATTTTTCCATGACTTTGTCGATGCGGACGAAGTCGACACCGGCGCTGACCAGCTTGGCGAAACCGCCGAAGTACGGGAACAGCACGCGGTTGACCAGGAAGCCCGGGCAGTCATTGACCACGATCGGGTTCTTGCCCATTTTCTTCGCGTAGGCAACTGTGGTGGCGATCGCCAGTTCGCTGGACTTCTCGCCACGGATCACTTCCACCAGCGGCATCATGTGCACCGGGTTGAAGAAGTGCATGCCGACGAAGTTTTCCGGACGCTTGAGGGCTTTAGCCAGCAGGCTGATGGAAATGGTCGAGGTGTTGGACGCGAGGATGGTGTCCTCTTTGACCTTGTCTTCGACTTCAGCCAGCACCGCTTGCTTGACCTTCGGATTCTCGACCACAGCTTCGACGACCAGATCGACGTGACCGAAGTCGCCGTACGACAGCGTCGGACGAATGCCGTTGAGCACTTCAGCCATCTTCGCCGCGGTCATGCGACCCTTGTCAACGCGGCCGACCAGCAGCTTGGCGGCTTCGGCCAGACCCTGCTCGATACCGTGCTCGTTGATGTCCTTCATCAGGATCGGCGTGCCTTTGGAGGCCGACTGATAAGCGATACCGCCACCCATGATGCCGGCGCCCAGTACGGCAGCCTGCTTCACGTCTTTGGCGATTTCGTCGTAGGCCTTGGCCTTCTTCTTCAGTTCCTGATCGTTCAGGAACAGGCCGATCAGGCTCTGCGCAGCAGAGGTCTTGGCCAGTTTGACGAAGCCTGCTGCTTCCACTTCCAGCGCTTTGTCGCGACCGAAGTTCGCGGCTTTCTGGATGGTCTTGATCGCTTCAACCGGCGCCGGGTAGTTCGGGCCGGCCTGGCCAGCCACGAAACCTTTGGCGGTTTCGAAAGCCATCATTTGCTCAATGGCGTTCAACTTGAGTTTTTCAAGTTTCGGCTGACGCTTGGCCTTGTAATCGAACTCGCCGGAGATGGCGCGCTTGATCAGCTCGAGGGCAGCTTCCTGCAATTTTTCAGGGGCGACTACGGCGTCGACGGCGCTGACTTTCAGCGCGTCTTCCGGGCGGTTTTCCTTGCCGGCGGCAATCCACTCGATGGCGTTGTCGACACCGATCAGGCGCGGGAGACGCACGGTACCGCCGAAGCCCGGGTAGATGCCCAGTTTGACTTCCGGCAGACCAATCTTGGCCTTGGTGGACATGACGCGATAGTCAGCCGCCAGGCACATTTCCAGACCGCCACCGAGGGCGATGCCGTTGATGGCCGCGACGGTTGGCACGTTGAGGTCTTCGAAATCGCTGAAGATCTTGTTGGCTTCGAGATTGCCAGCAACCAGCTCGGCATCCGGCAGCTTGAAGTTGTCGACAAATTCGGTGATGTCGGCGCCGACGATGAATACGTCCTTGCCGCTGCTGACGATCACGCCCTTGATCGAAGCATCTGCCTTGATGGTGTCTACGGCCTGACGCAGTTCGTTCAGGGTTAGACGGTTGAACTTGTTGACGGACTCACCCTTGAGGTCGAATTTCAATTCGACGATGCCACTTTCAAGAGCTTTAACCGTGATGGCTTTACCTTCGTAAATCATCAACTGATCTCCACGATATGGAAGCTGAACAGTACACGTCGGACGCAGGCTTATGGCTCAGAAGGACGCTTTGCTCGTCGATTACTGACACCGTCCGCCTGGCACACCCGCCAACGCGATAGTCGGGATTCTGTAGGAGCAGTCTGTAAGACAAACGCTCAATTCATACGCCCGTTTGATTCGGGTACGTCACCTTCACGGAATTTCTGACAATTGTCAATCGCCCTAAATTCGGGCTGAAATGCGACTTTGCAGTCATTTCTGCACCATGATGAGCAGCAACACCCGTCTCGATGTTGAGCCATTCATAGAATCAATAGTTAGAAAAGTCGCCCTAATTTCCGCCGAGCCCTGTTCAGAAGGCTACGCTGGGGGGACTGCGAGGAAATTTGCCGGGGCGATCGAAGCGCCTGCCGCAAAAAAAGATTACCGGCCTGCCTGGCCAACCCGCCCGACGAATCATGTCGGGCTTTTTATTGCTCGTCTGCCAGACCTTCCACACCGTTGCAGTGAGAAAAGTCGCCGTTTCACGCCAGCGCTTTCAGCGTCGCGTCGATATCCTGCAGAACCGTCGCCTCGCCCTTCTCGCCCCAGTACAAGGCGATCATCTGCTTGTCCGCTTCGATCTTGAAAACATTCCCCGGCAATTTTTCGAAATAATCGAGCAGGGTCCGGTCACTGCAGACTTCCTGCCATTGGTTGACCCACACGCCCGGGGTTTTCTGCCAGTAGGTCCAGCACGCCGGTTGACTGCCACGCCGCGGCCGGTGGTATTGGGCGCAGGGATTCGGCGGCTCCGGCAGCAGCCAGTGCGGCCACTCCTGCGGCGCCAGCTGCATGGCCAGGCCGATGCGTCGCGCCTCCATGCGCAGGGCCATGCGCCCGCTCTGCGTGCGCGATGGGCGCAACCATGCCAGTGGACTTAAAACTACCAGCAGGATTGACACCACCAGCCAGACCGTCATATCTGTACTCCCGATTTTTGATGAGCCCATTGTGTCACTTGCGAACCAATGCGCTTGAAACCAGCCATACTTACCAATATCGAACCCTCAGGAGGAGCACCTCATGCCCTACCACCACATACTGGTCGCCGTAGATCTGACCGAAGAGTGCGACCCTGTGATCCACCGCGCCCGCGAGCTGTCGGTGAGCAACGCTGCCAAGTTGTCGCTGGTGCATATCGTTGAACCAATGGCCATGGCCTTCGGTGGCGACGTGCCGATGGACCTGTCACAACTGCAACAACAGCAGTTCGATCAGGCCAAGGAGCGTCTTGAAAAACTCAAATCGAAATATCCAGAGCTTGAAGGCGCCAATTGCCATCTGACCTACGGCCAGCCCCGCCAGGAAATCCATCATTTTGCCAAGGAACAAGCGTGCGATCTGATCGTGGTCGGCAGCCATGGCCGTCATGGCCTGGCACTGCTGCTCGGCTCGACCGCGAATGACGTGCTGCACGGCGCACCTTGCGATGTACTGGCGGTGCACCTGGTCAAACGTTGATCGGTCTTGCTCTTTGTGGGAGCGAGCCTGCTCGCGAATACGTCGGCACATTCAATATGAGTGCTGCCTGACACACCGCTTTCGCGAGCAGGCTCGCTCCCACAGGTGACCTGCTCCCGCCTGTAGATCGCGCTACATATGAAAAGCCCGGCGCTCATCACTGAGCGCCGGGCTTTTTCACATCAGGAGCAATCAGGCATCCAGCTCGGCCCAACGCTCCACCAACGCATCCAGCTCGGCCTGCAATTGCTCCAGCGAAGCAATCACCTTGGCCGTTTCCGCCGGCGGACGCTGATAGAAACCGGCTTCAGCCATTTCTGCTTCAACTGCGGCGATCTGCTGCTCCTTGGCGTCGATGTCGCCCGGCAAGGCTTCCAGCTCGCGCTGCAGCTTGTAGCTGAGTTTCTTCTTGGCAACCGGAGCAGCAGCGGCAGGCGCAGCCACCGGAGCCGGCTCAGCGGTAACCACCGCCGAATTCAGGTCAGCCTTGCCCGACTTGCTTTCAGTCACACCCAACAGACGCGGCGAGCCGCCCTGACGGATCCAGTCCTGATAGCCGCCGACATATTCACGAACCTTGCCTTCACCTTCGAAGACCAGGGTGCTGGTCACCACGTTATCGAGGAATGCCCGGTCGTGGCTGACCATCAGCACGGTGCCGTTGAAGGTCAGCAGCACTTCTTCGAGCAGCTCGAGGGTTTCCACATCGAGGTCGTTGGTCGGTTCGTCGAGTACCAGCAGGTTCGCCGGCTTGCTGAACAGCTTCGCCAGCAACAGACGCGCACGCTCGCCACCGGACAACGCCTTGACCGGCGTGCGTGCACGCTGCGGGCTGAACAGGAAGTCGCCGAGATAGCTCAGCACATGGCGGCTCTGCCCGTCGATGTCGATGAAGTCGCGACCTTCGGCGACGTTGTCGATCACGGTTTTTTCCAGATCCAGCTGATGGCGCAACTGGTCGAAGTAGGCGACGTCGATACGCGTGCCCTCTTCCACTTTGCCGCTGGTCGGTTGCAGACCGCTGAGCATCAGTTTCAACAGGGTGGTCTTGCCGGTACCGTTGGCGCCGAGCAGACCGATACGGTCGCCGCGCTGCAGGACCATGGAGAAATCCTTGATCAGGAACGGCCCGCCCGGGTGCGCGAAGCTCACGTTCTCGAGCACCATCACCTGCTTGCCGGATTTGTCGGCGGTTTCCAGCTGGATGTTGGCCTTGCCGGTACGCTCGCGACGCTCACTGCGCTCAACGCGCAGGGCTTTCAGAGCGCGCACGCGACCTTCGTTACGAGTGCGGCGGGCCTTGATGCCCTGACGGATCCACACCTCTTCCTGAGCCAGACGCTTGTCGAACAGCGCGTTGGCAGTTTCTTCAGCGGCCAGCGCGGCTTCTTTGTGCACGAGGAAACTGGCGTAGTCGCCGTTCCAGTCGATCAGCCCACCGCGATCCAGTTCGAGGATGCGCGTGGCGAGGTTTTGCAGGAAGGAACGGTCGTGCGTGATGAACAGCACGGCGCCCTGGAAATCTTTCAGCGCCTCTTCGAGCCAGGCAATCGCACCGATGTCCAGGTGGTTGGTCGGTTCGTCGAGCAGCAGCAGATCGGGCTCGGACACCAGCGCCTGCGCCAGCAGCACGCGACGACGCCAGCCGCCGGACAGCTCGGCGAGGGTCTTGTCGGCCGGCAGTTGCAGGCGGCTGAGGGTGCTGTCGACCAGCGTCTGCAGGCGCCAGCCGTCACGGGCTTCGAGGTCGTGCTGAACGTGCATCAGCTTGTCCAGATCGGCGTCGGTGACGATGTTCTGGCTCAGGTGATGGTATTCGGCGAGCAAGGCGCCAACACCGTCGAGGCCTTCAGCCACCACGTCGAATACCGTCCGGTCGTCGGCCACTGGCAATTCTTGCGGCAGTTCGCCGATTTTCAGACCGGGGGCACGCCACACCGAGCCGTCATCGGGCTTCTGGTCGCCCTTGACCAGCTTCATCATGCTGGACTTGCCAGTGCCGTTGCGGCCGATGATGCACACCCGCTCACCACGGGCGATCTGCCAGGACACCTTGTCCAACAACGGCATAGCGCCGAACGCAAGGGACACATCGCTGAATTTGAGCAGGGTCATGAGCTTCTCCAAAAACCGGGCGCGCATTCTACCTGACTTGAGGCTTGAGCAGGCCGGCAATTTGTCTGTCGAAGCACTCTGCACAACATTTGTTGCGAACTTGTGCAGCGAGGCTCGCAAAGCTTTCGCCGCTTGCTGGCAAAAGGCTAAGCTACAGGCAATTCAGTGCGGATTTCGATCGGCACTTGTCATGATTTCTCTGCCCGGATGTCTCATGCGCAGTCGCCTTTTCAGTGTTTTGTCCTGCTTGTTTCTTACCGCCACTGCCGCTCAATCCGTCCAGGCGGTGGACCTGTCCACCCAACGCCAGTATTACGATGAAGCCAAGCGCGCCTTGGCCAAGGGTGATACCGGCCCGTATTTCCGTTACAGCCAGGCGCTGGCCGATTATCCGCTGGAGCCGTATCTGGCCTACGACGAACTGACCGCCCGCCTGAAGACGGCGAGCAACGCGGAAATCGAGAAATTCCTCGCCGAACACGGTGACCTGCCGCAAGCCAACTGGATGAAACTGCGCTGGTTGCGCTGGCTCGCCGACCGTGGCGACTGGGCGACCTTCGTCAAGTATTACGATCCGAAGCTGAATTTCACCGAACTGGACTGCCTCAACGCGCAGTACCAGATCAGCCACGACAAGAAAGCCGAAGGATATGCCAGTGCGGAAAAACTCTGGCTGACCGGCAAATCGCAACCGGCCGCCTGTGACGCGCTGTTCGGCATCTGGGCTGCCGACGGCCAGCTTACCGAGCAGAAACGTTGGGAGCGCACCAAACTTGCCGCGCAGGCCCGCAACTATCCACTGGCCAACAGCCTGATCAACGGCCTGACCACCCTCGCCCCGCGCGGTCGCTTGCTGGTCGACGTGGCGCAGAAACCCGAACTGCTCAACCAGCCGTCGCGCTTCACCCCGGCCGACGAGCCGATGTCAGACGTCGTCAGCCTCGGCCTGCGCCGCCTCGCTCGGCAGGATCCGGACAAGGCCATGGCTTTGCTCGACGGTTACGCCAGCAGCATGCATTTCTCTCGTGATGAAAAAGTCGCGATTGCTCGCGAGATCGGCCTGACCCTTGCGCGCCGCTTCGACAGCCGCGCGCTGGATGTCATGACCAAATACGATCCGGAGCTGCGCGACAACACCGTCTCGGAATGGCGCCTGCGCCTGCTGCTGCGTCTGGCACGCTGGAACGATGCCTACGAATTGACCAAACGTCTGCCGCAAGACCTGGCCACCACCAACCGTTGGCGCTACTGGCAGGCGCGCAGCCTGGAACTGGCCGAGCCACAAAACCCGCAAGCGCTGACCCTGTACAAGAATCTGGCGCGGGAACGAGACTTCTACGGCTTCCTCGCCGCAGACCGTTCACAATCGCCTTACTCGCTGAACAACAAACCGCTGGTGCTCAGCCAGGCGCTGATCAACAAGGTCCGCAACACCCCCGGCGTACGTCGCGCGCTGGAGTTTCATGCACGTGGGCAGATCGTCGATGGGCGTCGCGAGTGGTATCACGTCAGCCGTCATTTCAACCGCGATGAAATGGTCGCCCAGGCCAAACTGGCCTACGACCTGAAATGGTACTTCCCGGCGATCCGCACCATCAGTCAGGCGCAGTACTGGGACGATCTGGACATCCGCTTCCCGATGGCGCACCGCGATACCCTCGTGCGTGAAGCCAAGGTGCGCGGCCTGCATTCGAGCTGGGTGTTCGCCATCACCCGGCAGGAAAGCGCCTTCATGGACGACGCGCGCTCCGGCGTCGGCGCCAGCGGCCTGATGCAATTGATGCCCGGCACGGCCAAGGAAACCGCGCGCAAGTTCAGCATTCCATTGGCCTCACCGCAGCAAGTGCTCGATCCGGATAAGAACATTCAGCTCGGCGCCGCTTACCTCAGCCAGGTGCACAGCCAGTTCAACGGCAACCGCGTGCTCGCCTCCGCCGCTTACAACGCCGGGCCAGGCCGCGTGCGTCAGTGGCTGCGCGGCGCTGATCACCTGAGTTTCGACGTCTGGGTGGAAAGCATCCCTTTCGACGAAACCCGTCAATACGTGCAGAACGTGTTGTCCTACTCGGTGATCTACGGGCAAAAGCTCAACTCGCCGCAACCGCTGGTGGATTGGCATGAGCGGTATTTTGATGATCAGTAACGGGTAACGCCGGTTACGTAAAAGCCACCGAAGACAGCGATCTTTTGATCTGGCTCAACAAAAATGCCCGCACTGCAATGCGGGCATTTTTTTAGCGCAGCAGATCTATCTTTTCGCCTGCACGACCTTGAGCTTGCCCTCCTCTGTGAGCAGGTATTTCTGAACGGGACTGTTCGGACTTTGAGGATCCGTCATTTCGACCAATCCCGCTGCCAGCGCCGGTTTAAGGTAGTTGGATCTAAATGTCGCCTTATGTGTAAGACCCAATTCGCCCATTAGCTCACTGGTTTTCAGCGCCCGGTTTTGCAACGTTAGCAAAAGCCTCTTTACTGGGTCGGTTACTGGGTCGGTTACTGGGTCGGTCAAAGACTCGCTTTCGACGGCTTCGCGCAGTGCAAGACTCAACGCGTGGAGCATGAATTCAACAAACGGCGTCGATTCTGCCATCCGGTCCGCCGTCGAGAGCGCAGCGTAATAGGCGTCCTGTTGATCCCGGATAACCGCCTCAACTGGCAAGTAGGCAAGCACCGGTCGCCACTGACTGAGAATCAGAGTTTGCCAGAGACGCCCCATCCTCCCATTTCCATCCGCGAAAGGATGAATAAACTCGAATTCGTAATGGAAGACACAACTGATGATCAACGGATGCCAATCAGATGAGCCAAGCCATGCCAAGAGGTCATCGACCAGATGCGCAATCCGGCTCGGGGGCGGCGCCATATGCACCAACTGATCGCCTCGATAGATGCCAACGCCCGTACGGCGTAATTGCCCACTATCCTTGATCAAACCGTGCATCAATAACTCATGGGCTCGCAACAGATCAGGCTTGCTGGCCGGATTCCAGGTCGGCATCGACTCATACGCCGCAAAAGCGTTGTGAACTTCCTGTATCTCCTTGGGCAACCCCAGGACTCGACGCCCGGCAATGACCGCAGTGACCTGTTCAACACTCAATGTATTGTTTTCGATAGCCAGCGAAGCCTGAATCGTACGGATTCGATTGCTTCGACGCAGCTGAGGCGTCTGCCGACTATCGTCCACAGCCAAGAGCTGACCTATCTGTTCGCTGATTTCGGCGATCAGCGTAATCATTCGTGCAGTCAAGGTCAGCGGCGGCTGATAACGACTCATATCCTCATCCTGAAATCATGCAGTTCGTAATGATGCCCGATGTTGGCGCCATGCATCAGTTCTGTTTAGTCGCCTCATAACCATCATTAAACTGCAACGCCGCCAGCCGCGCGTACAGCGGGTTGCTGGCGATCAATTGCTGATGTGTCCCCACCGCTACCAGCTTGCCTTGATCCATCACTGCAATGCGGTCAGCGTTCTTCACCGTGGCCAGCCGGTGCGCGATGACCAACGTGGTGCGGTTTTCCATCAGCGTTGGCAGGGCCTGCTGGATCAGATGCTCGCTTTGTGCGTCGAGGGCGCTGGTAGCTTCGTCCAACAGCAGGATCGGCGCGTCTACCAGCAAGGCGCGGGCGATGGCCAGACGTTGGCGCTGACCGCCGGACAACCCGAGGCCGCCGTCTCCCAGATGAGTTTGATAGCCGTCCGGCATTTGTTCGATGAAGTCGTGGGCGTGGGCAATTCGCGCAGCTTCCTTGACTTGTTCAAGCGTGGCCGTCGGGCAGCCGTAGCGGATGTTGTCCTCCACACTGCCGAAGAACAATGCAGGGGTTTGCGAGACCAGGGCGAAACAGCGGCGCAGATCCAGCGGGTCAAGGCTGGTCAGCGGCACGCCATCGAGGAAAATCTGCCCCTCGCGTGGATCGTAGAAGCGCAGCAACAAGTCGTAAACCGTAGACTTGCCGGCGCCGGACGGCCCCACCAATGCCAGGGTTTCGCCCGCCCTCACCGTCAGACTCAAGCCATCAACGGCGTAGCTTTGCGGACGCGACGGGTAGGAAAAACGCACGTCGCGCAGTTCAAGTTCTCCTTTGACTCGCGCTGGCAGAGTGACCAGTCCGGTCGACGGTGGCTGGATGATGTTTTCCGAGCGCAGCAATTCCGCGATGCGTTCAGCGGCACCCGCAGCGCGTTGCAGTTCGCCGATCACTTCGCTCAGCGTGCCGAACGCGCTGCCGACAATCAGGCTGTAGAAAACGAATGCCGCCAGCTCGCCGGCCGAGATACGCCCGGCCATTACGTCCATGCCGCCGACCCACAACATCACCGCCACCGCGCCAAGCACCAGCACGATCACCAAAGTGATCAACCACGCTCGCTGGAAAATCCGTTTGCGCGCAGTTTCGAACGCCTGCTCGACGGTCGAGGCGAAACGCTGCTCGTCCTGAACCTGGTGGTTGTAGGCTTGCACGGTTTTGATCTGGCCTAGGGTTTCCGACACATAGCTGCCAATGTCGGCGATACGGTCCTGGCTCTGGCGCGAAAGATTGCGCACGCGGCGGCCGAAAATCAGGATTGGCGCGATCACCAGCGGCAGTGCAATCACGACAATGCTGGTCAACTTCGGATTGGTGATGAACAGCAGCACTACACCACCGATGACCATCAGCAAATTGCGCAGGAACAGCGAGAGCGACGAGCCGATCACCGATTGCAGCAGCGTGGTGTCAGCGGTCAGGCGCGACTGGATTTCCGAGCTGCGGTTGTCCTCATAAAAGCCCGGATGCAAATACACCAGGTGATTGAACACCTGACGGCGAATGTCGGCGACCACGCGTTCGCCTATCCACGACACCAGATAGAAACGGGCAAAGGTGCCCAGCGCCAGCCCGAGCACCAGCAACATGAAAATGCCGATGGACTGATTGAGCAGATGCGGCGAACGGGTCATGAAACCCTGGTCTACCAACAACTTGATGCCCTGCCCCATCGACAGGGTAATGCCGGCGGTGACGATCAGCGCGAGCAAAGCGCCGAAGGCATGCCAGCGGTACGGCAGGAGAAAATGACTGGTCACGCGCAGGGCGCGCCGGTGTCGGGAAGAAAGCATGGAGATCATGGAGTTCACGTCTGCGCAAATGGATCGGGCCAGCCCACAGACTCAGATGGGGTGGAACTCTGTAAATCACAATGAGTCAGGTTAAATATGCCCGGGATGTCCGGATGCTAGAAACGATTGGTCTAAGGTTGCGGTTGAGACGAGCGGTCATTTCTGTTTGAGTAGAGATGCCGCCCGCCGACAGACCGCAGGGAGTTGTCACAGCCTGGTCACGTGGCGGTTTTAACTTAGGCACACAACCTGATGAGGAGACAGGCCATGTCCTTGCAACACAGCAGCGAAGACAAGATTGAAGTGATCCGCACCAAACCCGACCAGTCTCTGGGTTGCTCGATTATCGATGAGCAGGGCCGCGAAGTACCGATCACTGAAGACATGATCCAGGACGCTTGCCGCGAACTGGAGAAGCGATTGGTCAAGCCTGCCGAACAAGAGTGATGTAGCCACCGTCTTCCTGACCCGGCCCTGATTGGCCGGGTTTTTTATATCTGCAATTCGGGATTGGTGGTGTGGCTTTCGCGAGCAGGCTCGCTCCCACCTTTAACTTTGCTGCACTGTAGATCCCCTGTGGGAGCGAGCCTGCTCGCGAAAAGGCCAGCGCTGATTCAGACAGCCACCGCCCCCAGCGCCTCAACAATCTGCCGCAACCCCGGCGCATCACCTTGGATTCGCACCTTCAGCCCTTCGATCTCGCGTCGCACCGGATATTGCTTGCGCAACACGTCAAACGCCGCACGCTGCTCAGCGACATTTCCCACCAGACTGCGGCGGAAATCCGCATCATCGCGGCGCGGGTCGTACACGCCCCGGCACAACATCGCCAGCGCCCATGCCGGATCGCTGTCACCGTGCAGGGAAACTTCCGACAACCAGGTTGCTGGCAGCAGATCACTGAGCGCGATAGCCGCAGGTTGGCCAATGAAAGCGCAGTAGGCCTGATAGATCTGCGCGGTCCCGCGTTGCTTGCCGTCGAGGCTGTAACCGGCAATATGGGGCGTGGCCAATACGCAGAGCTCGGCCAGCGCAGGGTCGACTTCCGGCTCCTTCTCCCAGACGTCGAGCACCGCTTGCAGGTCCTCGCGCTCCAGCAGCACCTCACGCAGCGCAACGTTATCCACCACAGGGCCGCGCGCCGCGTTGATCAACCATGCACCCTGCTTGAGTTGCTGCAAACGCTGTTGATCGAACAGGTGCCAGGTTGCAGAGTTGCCGCTGCGGGTCAAAGGCGTATGCAGACTGATCACGTCGCACTGTTCGATGATCTGCTCAAGGCTGACATAATCGCCGCCCTCGGCAGCCTGACGTGGCGGGTCGCAAACCTTGACGTTCCAACCCAGGCCCTTCAGGACCTTGATCAAGCGCCCCCCCACTTCACCGGCGCCGACAACGCCGTAAGTACGCTGAGTCAGATCCGCGCCTTCGATTTCGGCCAGCGTCATCAGACTGCCCAGTACGTAATCGACCACGCCACGGGCATTGCAACCCGGCGCGCTCGACCAGCAGATCCCGGCCTCGTTGAAGTAATCGAGATCCAGATGATCGGTGCCGATGGTGCAGGTGCCGACAAAGCGCACCTTGCTGCCATCAAGCAGCGCGCGATTGACGTTGGTCACCGAACGCACCAGCAACACATCGGCGTGCTCGACCGTCGCGCGGTCAATGGAGCGGCCCGGCACTCGGCGGATGTCGCCGAAACCGGCAAAAAAAGCATCGAGCAGCGGAATATTTTCGTCGGCAACAATCAGCATGGCGGGCTCCTTGGGCGGATCGGCAGTTTAGGTGCTGACGCGTCGATCAGCCAGCAGGGTTTACGCTTACAAATGCGCAACAGAGGATTTTTCCTGACCGAGGTGTCAGCGGCGTAGAATGCGCCGCTCTGCGCATCAATACTTTCTGGACGCTTTGCCTGTGAACCCTGTAACTGACCAACCTGTCGCCGTCTCCCTGACCCGCCCTGCGCGGATTCGCCTGGAGTTGAAAAACCTGCTCGCCCTGGCGCTGCCGATCATCATCGCGCAACTGGCGACTACGGCCATGGGCTTCGTCGATGCGGTGATGGCCGGGCGCGTCGGGCCCAAGGATCTGGCGGCGGTGGCGCTGGGCAACTCGATCTGGGTCCCGGTGTTTCTATTGATGACCGGCACCCTGCTGGCCACCACGCCAAAGGTCGCGCAGCGTTTCGGCGCAGGCAAGCACAGCGAGATCGGCCCGATCGTGCGTCAGGCGTTGTGGCTGGCATTGGTAGTCGGATTGATCGCCACCTCGATGCTGATCGCCGCCGAGCCGGTGCTGCATCTGATGAAAGTCGATCCCGAGTTGATCGGCCCGTGCATGCAATATCTGCACGGCATCGCCAGCGGCTTGCCGGCGGTGGCCTTCTATCACGTGCTGCGCTGCACCAGCGACGGCATCGGCCGCACCCGCCCGGCCATGGTGCTGGGCCTCTGTGGTCTGGCGCTGAACATCCCGCTGAACTACATCTTCATTTATGGCCACTTCGGCGTGCCGGCCATGGGCGGCGTCGGCTGCGGCTGGGCCACGGCAATCGTGATGTGGGTGATGGCGCTGGGCCTGGCCGGGTATGAACGCTGGGCACCAGCCTATCGCTCAAGCGAACTGTTCAGCCGTTTCGACTGGCCGCAGTGGGCGGTGATCAAACGTCTGCTGTCGATTGGTTTGCCGATCGGCATCGCGGTGTTTGCCGAGTCGAGCATTTTTGCCGTGATCGCCCTGCTGATCGGCAGCCTCGGCGCGACGGTGGTGGCCGGGCATCAGATCGCGCTGAACGTCAGCTCGCTGGTATTCATGATCCCGTATTCGCTGGGCATGGCGGTCACCGTGCGTGTCGGCCAGGCGCTGGGCCGCGAGGAACCGCGAGAGGCACGTTTTGCCGCTGGAGTCGGCATGGGCACGGCGCTGGCCTACGCCTGCCTGTCGGCGAGTCTGATGCTGGCGCTGCGCGAGCCGATTGCGGCGATCTATACCGCTGATCCAACGGTGATTCACATTGCGGCGATGCTGATTGTCTATTCGGCGCTATTCCAGTTTTCCGATGCAATCCAAGTGACCGCAGCAGGCGCACTGCGTGGCTATCAGGATACTCGGGTGACGATGATCCTGACCCTGTTCGCCTACTGGGGGATTGGTTTGCCGGTCGGTTATGCGCTGGGCCTGACCGATTGGCTCGGCGAGCCACGCGGTCCGAGCGGTTTGTGGCAGGGTTTGATCGTCGGTTTGAGCTGCGCGGCGCTGATGCTGTCGATCCGGCTGACACGCAGCGCGCGCAAGCGGATTCGGATCAGTCGTTCGGCGGGTTGAACACCCATAAAAAAAGACCTGCTTCTGCAGGTCTTTTTTGGCCCTGATTCAGGACTTCTTGCGAATCCAGTACAGATAGGTGCCGGCCTCTTCGTGCTGGCTGACCAGCTCATGGTCAAGAAACACGCAGAACTTGGGGATATCGCGCTTGGTCGAGGGATCGGTGGCGATCACCTTGAGCAGGCCGCCGGGCACCAGATCGCGGATGTGCTGATGCAACATCATTACCGGTTCCGGGCAATTCAGACCGGTGGCGTCGAGGGTGCCTTCGACTGGGGTGTTGATCATTTCGCTCATGGTTTACTCCAAAAACTGGCCGGCATTGTCGCGCATTGCTTGGGATATCGTCCAACCCATGTGGGAGCGAGCCTGCTCGCGAAGGCAATCCGTCAGCCCCACCGCTTTCGCGAGGAGCCTCGCTCCCGCAGGTTCAGTGTTGTGTCAGCGCGATTTGGGTTTTCTGGTGTCGTGCCGGCGCAGATGGCAAGTCACTTCCTCGCGGTCGTGATACAACTGCTTGCAGCCGATATCAACCTTGATCCCACGTGCCATGAAACCGTCGGCAATGCGCTCGAGCAGACGTTTCACTTCGGCATAACGCTGCTTCATCGGCAGCTTCAGGTTGACCACTGCTTCGCGGCAATGTCCTTCGCCGATCCACTCTTCCAGCATCGCCGCGTTGCGCGCAGGTTTCTCGACAATGTCACAAACCATCCAGTCCACCGGCTGCTTGGGCTTGAAGGTGAAACCATCCGCCATCAGATGCTGGACCAATCCGGTTTCCATCAGGCTTTCGGCCATCGGGCCGTTGTCGATGGCGGTGACCAGCATGCCACGGTTGACCAGTTGCCAGGTCCAGCCGCCCGGCGCGGCGCCAAGGTCGACGCCGGTCATGTCGCTGTGCAGGCGGTCTTCCCACTGATCACGTGGAATGAAGTGGTGCCACGCCTCTTCCAGCTTCAAGGTCGAACGGCTCGGCGCCTCGCGGGGAAACTTCAGGCGCGGAATGCCCATCGGCCACATCGCCGAATTGCCGGCATCGGCCATGCCGAGAAACACTTCGCGACCACTTTTGAAGGTCAGCAACAAACGCGGCTTGCTGGCGTCTTCCACCAGTTTGCCAGCGGCGGTCAGCGCCTTGCGCAGCGGGCCTTCGAACTTTTTGCAGAAATTCGACAGTTCCTTGCCGTCATTGGTATCGACCACTTCCAGCCACAGACTGCCAAACACCGGGAAATCGGCCATGTGCGCGAGGATTACGCTGATGCGATCGTTTTCCGGCAGATCGATGAAAAAGCCGCGCGCCCACTGCCGAGGGAAGATCAATTCGGCGAAACGCTGACCGCGCATCAGGCGTTCGGCGCCGTCGGCTTCGGTGCAGACAAACTCGGCGCAGGCCGTGGCGGTTTTGGCTTTGGCGTAACCGGCGACATTGAGACGGGCGGCGAGATCGGAAATCTCCGAACAGACTTCGCCTTCGAAGCCGGGCCGGCAATGCATGAATAGGGTGTTCATTCTTACTCCTGGGCAGCGGTCGATCATTCGGCCGCTGCGCGATGCTCAAGCCTTGCGTTGCCGCAATGCCTGTCACGAAAACCGGCGCATGATAGCTGAAGTCGGAACCATGGTTGCGCCGATAGAGTCCAGTTATTAGCCAGCTACTCAAAACAGGGCTAGGTTTAATGCTCTGCCCGTCCCCTCAGTCCGTAGCCGTGCGGACTCAAAGGAGTGATCGTAATGCCGTCCCTCGATAGTCTGAAGTCACTGAAAACCCTACAAATCGACGCCACGACCTACCACTATTTCAGCCTGCCGGAAGCCGCCAAAAGCCTGGGTGACCTCGACAGGCTGCCGATGTCATTGAAGGTCCTGCTGGAAAATCTGCTGCGCTGGGAAGACGAAAAAACCGTCACCGGCGCTGACCTCAAAGCCATCGCCGCCTGGCTCAAGGAGCGCCGCTCCGATCGCGAAATCCAGTACCGCCCTGCCCGTGTATTGATGCAGGACTTTACCGGCGTCCCCGCCGTGGTCGATCTCGCCGCCATGCGTGCGGCAATGGCCAAGGCCGGCGGCGATCCGCAGCGGATCAATCCGTTGTCGCCGGTGGACCTGGTGATCGACCACTCGGTGATGGTCGACAAGTTTGCCAGCGCCAGTGCGTTTGAACAGAACGTCGACATCGAAATGCAACGCAACGGCGAGCGCTATGCCTTCCTGCGCTGGGGCCAGAGTGCGTTCGATAACTTCAGCGTGGTCCCGCCGGGCACCGGCATCTGCCACCAGGTCAACCTCGAATACCTCGGCCGCACCGTATGGACCAAAGACGAGGATGGCCGCACCTACGCCTTCCCCGACACCCTGGTCGGCACCGACTCCCACACCACCATGATCAACGGCCTCGGCGTACTCGGCTGGGGCGTGGGCGGGATCGAAGCGGAAGCGGCGATGCTCGGGCAACCGGTGTCGATGCTGATTCCGGAAGTGATCGGCTTCAAGCTCACCGGCAAGCTCAAGGAAGGTATCACCGCAACCGACCTGGTGTTGACCGTGACGCAGATGCTGCGCAAGAAAGGCGTGGTCGGCAAATTCGTCGAATTCTATGGCGACGGTCTCGCCGACCTGCCATTGGCCGACCGCGCGACCATCGCCAACATGGCCCCGGAATACGGTGCGACATGCGGCTTCTTCCCGGTCGACGATGTCACCCTGGAATACCTGCGCTTGTCCGGCCGGCCGCCGGAAGTGGTGAAGCTGGTCGAGGCCTACACCAAGGCTCAAGGCCTGTGGCGTCTGCCGGGCCAGGAGCCGGTGTTCACCGACAGCCTGGCCCTGGACATGGGCAGCGTCGAAGCCAGCTTGGCCGGGCCGAAACGACCGCAGGATCGCGTCTCCCTGCCGAACGTCGCGCAGGCCTTCAGTGATTTCATCGACCTGCAATTCAAACCCACCAGCAAAGAAGAAGGACGCCTGGAAAGCGAGGGCGGTGGCGGCGTGGCGGTGGGCAACGCCGATCTGGTCGGTGAAGCGGACTACGAATACGAGGGCAAGACCTATCGCCTGAAAAACGGTGCCGTGGTCATCGCCGCGATCACTTCCTGCACCAACACTTCCAACCCGAGCGTGATGATGGCTGCTGGACTGCTTGCGAAAAAAGCCGTCGAAAAAGGTCTGACACGCAAGCCATGGGTCAAAAGCTCACTGGCCCCCGGCTCGAAAGTGGTCACCGACTACTACAAGGCTGCCGGATTGACTCAGTACCTTGATCAGCTCGGGTTTTCGCTGGTCGGCTACGGTTGCACCACCTGCATCGGCAACTCCGGGCCACTGCCGGAGCCGATCGAGAAAGCCATTCAGAAAGCCGATCTGACCGTCGCGTCGGTCTTGTCCGGCAACCGCAACTTCGAAGGTCGCGTGCATCCACTGGTGAAAACCAACTGGCTGGCCTCGCCTCCGCTGGTCGTCGCCTACGCACTGGCTGGCAGCGTGCGCACCGATATCAGCAGCGAACCGCTGGGTGAGGATCAGCAGGGCAATCCGGTATACCTGCGCGATATCTGGCCGAGCAGCCGGGAAATCGCTGAAGCGGTGAATCAGGTCAATACGGCGATGTTCCACAAGGAATACGCCGAAGTGTTTGCCGGCGACGAACAATGGCAGGCCATCGAGGTGCCGCAAGCGGCGACTTACGTGTGGCAGGACGATTCGACCTACATTCAGCATCCACCTTTCTTCGACGACATTTCCGGCCCGCTGCCGGAAGTCAAAGACGTCAAAGGTGCGCGGGTTTTGGCCTTGCTCGGCGATTCAGTGACCACCGACCACATCTCCCCCGCCGGCAACATCAAGATCGACAGCCCGGCCGGGCGATACCTGCAGGAAAAAGGCGTCGAGCCGCGCGACTTCAACTCCTACGGTTCCCGTCGCGGCAATCATGAAGTGATGATGCGCGGCACGTTTGCCAACATCCGTATTCGCAACGAGATGCTGGGTGGCGAGGAAGGCGGGAACACCATTTACATTCCCACCGGGGAAAAAATGGCCATCTATGACGCGGCGATGAAATATCAGGCTTCGGGTACGCCGCTGGTGGTGATTGCCGGTCAGGAGTACGGCACCGGGTCGAGCCGTGACTGGGCGGCGAAAGGCACCAATCTGCTGGGCGTCAAAGCCGTGATTGCGGAGAGTTTCGAACGTATTCACCGCTCGAATCTGGTCGGCATGGGTGTGCTGCCGTTGCAGTTCAAGCTTGATCAGAACCGCAAGAGCCTCAATCTGACCGGCAAAGAGACGTTCGAGATTCTGGGATTGACCGGCGTCGAGCTGAGGCCGCGGATGAACCTGCCGCTGGTTATCACTCGCGAGGATGGGCGTCAGGAGAGAATCGAAGTCTTGTGCCGGATTGATACGCTGAATGAGGTCGAGTACTTCAAATCCGGCGGGATTCTGCATTATGTGTTGCGGCAGTTGATTGCTTCGTGACGGGGTGACATTCGCCCAGGCTGTGATCTTTTTGACTTGGCTTTCAAAAGCAGGATCAAAAGATCGCAGCCTCCGGCGGCTCCTGCATTCAGGCGAAAAAAAACCCGCCGAAGCGGGTTTTTCCCAAGACCATTATCGACTCCCTGTCGGCAGCGATCCTTGCGATGGTCGATCGTCCATGATCCTGAAACACTCCCTGTGTCTCAGTTGATGTGTGTAGATTACCCAGTGGATCCAATCAGCAATAGTCGTAAAAGCTACCAACGCGTGTAAGACATTCGCCATACAAACACTTCCGAAAACCCTTAGACCTGTCAGGCACCGCCGCTTTCACGAGCCCTGGCGCTTTCGGCGAGAAACTGTTCAAGCCTGCTCAACTGCTCCTCCCAGCCGCGACTGTCCATGTAATACGCCTCTTTCTGACGGATATCAGGAATGTGCGCGAAGCCGGATTCCGAGACCTTGAGTAGAGTGCCGTCTTCAAAGTCCTGCAATTCGAACTTGACCAATGTGGTTGGCTCTTGTGAGTAGTCGATCTTCGGGTTGACCGCATACGGGTGCCAGCGGAAAGAAAACAGCTGCTGCGGCTCGACCCGCTCGATCAGCACATTCCACAATACGTGTTCATAACCGGGGTAAGTGACCTGACCCTGCGTCCACTCGCCGGCAATGAAACGCCGGCCCTCGAGCGCCACGCCAAACCACTGGCCAAACGCCTCTGCATCGACCAATGCACGCCAGACATGGGAACGCGACGCCTTGAGCGTGATCTTGCGTTCGAAACTGTTAGGTACTGGTTTCATACGTCACCTCCTGTTCTGAACACTAGGCTTGTATGACCACATGTCCAATGCGAAGTTGTATCGAAGCGCTGCAGACACCGATTCGAGCGGACACATTCTGCGGTAGTTTGCGCTCTGTGATCGGCGCCGCATGACCTGTTATCTTTCCAGCGAATCCGCAGAAACAAGGACGAATCATGCAGCCCTCTCTTGCCGATCGGTATCGCGGCGCCCTCCTCGGCCTGGCTTGCGGCGATGCGGTCGGCACAACAGTTGAGTTCCAACCGCGAGGATCATTCCAGCCGCTGAGCGATATGGTTGGCGGCGGGCCGTTCCAACTTAAGCCAGGGCAATGGACCGATGACACTTCAATGGCACTGTGCCTGGCCGAGAGCCTGCTGCGCAAAAACGGCTTCGACGCGGCTGATCAGATGGGCCGCTATCTCAATTGGTGGAAATGGGGATACCTGAGCTCCACCGGTGAATGTTTCGACATCGGCATGACCGTCAGCCAGGCGCTGGAACAGTATCAGCGAACCGGGGAGCCTTTCGCAGGGTCGACTGATCCGTTGACAGCTGGTAACGGGTCGCTGATGCGGTTGGCACCAGTCGTGCTGTTTTATTTTCCGGACGCTCGACAGATCCAGATCCACGCTGCCGACAGTTCGCGCACAACCCATGCGGCGCCGGAGGCAATCGAGTGCTGCCAATTGCTGGCTGATCTGATTGCACGAGCGCTTGAGGGTGCGGAGAAAACACAGCTTCGCCGGGCGCCACTGCTCAAGCTTTCCCAGCCCAAGGTGGTTGCGATTGCTCAGGGTGAGTACCTTCACAAAGCGGAAACTGAAATAAAAGGCAGTGGCTATAGCATCCAATCGCTGGAAGCCGCTTTGTGGTGCTTTCACCATACGCAGACATTCGCCGAAGCGGTGTTGAAAGCAGCCAATCTCGGTGATGATGCGGATACAACGGCTGCTATCGTGGGTCAGTTGGCAGGTGCTTACTACAGCGCTCGGGCGATCCCCGAACACTGGCTGGAGCAGTTGCATGAAGGCGAGGAAATCACCGCCACTGCGGATCGCTTGCTTGAGGCGTCCCGGCTACGTACATAACAATCGATACACCCTTTCCACTCGAGATAGCGAGAACCTTATGTCAGTGCGTCTGCTTCTGGCCTCTGTGCCTTTTTTGTTTGCCCCTTTCGCCCATGCCGCCGTTGATTGCGCCAACGCCAGCGATCAGGCGACGATGAATCAATGCGCGGGGCAAGCCTTCAAAGCAGCGGACAAGGAATTGAATACGCTCTATCAGCAGATCACCGGACGCCTGAAGGATAACCCGGACGGAAAGAAGCTGCTGGTCAACGCGCAGCGGGCGTGGGTCAGCTTCCGGGATGCCGAGTGCAAGTTTTCGGCTTCTGGGGTAGACGGCGGGAGTGTCTATCCATTGATTTACAGCGACTGCCTGACGGGAATGACCAAGACGCGCGTCGAGTCGCTCAAGCAATATTTGAAATGTGAGGAAGGTGATATGAGTTGCCCGGTACCCGGTGCATAATCACAGGCTCCGCTTATGGGGAGCCTGTGCTGTGAACCGTTACGCCTCAGACGTGAGGATCGCCCGGCGCTTTGCTCGGCGCTGCGTATTGCGGCTTGAGGTGACCTTCCTTATCGAGTAACCAGGCGTCCATGATCTGCCGCACAACGGGACCGGCAACACGACCACCCGCCTCGCCGTTCTCGATCATTACCGAGATGGCGATCTTCGGATGTTCGGCCGGTGCGAATCCTACAAACAGGGCGTTGTCACGGTGGCGCTCGAGGGTTTTCTCACGGTTGTAGCGCTCACCCTGCTTGATCGCAACCACTTGCGCCGTACCACTCTTGCCAGCGATGCGGTATTGCGCCCCCGCAGCCGCCGCTCGGGCGATGCCTCGAGCATCGTGCATGACCATCTGCATTCCGTGATTGACCTGCTCCCAATCGCGCGGATCTTTAAGCAGAATGTTCGGCATCGGGTGCTCGTCAACCGGCGCAACGCCGTCGACCGACTTGGCCAGATGCGGTCGATTCCATATCCCTTTGTTGGCAATCAGTGCAGTGGCTTGGGCCAATTGCAGCGGTGTGACCTGCATGTAGCCCTGGCCGATGCCGAGAATAACTGTCTCGCCGGGATACCACGCCTGTCGCCGTGTAGCGCGTTTCCACGCTTGCGACGGCATCAGACCTGGCGATTCTTCAAACATGTCCAGCGAGACTTTTTCTCCAAGGCCGAACATCGCCATGTAGTCGTGCAGACGATCAATGCCAAGCTTGTGCGCCAGATCATAGAAGTAGGTGTCGTTCGAGCGCATGATCGCCGCGTCCATGTCCACCCAACCATCACCGCTGTGGTTCCAGTTGCGATACTTGTGATCGAAATCCGGCAATTGGTAGTAGCCGGGATCGTATACGCGGGTCTGTGGGGTCACGACGCCCGCGTCCAGACCAGCAATGGCGACTTCCGGCTTGATCGTCGAGCCTGGAGCGTACAGGCCGCGCAGTACGCGGTTAAACAGCGGACGGTCGATGGAATCGCGCAACGCTGAATATTCCTTCGAACTGATCCCGGTGACGAACAGATTCGGATCGAAACTCGGATTGCTGACCATCGCCAGCACTTCTCCAGTGGACGGATCGAGCGCTACCACCGAGCCACGACGGTCGCCCAAAGCGGCTTCAGCTGCTTCCTGCAGCTTTACATCGAGGCTCAGGACGATGTTTTTGCCTGGCACCGGATCGGTGTGCTTGAGTACCCGTAGCACACGGCCTTGAGCATTGGTTTCGACTTCTTCGTAACCGACATGGCCATGCAACTGCGCTTCATAGAAGCGCTCGATACCGGTTTTACCAATGGATTGAGTGCCTCGGTATTCAACGGAATCGAGGGTTTTCGATTCTTTTTCATTGATCCGACCGACATAACCGATCGAATGGGCGAAATGTGCGCCGAGGGGATAGTGCCGGACAAACTGCGGTTCGACATCAAGTCCCGGTAAGCGAAACTCGTTAACCGCCAGGACGGCAATCTGCTCTTCCGTCAGCTCATAAAACAGGGTGACCGGTGTGAACGGATGCCGGGATTGCTTCATCGCCTTGTCGAATACCGTGCGGTCTTCAGCAGGCAAGTGCAGCAAGTTGATGACTTCGTCCAATTCTTGATTGACGTCGGTGGCACGCTCACGGGTGATGGTCAGGTTGTAGCTGGGGCGATTGTCGGCGAGCAACACACCGTTGCGGTCGTAGATCAATCCACGCGTTGGCGGTATCGGGAGGACATGGACGCGATTGTTTTCGGAGATGGTCGAGTGATAGTCGAATTCCACGACCTGGAGGATGTACAGGCGCACCACCAGAGCGCAGCTGATGGCGAAGACAAACAGAGCGCAGGCGATCAATCGTTTGTTGACCAGCCGCGTCTCTTTTTCATGATCCTTGATCGGGATTGGTTCAGGCATTTCTACAGCAACTCTTTGACATAAATGAGTGCCGATCCGTGGGCAGGACATCAGTCCGTTAAAAAACGAGCTGCACCATACCAAAACTCGCCATCCACTTCAGGATGAATTTCCCCGATGGCAGGCCGAA